>NZ_JAQISM010000013.1:0-166403 GCF_027919975.1 Psychrobacter sp. ANT_H3 | reverse complement strand
ATAAATAACAGTTTTGGGCTTGGAAGTACCGCAACGCCTGTAGCCAAATGCGGCGTTACCATAGAAAAAGTCAGCTACGATACCAAAGGTGCCGCCGATGAAGATACCAATGCCACGGCCGCTTTAATGCTACCCACTGGCGATGCGCCTGAATGCCAAGGTGATCGCCCGGTATTATTATACGCGCATGGCACGACGACTGATAAAGGCTATGATTTTGCCCAAGTAGGTAATACTAAAAACCCTGCAGTAGGGGAAGCAAACTTAATTGCTGCAAACTTTGCCGCCCAAGGCTATATCGTTGTCGCGCCCAACTATGCGGGCTATGATACCTCAAAACTTGACTACCATCCTTATTTGGTTGCCCAGCAGCAGTCGACCGACATGGTCGACGCTCTAGATAGCGCGCGCAGCATTATCAAACGCAAAAAACGCGCCAATGATGCCCATTACAGTAAAATTGATGACTCGGGTAAGCTGTTTATCGCCGGTTACTCGCAAGGCGGCTATGTCACTATGGCAACTGCGAGATTACTAGAATCACAGAAAAAACCAGTGACGGCGATTGCGCCATCATCGGGTCCTTATGCGTTGGCGGCTTTTGGTGATGAAATCTTTATGGGCAATGTCAATATTGGCGCGTCACGTTTTGCACCTCTGCTTGGTATTGGTTTACAGGAAAAATACGGCAATATTTACAATAAAAAATCAGATATTTTCTTAGAGAAGTATGCCGACGCGCAGCTGCCTAGTAATATCCCATTTAGTGAGTTAGTCGAAGCAAAAAAACTGCCAAATAATGCTATGTTCCAAAAAAATCCTAGCGATCCAAGGCTGGCAGGTTTATCACCAGGCAAGCTGTTTTCTATTTTAGGGGGCTACGATGAGACCGATTATCTGATTAAAACGGATTTTCGTGCTGCTTATGTGGCAGATGCGCAAAAAAATCCTGATGGTCTATGGGCAGACAATGGCAACGGGCGGACAGCGGTAAACCCTGAAAATAATTTGCGTAAGGCGCTTAAGGATAATGACTTACGTGGTTATGTGCCTACGATGCCGACGTTTATTTGTGGTGGCAACCAAGATCCGACCGTTTATTTTGATACTAATACCGGCGCGGTGGTAAAACTGCTACAAGCAGAAGTGGCCAAAAATCCTGCTAAGAAAATTAATATTACGGTGTTAGATGTGGATGCAGATAATAAAGCAGATCGTCCCGACAAAGAAACCTTTACCCTGATTGGGCAGGCGTCAATGAATAAATGGGATGCGGTTGCTGTCAAAGATAGCGTGCAAACCAACTTTAGTAATAGCGTTAAGAAAATCAAGGATGATGCAGCCCCACAGGGCGGTGTCGCGTCGCTATTGGCATTTTATACCAACTATCATGGCGGTCTGGTCAGCCCAGCCTGTACTGAAGCTACGCGTGAATTCTTTAATCAGGAATTCAAACCTGTTTAAAATGCTTGCTAGTTAAACATATAAGTAGTTTTAGTCTTCCTCGCGAAAAAACTGTATCCTCGGGGTACAGTTTTTTTATGAAACAGCCTTTAAAAACGACAAAGACAACACTCTATTGCTAAAGTCTTTTTTATCCTTATTGCTAAAGGCAGAACTCAACGCTAATGAGCTGTTTTGCTTGATTTTAATAGCATCGAGAACCCCCTAAATCGACAAAAATGTGCTAAAATAGCTTCTTTAATTAAACATTACTTTTAACAAAAACCGTATCGCCATTTTCCTATGGTTTTGCCCGTTTGATAGTGCTTTTTCGTGTTGGTATAGCAATCATAGTTGCGCGTTTGTGCAGCTATATTTTTATATCAGTGTAAGCACTTTTTTAGGCGCGCAACCCTTAGAGAAAGTATGTGAGTGAAGGAGTGTATATGAGCGACTCGATCAGTCCTATTGCCATCGTGGATGAATTAAAGCAGTCCTATTTGGATTATGCGATGAGCGTGATCGTCTCGCGCGCGCTGCCTGATGTGCGTGATGGGTTCAAACCGGTACACCGCCGCGTGATGTACGCGATGCATGTGCTGTCTAACGATTATAATAAAGCTTATAAGAAGTCGGCACGTGTGGTCGGTGACGTCATCGGTAAATATCACCCGCATGGCGATAGTGCTGTTTATGATGCGATTGTACGTATGGCGCAGGACTTTAGCTTGCGTTACCCGATGGTTGACGGCCAAGGTAACTTTGGCTCGATTGATGATGATCCACCGGCAGCGATGCGTTATACCGAAGTCCGTATGACCAAGCTGACCCATCAAATGCTTGCTGACTTGGACAAAGACACCGTCGACTGGGAAGACAACTACGATGGCTCTGAGCGTATGCCAAGTGTCTTGCCTGCGCGTATTCCAAACTTATTGGTCAACGGTGCAACCGGTATTGCAGTTGGTATGGCGACCAATATGGCGCCGCACAATCTAACTGAGGTGATTAATGCGTGTTTGGCTTATGCTGAAAACCCGCAAATATCTGCCGAAGAGTTGATGTCGCATATTTCAGGTCCTGACTTCCCAACGGGCGGTATTATTTATGGTCGCGCGGGTATCTTAGATGCCTATCGCACCGGTAAAGGTCGCCTGCACGTACGTGGTCGTTATATTATTGAACCGATGAGCGACACCGGTGTCAACCGTGACCGTGAGCGTATTGTCTTCACCGAAGTACCTTATCAAACCAATAAAGCCAAACTGATTGAGCGTATTGCTGAATTGGTACGTGATAAGAAAATCGAAGGTATTACCGAGATTCGTGATGAGTCTGATAAAGACGGCATGCGTATTGCCATTGATTTGCGCCGCGGTGAAACGGCGGAAGTGATTGTTAACAATTTGTTCCTGCAGACACCGCTTGAATCTAGCTTTAGTATCAACATGGTGGCGCTAGATAACGGTCAGCCAAAGCTATTGACCTTACGTCAGCTGATTGCAGCATTTGTACGCCATCGCCAAGAAGTGGTGACGCGCCGTACCATTTATGAGCTTAATAAAGCACGCGTTCGTGGTCACTTGTTAGAAGGTTTAACCGTTGCACTAGCGAACATTGATGAGATTATTGCGACGATTAAAGCATCGGCTAACCGCGGTTTGGCTCGTGAAAATTTACTGACTAATACGTGGGGCTCAGGTAGCGTGGTGGCGATGCTAACCGCTGCAGGTAGCCAGTCGGTACGTCCTGACTTTATCGAAGGCGAAGATCCAAAAGCGCCGTTTGGTCTGATTGAAGGTGAAGAGCGCTATCGTTTATCACTTGAGCAGGTCAATGCGATTTTAGACATGCAGCTGCATCGTCTAACCGGTCTTGAGCAAGACAAATTGACCGAAGAATACCAAGATTTGCTGCGTGAAATTGCAAATTTAGAGTCTATCCTTGGCGATTTTGATAAGCTAATGACCATTATCTCAAACGAGATGATTGAGATTCGTGAAAACTTTGGTGATGAGCGTCGTACCGATATTATCGATTCACGTATGGACTTTAACCGTGAAGACCTTATCCCAGAACAAACCGTGGTCATGACGGTTTCTCGTACGGGTTATGCAAAAACGCAGCCGATTGATGATTATGTGGCGCAAAAACGTGGCGGTAAAGGCAAATCTGCGACCGCGATGAAAGAAGACGATGTGATTGATCACTTAGTTGTGACCTCAACGCACGCCACCGTACTATGCTTCACGGATAGTGGTCGTGTCTTTAGTCTACGTGGTTTTGAAGTACCGATTGCCAGTCGCGGTGCGCGTGGTCGTCCATTGGTGAATTTAATTGGATTAAATCCTGATGAAACGGTCACCACGATACTGCCTATTCCAAAAATAGTAGAAGAGTTATCTAGCAAAGCTGAGACATCAGCAGATGGCGATGACAGCTTATCAGAAGATAATAATTTAGACGATAGCACGCAAGCGGAGCCACCTTTTGTATTCTTTGCAACTGCCAATGGTACCGTGAAGCGTGTCGAGCTAAAACAGTTTGCCAATATTCGCTCGAACGGCTTGATTGCGGTTGGTTTAGAAGAAGGCGATAAATTGGTGAGCGCTCGTATCACCAATGGTAGCCAAGAAGTGATGCTATTTGCTTCAAGTGGTAAAGCGATTCGTTTTGATGAAAATGATGCGCGTGCAATGGGTCGTACGGCTAAAGGCGTTCGTGGTATGCGTCTGGCGGCTGATGAGTTTATTAAATCATTGGTGGTTATCGAAGATGATGTGCGCGAAATTCTGATTGCTTGTGAAAATGGCTTTGGTAAACGTACCTTTATCGATGAGTTCAATACGCAAAATCGTGGTGGTGGCGGTGTGATTGCTATTAAAACCAGTGAGCGTAATGGTGCGCTGGTTCGTGCTACCAAGGTTGACTCTACAGACGATATTATCTTAATCTCTGACAAAGGTACATTAGTGCGTACCCCAGTTGAGCATGTAGCAAGCTCTGGTCGTAATACGCAAGGTGTGACGCTGATTCGTCTATCAAAAGACGAGAAGTTAGTTGCTATGGCGCGTGTTGAGCACGAAGAAAGCGACGACGAGCTAGTTGATGCTATGAGAGAAGATGGAACGTTTGCAGTAGAGGGTCAAGAGCAAATCGATATTGATGCCGAAACTGGCAACAGCGCGACGACCGATATCAATGGCGTTATTGATGGTGCAAATGATGACTTAGTAGATAACGAAACATCGAATGATGCAGCAGATGAAAACACAGACGATGACGAGTAAATATCTCAGTTGTTAGCTTTTTAGTTTAGTTAGCAATACTGCTCTAGAAAAAGCCTCTGACGATATCGTTGGGGGCTTTTTTTTGAGTGCTGTTTATTGTCAAAGTCCATTTTCTAGCTTTTAACCTATACATCTTAGCTTTTATAGTTAAAATACATTAAAACGCTACGGCACTGCTGGTATAAGTTTTTCTTGCTTGCTGTGCCTACGCAGACAGAGGCTGCAAAAAACTTATACCAGCAATACGTGAAATATTGATATTACATTTGACTGATTATGATTACTAACCTTTATAAACTTATTATAAATAATACCCATTAAGCGCTATTTTAAGGCCGTTGTTATGCTTACGACCAATCAAACTTTTCAGGGAACATTAGCCGCAATATCATCCAGTTTTTTGTTTTCATTGATGTTCTTGTTTGGGCTATTTATGTTGCCCTTAACAGGTACGCAAGTAGCGTCATGGCGGGTGCTGATGATGCTATTGAGTTTGCTGATATTGGTCAGTTTTACTAAGCAATGGCAACACGTTTTTGATTATCTAAAAACTTTAAAAACCCCGAAAGAATGGCTGATATTTATATTACCTACGCCAATATTGGGTGGGCAGATTTGGCTGTTTATGTGGGGGCCGGTCAATGGTTTCGGTCTTGATGTCACTTTGGGTTATTTTTTATTGCCACTGGTGATGATAGTGCTGGGGCGCTTTTTTTATCATGAGCATATGAGTGCATTGCAGTGGATGGCGGCACTACTGGCAGCACTGGGGATTGGCTATGATATCTTTCAATATGGGACGGTATCGTGGGTAACGTTATTTGTATGCTTGGGTTATCCGCCTTATTATCTCTTGCGGCGTAAGCTTGCCGTACCGCCTATTACTGGTTTGCTGTCGGATTTGACCTTGCTGACGCCGGTGGTGCTCATCATGCTGTATAGCAGTGGCGGCTTTAGCGTGGCGGCACAAAACATAAAGTTTTGGTATTTATTGCCGCTGCTCGGTGCTTTTAGTGCGCTTGCCATGTCGCTGACCATGGTTGCCAGTAGTAAGCTGCCAGTGTCATTATTTGGTGCCCTAAGTTATGTAGAACCGATGCTGCTGTTTGTTTTATCCATTACCGTTTTAAACCAAAGCCTCGATGAAGGCGGCTCGTTATTTATGTACGGCATGATTACTTTGGCGTTATTTATCATGATTGCTGATAGTATAATGGGTTATCTTCGTCGTCGCCGTGATAATCATTTGCATGGCTACCGCGAGCCACAAGTGGGCGGCTTTCCACCGCGCCGCCGTTTGATAAATCGCCGTATCGATGGGGTGTTAGCCGCCCATCGTTTCCGTAAGATGCGTCGTTATCAAAAAAAGATGGATAGAATACAGCGTAAAATCGAGCAGCTAGATACTAAGTAAATAGAGCGATGGATATGCGTTAAACGGATAGAGTTAATAAGCCATATATCAAAATGAATAGGCGGGTTAAGTCAATGTATTGCTTATCTATTCTGACTTTGACATAATGTAAAGCTTGATATAAGCACTCAGTATTTACAGCGTTTATCTCAACATTATACGATTGATTTATCAGCAAAAGATTCTATAGATAAAAAGCTTATAGACAGAAGGCCTCCGACGTTCGCGTCTGAGGCTTTTGTTTTTTTTCAAAATTGCCAAGGACGTGCGCTTATCTCTAAAGGCTGTTGTTATGTTCCCCACCAATCAGACGTCGCAGGGCACCATCGTTGCAGTGGCAGCAAATTTTCTCTATGCATTGCTATTTTTATTTGGTCTATTGATGCAGCCATTATCGGGGACGCAAGTTGCTTCTTGGCGTGTGCTGATGATGCTACTCAGCTTGGTGCTACTGGTCAGTGTCCTTAAGCAATGGCAGCATATTTTTGATTATCTCAAAACCTTAAAGACCGCAAAAGAGTGGTTTTTATTTATCATACCCACACCGATTTTGGGCGCGCAAATCTGGATATTTATGTGGGCACCCGTCAATGATTTGGGTCTAGAGGTGACATTGGGGTATTTCTTATACCCAATGATTATGATTATCGTGGGGCGCTTTTTTTATAATGAAGACATGACGCTGCTACAGTGGGTGGCTACCATCTGTGCTGCGCTCGGTATTGCCTATGACGTCTGGCAATATGGCGCTATTTCTTGGGCAACCTTATTTGTCTGTTTGGGTTATCCGCCTTATTATCTCCTGCGTCGTAAGCTTGCTGTACCGCCGATTACGGGGCTTATTTCGGATTTGGTTTTATTAACACCGGTGGTTATCATCGCCTTGTATATGAGCGGTGGCTTTGAGCTTGCGATAGCGACGGATAAATTTTGGTATCTGTTGCCGCTACTGGGTATCATCAGTACAGCGGCGATGGCGCTGACTATGGTCGCTAGTCAAAAGCTGCCGGTCTCGCTATTTGGCACTTTATGCTACCTTGAGCCGATATTCCTATTTATATTTTCTATTACGATTTTGCACCAAAGCATCGATGAAGGTGGCTCGTTATTTATGTACGGCATGATTTTTATCGCGCTGCTGATTATGATTGCCGATAGTGCGCTTGGTTATGTGACTCGTAAGCGTGACGACCGCTTGCAAGGGTATAACGAGCCTCAGGTCGGCAGTTTCCCGCCGCGCCGCCGCCTAAAAAATCGCCGTATCAAAGGCGTACTGACCGCGCATCGTTTCCGTAAGATTAGAAAATATCAGCAAAAAATAGACAAGATGACGCGCAAAATTGAAGAGTTACATGCTAAATAACACTGACAGCTTAAGGGCGATAAGTTTGACTTGCTAGGCATGGTTTTGTAGCCGTGCTCTACACAGTTTCTGTGTTAAAGGCTGGTTAATTGCGCTATTATCGACAGCAGTGCTGCCACGCTGAAAACAATGCTTAATCATGCCTAATCAATCATGTCTAATGCTGCTCAAAAGGCTTAGCAATGTTAGCAATGGAATGCGGGCGCTACCTATCATTATTATTGCTTACTATTATCGCTTATTCACACTATAACTAGGATGGTTTATGTTACACCTTCATCATTTAGCAAACTCACGCTCGTTTCGTATTATCTGGCTATTAGAAGAGCTTGAGGTTGATTATAAACTGACCTGCTATGCGCGCAATAAAGCCTACCGCGCGCCTGACAGTTTAAAACAAATACATCCGCTCGGTCATGCGCCGATGTTAGAAGTAAATGAGCGTGTGCTCATTGAGTCAGGATTTATCATTGAGTATTTGCTTAAGCATTATGATAGCGAGAAGCAATTTAAGCCTGCGGATGACAACGAAGCGGCGTGGGAAGCGTATACCTTTTGGCTGCATTTTGCCGAAGCGTCAGTGATGCCGCCATTGGTGATGCGTTTGGTATTTACCAAAGTGGTTGAACAGTCGCCGATGCTTATCAAGCCTGTGAGCAAAAGCATCCGCAATCAAGTCGAAAAAAGCATGATTAGCAAAAGCTTAGATACCATATTGACCATGATGGAGCAGCATCTGCAAGACAATCATTGGTTTGCCGGTAGCGAATTCAGTGCCGCTGATATCCAAATGCATCTTGCTGTTGTCGGTGCCAATGCTGGTGGCGGTTTAGATAGCAGTAAATATGCCAATATCTTAAACTGGCTCAAACGTTGTGAAGAGCGCGATGCCTTTAAGCGTGCCGAAGAAAAGGGCGGTCGTTTACAGTTCTAAACGAGGCGCATTTAATCGTTAATCAATGACTAATTTAATATGATAATAAAAGGTTTTGTTTATTTATAGACAAAACCTTTTTTAGGATAAAAAATGACAGACCTGAATAAACCCAATAGTAAACCCACTGACAGTGAGGTTGCTGCTAAACAAGCGCTGAATAGTACCGATGGTAGTGTGCATAGCCAGCAAGTATCTATCAAAGCATGGTCACAAAAATTGCTGGTAGTGATTTTATGTGTTGCCAGCTTTTATGGTGGTTGGAAATCTTATGAGTCCAATATGGTCAATGAATGTACGGCCAATGGCGGGCAAATGATTGAAGGTCAAAGAACCATGCTATGCCAGTCGTTGTAGAAAATAACGGTTTAGATAGAAGAGGACGTCTATGCTAAAGCTCACTTTTTTGGGTACCTCCGCAGGGGTGCCAACTAAGCAGCGTAATGTCACGGCGCTTACCATTGAGTGCGTCAATCCTTATAGCTCAGGGGCAAGTCAACAACAAAAGAAAGAATCGCGTCCTTGGGTTTTAATTGATTGCGGTGAAGGCACACAGCAGCAGCTCTTACATACCAAGCTATCTTTACATCAGCTCGAAGCGATTTGTATTACCCATGTGCATGGCGATCATTGTTATGGTCTGCCAGGATTGCTGGCGAGTGCGGCCATGTCAGGACGTACTGCGGCGCTAACGCTTATTGCGCCAAAAGCGATAGCAACGCTGCTTGAGGCCATTACGGTAACGACTGAGCTGTACTTTCCGTTTGCCATTAACTTTATGGTGATAGAAGATTTGTTGTCTGAGCCAAATAATAAGCATAAAGGTGAAGTAACGATCAATTTAGACCACCAGCATCAGCTAGTTATAGATATTCATCCTTTATCGCATCGTGTCGCCTCTTATGGATTTGCAATGACTGAAACCATCAGCCGACGTACACTTAATAACGATAAATTAACAGCAGCAGGTATTCCAGCAAGCGCGCTGTGGGGCAGACTGCAACAGGGCGAAGATGTTGTGACCGAAGGTGGCCGTAAGCTTTACTCAGCAGATTATGTCGATAATGACAGCCAACGTACTCGGGTAGTGATTGCAGGTGATAACGATACCCCAGAGTGCCTAAGTGCTGCGGTAGTCGATGCAGATCTACTGGTGCATGAAGCCACTTATACTCATGAAGTGTTAAATAAGATTCAGGTAAAAAACCCAGACTTTGATCCCATGCATAGTAGCGCGCAGTTAGTAGGTCAATTTGCCCAAAAATACGAGCTTAAAAATTTAATTTTGACCCATTTTAGCGCTCGCTACCAAAGCTTTGATAACCCACAGAGTAGTACGCCGAACATGGCGCATATTCGTTTGGATGCCCAAAGTGCTTATGCAGGCAATCTATGGTTGGCAGCAGATTTTGACCAATATATGGTGAATGGCTCAGCTGATTTGATAGACGAAGAAGAGGGTAGCCGCGTGCAGTATCTAGGCTCTGCACGCGATTATAAACAATAAATCTAAATAACTTTTAAGAGTTATTATCCTCAGCTGCCAAGCGTGTCTGTCCTATCCAGTAGCGGCTAAATTGATATGCCACTCGTCCTGAACGTCCACCGCGCTCTGATGCCCAGCGTAATGCTGCTGCTCTGATATTATCAGGTAGCGTCTTATTTTCTTCTTCATTATGATTACTTTCTTTAACGTCATTCGCATTATCTAGAGTGCGGTTTGGCGAAAGCGATAAATAATGGCGCACGATGTGTAAGTAAGTGTTTTGATCCATGGGATGAAAGGACAACCAAAGCCCAAATCGATCAGACAGCGATACCGTCTCGTCAATGGTTTCATAAGGGTTGACCTCATCGGTTTGACCATTATAAATATTGACATTGTCTTTCATCAGTTGTGGCAAAAGATGACGGCGGTTACTGGTTGCATAGACCAATAGCTTGTCTTGCTCTGAATCCAGCGAGCCGTCCAACACACTTTTTAACGTCCGATAACTCTCATCTTGACCGTTAAACGCCAAATCATCACAGTACACCACATAGTGGCAGCCACAATCCGCTGGCAGCGCATTAATGGCGGCGCGAATCTTATCAAGCACCCGCAGGTCATCACGGGCAATTTCAATAATACGCAGTCCTTCGCTATGATAAGCTTGTAGCAATGCCCGAATCAGCGATGACTTGCCAGCGCCGCGTGTACCTGTCATCAAGACGTGATTGGCAGGATAGCCCTTTAGAAACTGCCGTGTATTCTGTACCAGTTTTGCCTTTTGCGTATCGATACCATGCAAGTCATCTAAACTTAAAAACAAGTTAACAGCCAGCGGCTCTAGATGACCCTGATGACCGCCAACCCAGCGATAGGCCAGCTGTTCAGGATCAATCTCGATGGTTGGCGTGACCTGCTCTTGGAGGTACTGCCCAAGCAAATCCAATAAATGGTCGGGTAGGGCATAATTCATATGGGTGTTAGTGGATTGGGGCATAATAATTGATCGCTTATATAAATTAAAATGTCGTTTGGCATACTAGACGCATAAAGGCTTCACTTTACCATGAAAAATAGTGCCAGTAATCCATCTACAGAAAAAGCGTGTGCAAAGCACGTAAGTACAGAACAAGCGTTAGAAATGCAAGCGCAGCAAACTCTGCCAGTGCTGACGACTTTATTCTCAAGCTTGCATTATAGCAAGATAGCGCATCAACGACTCAGTCAGCAAAGTGATAGTGGTGAGGCCAATTACCAAGGGTTAACGCGCGGCCAGCATGCACAGTTTGGTCAGGTGATGATTAAATGGCAGCTAAGTGCTGACAGCAATAAGAAATCGGCTGATTTAGCTTACGAGGCTGACGTTTTAAAATCTATAAATATATCAATCAGTGAAAACAGCCTGCCTGCTATCGCTCCACCAATACTAGCCTACGATAACGTCACGATTCAAATACTAAAACCGTCTTCGCAGCTGATTGTATTGGTCATGCCTTATTATCCAAATGGCAGCTTGGCATCTCAGCTTAATTCTCAAAATCACTCACGATTAACAGACATACAAAAGCATCATTTTATTGTGCAGTCTGCTCTTCTCGTAGCCAAGCTACATAACATTGGCTGGCTACATAATGATATTAAGCCTAGTAATATTTTGCTAGATGGTTTCATGCCAAATCATGCGGATAATAGCAGTATCGTACCTGATTTATTATTGACTGACTTTGCTTTGGCAGAAGCAATTAATCACGATGTTGCTCAAAACAGTGATAAAAATAATTCGGGAGATAGTGCTGGTACGCCAGCCTATCTTGCCCCTGAACGCTGGCAAGGACAGGGCGCAACGCTACAAAGTGATATTTACGCGTTTGGGATAATGATGTATGAAATATTAACGGGCAAGCGACCGTTTAAGATTGATAATCCGAGTGGTGCGCCGTTAAGAGAATGGGCGACTCAGCATTGCCAACAGCTAGTTCCAACATTGCCGTTAGAATATAGTTGCTATCAAGGTATCATTAATAAAACGTTGGCAAAGCGGGTAGAGAGAAGGTATCAAAGTATGGAAGATATTGTGGTGGATTTGGAAAGATTATAATCATGAATGCTAAACTCTAGACACAAAAAAACCTGCTAAAAAGCAGGCTTTAATATTTGGTCTAAGATGTACTATCCGAAAATGGTGGGGCTGGAGAGACTCGAACTCTCACACCTTGCGGCGCCAGAACCTAAATCTGGTGCGTCTACCAATTCCGCCACAGCCCCATTTTCGTTACTCTATCATCAAAGGCAGTTAAATTCAAATGCCATCGAGATAGTTAACTGATTCGGTAGTGCGTCTCAGTGGTTGGCTATTATATAGAGTTTGAATCGTTTGGCAACCCCTATTTGCGATTATTTTTAATTATTTAGCAATTATTTTCGATGGATTTTATAAAATACTGATATTTATAGGAATTTTTAATGATAATTTCTGGTTTTAATTTCAATTATTTTGCTCTGATGCGGTAATCTCTAATTGCTGTAATTTGCGCGTCAAAGTATTGCGTCCCCAACCGAGTAAGTTAGCGGCTGCTATCTTTTTACCACCGCTATGGTTTAGAGCAGCTTTAAGCAATACACGTTCAAACTCTGGCGCTGCGGTTTGCAAGATATCAGTTTCGCCAGTTTGCAGAGACTGCTCAGCCCATATGGCAAGTGCCTGCTGCCAGTTCTGGTTTTCATTAGTTTGACTGACTTGATTATTTTGAACGTTTTTATTGTCTTGATGGTTTTTATTGGGACTATACGCGCCATCACTGTGTTGCTGATTTTGAGTGGCTTCTTTTACAGACAGGTCTTGCTGTGACCGAGGCTCTAGAGGCGAGGGAATAGTTTCAAGTAACTCTGGTGGTAAATCCTCGACCATGACCGTATCGCCCGTTGCCATCACCGTCAACCAGAGGCAGACATTCTCAAGTTGACGGACATTGCCACGCCACTCAGAAGATTGCATCACCTGTAGTGCTGTCGGATGAAGCTGCTTTTCAGCGCTATTCATCTGTTTAGCGGCGCGCAGCATAAAGTAGGTGGCTAATGCTGGAATGTCTTCAGGCCGCGTCCGTAATGGCGGTAATGGCAGGCGAATGACATTGAGTCGATAAAATAAATCTTCACGGAATTTACCTTGTTTGACGAGCGCTTCTAAGTTTTGGTGGGTGGCGGCAATGATGCGTACGTCTACTTTGACCGGCTGTTGTCCGCCTACGCGAAAAAACTCACCATTGGCCAGTACTCGTAGCAAACGCGTCTGGGTGCTATACGGCATGTCACCGATTTCATCTAAGAATAATGTCCCGCCATCAGCTTGCTCAAAACGACCTTGCCGCGTTGTTGTTGCGCCAGTAAACGCGCCTTTTTCGTGACCGAATAGCTCAGACTCAATTAAATCATGCGGGATAGCGGCCATATTAAGAGCAATAAAAGGTTGCTGCGCTCGCGGAGAGTGCTCATGTAGAGCGCTAGCAACCAACTCTTTACCCGTACCTGATTCTCCCGTAATCAAGACGGTAATAGGTGAGTGCGCTAAGCGCCCAATAGCGCGAAATACCGTTTGCATGGCTTGTGATTGACCAATAATGCCGCTTGGGTTGTTATTAGTTTGGGATTTGGGTTTTTCCTGAGCTTTATTTTCAGCAGCTTTAGGGGGTTTTCTAGCTGATTTGGCTACATTTGGTTTGCTCGCAGGCTGTTCTTTGGTATCGGTACTTACATTCGTATTAGACTCGATTGAATGATTTGATACGACTAGATTCGGTTGGTAATTAATGGCTTTATAAATCGTGGCGACTGCATCATCTAAATCAAAGGGCTTGGGCAGATATTCAAATGCGCCAGTTTGATAGCTACTGATCGCAGACGTAAGGTCGGAATGCGCCGTCATAATGACAATCGGTAGCTTAGGGAAGTGTTGATGCACCCAATCACTAAAGGACAGACCATCCATCATAGGCATACGAATATCGGTCAATATCACATCTGGTAGTTGGTCGGCTGCTTCGTGCTGTTGCAAGACATCATTAAGGCGGGTCCATGCAGCTTGCGCTTGGGTAAAGCTGATAACGTTGAAACCGGCATCCTCAAAAGTATCTGCCAATACCAAACGCAGCGCTGCATCATCATCGATAAGCCATAATGTCGCTGGAGTGGCATCAGGCGCGTTATTGACGGTGACCATTGGGATTTGCTCATTGCTCGTAAGATGTTGAGTGTCATTATACTGAGTCATGTGTTTCGCCTAATAAGCAGTGAGAGGATGGAGGTGGCAGCATTAACTTGCAGCGATTGGCTGTTGGAAAGGCAAATAAAGGGTAAAACGGGTCTGACTGTTATTGTCATTATAGATGCGATTATAAATGGGATTATAATTCGGATTATCCCTTTGTGATGAATTTGAGCTGACATCAATCATACCATGATGGCGGCTGATGATATCTTGCACGATAGATAAGCCAAGCCCAGTGCCAGCGGCACGGCTGGTCACCATCGGGAAAAATATCTGACCAATCAGCGCATCATCTATCCCTGAGCCGTTATCGGTAATGGTAATTTGTAAGACTTGTTTATGCTGTTGGCTACCGATGGTGTGTTGAAAGGCAACCCGCGTTTGAATATGCAGTTTTGGTTGATAGCTGCTAGCACCGTCAAGATGACTCTGCACAATATCTGACGACAAGTTATTGGATGCGGCTGGCACGTTTTGTTGCAGCGTTTGCTTAAACTCAGTCATCGATTCGCAAGCATTATTAATAAGGTTTAAAAACACTTGGATTAACTGATCTTTATCCGCGCATAACTCAGGCAATGACAAATCATAATCACGCTGTAGCGTCATTTCTGGATATTGGTTAACTATTAAGGCCAAAACATGCTCTAGCGGCTCATGGATATTTAGTATTTGCCAGTTTGGTAGCTGACTTGAGCCAAGGAGCTGTCCAATCAACTGGGTCAGACGATCGGTCTCTGAGATAATGATATCGGTATAATTGCAGAGCTTTATCGCATTTTTTTGCAGGGTATTGTTATGATTTAAATCGGTGTTTTCATTGCTGATAACAGCGGTAGCCTCCCTTTCAAAAGAAGACATATCGCTAAATTTGATGAATTGCCGCTGCAATAATTGCGCGGCACCGCGAATACCCGCCAATGGATTTTTGATTTCATGGGCGACCGAACGCAGCATATGACGGGCAACGCTATATTGCTGCTGTTGGCGTTGTTCTTCTGAAATACGACTTTGCCGATCTTTGCCCCACATCTCAATAATAAAATAAGGCTGCTGCTCGTAGATGACGGGCGTCACGCTATAATCTACGGATAGTGTCAGTCCGCCATTGAGCTGGGTGTGTATAAGGTGATCATGATCGATAAAGGGTTGTTGATATTTCTTTGCTTGAAAAAAGCGCTCCGTCAAAGAGTAAGTTTTATCTTCTCGATTATTATTAATAAGACTGTCTTTTAACCTTAACTCATCGGGTGCAAGCAGCGTCAGTATTGATTGATTAAGCAGGCGTCCACTACTGATAGCCAGTAACTGCTCAGCTTGGGCATTTAGCCAAGTGATAGACAATTCATCGTTGATCCATAAGATAGCTGTAAATAAATGCTGCGATATAAATGCCAAATCTGGCGTTGGTTTTGCGGTGATCAAATCAGCGGTCATGAGTGCTGCCTAGAGTAAAGAGATGCTCGATATAATATTTAACCATAAATCAACACTATAGAGCGGCAAAACTGGCGGTTTTTGCAAAAAAAACGTACAATGCGCACAGCCATTTTTCTCTAGCAAGGTCAGCCATGCCCAATATTTCTACCGAGTCCGTTAATACGACTATAGCCCCTTCACAGCCAGCTTCTACATCTTCAGCTTCTATGCCAAAAGACACTGCCACTATTTTTAATCCTGCTAAGCCAACGGCAACGCCCGTGCAAAGCTCGACGGACAGTGTTCAACCTTATCACCATAAAGCCAACCACAATCAAAACCGTAGCATTGAGCAAAGTAGCGATGTGGTTTCAGCTACATCAGCGAAAGCGACAGCAGCGACTATGAATGCGCCAGTGAACGCAGCGCCAAAGATTGGCTTTGTGTCATTAGGTTGCCCAAAAGCCTTGGTCGATAGTGAGCGCATTATCACGGAACTCAGCCGTGATGGTTATCAAGTTGCCAGTGATTATGAAGGCGCAGACTTGGTCGTGGTCAATACTTGCGGCTTTATTGAGTCCGCAGTGCAAGAGTCGTTGGACGCTATCGGTGAAGCGATTAGCAAAAACGGTAAAGTTATCGTGACAGGTTGCTTAGGTAAAGAAGCGGAAAAAATCCGTAAAATGCATCCAGCTGTGCTAGCCGTGACCGGTGCGCATGCTTATGATGAAGTGATTACCGCCGTATCGCAGCATGTGCCCAAGCCGAATCGCAGTCAGGATGCAAACTATGATCCAAAGATAGATTTGATTAATGAGGCGGGCATCAAATTAACCCCAAGCCATTATGCGTATTTAAAAATATCGGAAGGCTGTAACCATCGGTGTACCTTTTGCATTATTCCAAGCTTACGTGGCGATTTGGTCTCGCGTCCAATTGATAGCGTGATGAATGAAGCTTTGGCGCTGAAAAACGCTGGCGTGAAAGAGTTGCTTATTATTTCGCAAGATACCTCCGCTTATGGACTGGACTTAAAATATAGAACCAGCTTTTGGAATGGTATGCCGCTTAAGTCAAAATTTTATGACTTATGCCAAGCATTAAATGACTTGGGTATTTGGGTGCGCTTGCATTATGTTTATCCATATCCGCATGTGGATAAAGTCGTTGAGCTAATGGGCGAGAAGAAGCTGCTGCCTTATCTTGATATTCCATTCCAGCATGCCAGCCATCGCATCCTCAAAGCGATGAAGCGTCCAGCACATAGTGAAAACACCTTGGCGCGTATCAAAGCATGGCGTGAGATTTGCCCTGATATCGTTATTCGTTCAACCTTTGTGGTTGGGTTCCCTGGTGAGACGGAAGAAGATTTCCAATGCCTGCTTGATTGGTTGGTCGAGGCGCGCCTTGATCGCGTTGGTGCTTTTACTTATTCAGAAGTTGAGGGTGCGGTCGCCAATGATTTGCCAAACCACGTACCTGAAGACGTTAAGCAAGAGCGCTATGAGCGTTTAATGACGCTACAACAGGATATCTCAGCACAAAAACTACAAGAGAAAGTCGGTAAAACTCTAATGGTATTGGTCGATGAGATTGATAGTGAAGAGGGCATTGCGATTTGCCGTAGCTACGCTGATGCGCCTGAGATTGACGGTCATGTCTACGTTGATGATATCACGGCGCAAGTCAAAGTCGGACAGTTCCTAACCGTCACGATCGATGACGCTAGTGAGTATGATTTGTTTGCCAGTTACAAAGGCTAGTTAGCTATAAGGCTGATTAGTTACAGTAGCTGATTAGTGATAATAGCTGATTAGTCACTACAATATACGAGTGAAAATTGCCCAATAGCGGGCAGTTTTTGCTACAATTAGCGCAATTTAGCCTTTTTACCCGTTTGTCATCAATCATGGTGTTTTTTATAGTGCTTCGGGTTATGGCAGGTCGGGTAAATCTAACGGCAAACTCTATTGGTGTTTTACCGCTCATTTTAATTATAATTTAATGCTAACAAGGTGACCTCATGTCTGACAAAAACCCGCGTTACTCTCGTATCTTGCTGAAACTCTCTGGTGAAGCCTTAGCCGGTGGTAAAGAGATGGGGATTGATACCGAAGTGCTCGATAAGATGAGCTTGTCTATCGCCCACTTGCGCGGACTTGGGGTACAAGTCGGTATCGTCGTTGGCGGTGGGAACTTATACCGCGGCGCCCAGCTACAAAAAGAAGGCTTGGTTGGCCGAGTGACTGGTGACCAAATGGGCATGCTTGCCACTGTCATGAATGGTTTGGCGATGCGTGATGCCCTTGAGCGTCGTAATATTAAAACGCGTTTGATGTCAGCATTGCCAATTGGCGAAGTCACTGAAAGCTATAGTAGTCGTAACGCTATTCGTTATCTCAAAAACGGCGAAGTTTGTATTTTTGTCGCTGGTACTGGTAACCCTTTCTTTACCACTGATACTGCCGCTTGCTTACGTGGTATTGAAATTGAGGCGGGCTTAATTCTAAAAGCGACCAAGGTTGATGGCGTTTACGATAAAGACCCAAGCTTACATGCTGATGCCAAAAAATATGATGGCTTAACCTTTGATGAAGTGCTCGAGCAAAAACTTGGTGTAATGGACTTAACGGCAATCGCTTTATGCCGTGAGCACAATGTACCGCTGCAAGTGTTTGATATGACCAAGCCTAACGCATTATTAAACGTTATTATGGGCGAAAATGAAGGCACGCGCGTTTATCATTAAGCTTAAGCGTAGGCTTTATCATTGATATGAGCATGAAATCACTGATGTGGTGAGCAGCAATCTTTGAATAAGATTTATACCTAACAGCTTTATACCTAACAATAATGACTGCTTTATCGATAGCGATAAATAAGGATACATGATGATTAATGAGATTAAGAAAGACGGCGAAGCACGTATGGCAAAGACGCTAGAGGCGCTTGAAAGCACCTTTAGTAAAGTACGTACTGGTCGAGCCCATCCAGGTATGCTATCTGGTGTGATGGTTAGCTACTACGGCGCAGATACGCCATTGAATCAAGTGGCAAGCGTCAACGTCGAAGATTCGCGCACGCTATTGGTACAGCCATTTGAGCGTACTATGGTACAAGCGATTGATAAAGCCATTCGCGAAGCAGACTTGGGCTTAAACCCGATGACAGCTGACGTGATTCGTGTGCCGATGCCAGCGTTGACCGAAGACACGCGCCGCGATATGCAAAAGCTTGCTCGTAGCGAAGCTGAAAACAGCCGCGTTTCTATCCGTAATATCCGCCGTGATATGATGAATGATATTAAAGAGTTGGCAAAAGAGAAAGAAATCTCAGAAGATGATGAGCGCCGCGCCAGTGATGATATTCAAAAAATCACTGACAAGTATATTGAAACGATTGACAGCCGCTTAAGCAAAAAAGAAAGTGACTTGATGGAAGTGTAGGAAAGAAGCGTTGTCTTTTCATTTAGTTATTTAGTTAGTTAAAGACAATGCACTTTCGTCAAAGATAATTCGTTGTCCATATTCTTTCTCTAAAAAAACAGCCAATATTGAATAATGATTGGCTGTTTATTGCCGTATCAGAATGATTGTCGTATAAGAAATTAAGCTTTTATTTTGCTATAAGTTCTATATCCAAGCCTTTTCGTCGTTTTTTAATACACTTAGGTTTTTTAGTAGATGTAAGGCAAATAGGCAATAATTTTTTGCCAGACTGTCATTCAGTTCGATTACCATTACTTTATCCAAACCACAAGCAAGTTAGCCTATGTCTACTCCAGATGCTTTATCTCCCGCTCTTCTTCCGCGTCATATCGCTGTCATCATGGATGGCAATAATCGTTACGGTAAAATCAATCATTTAGGCAAAGGTCAGGGGCATATCGCTGGTAAAGATGCGCTAGATCCTATTGTCGAATACTGTGTCAGTACTGGCATTGAAGTACTAACTGTATTTGCTTTTTCTAGTGAAAATTGGCAACGTCCACCGAGTGAGGTGGCATTGTTGATGCAACTGTTGAGCCTAACCATCAATGAGCAAATGCCACGTATGCTCAAATATCGCATTCGCCTGCGCTTTATTGGTGATCGCAGTCAGCTTAGTGAAGATTTGCAAGTATTGATGGCAGATGCTGAGGCAAAAACGGCTGATTTTACAGCCATGACTTTAGTCATCGCTATTAGTTATGGCGGTCAGTGGGATATTGCTCATGCCGCCAAACAGTTGGCACAGCAAGTAGAAGCAGGCAAGCTGCGTGCAGAAGACGTTAATAAAGAGATGCTTGGTGATTATGTACAATTAGCCGATGCGCCAGCAGTCGATATGTTGATACGCACGGGCGGCGAATACCGTCTGTCGAACTTCTTGTTGTGGCAATCTGCCTATGCTGAATTGTTCTTTACCCAAACACTATGGCCGGACTTTAAAGTAGCAGAGTTGGCCGCGATGATAGCCGAATTCGCCCAACGTCAACGCCGCTTTGGTAAAACGAGCGAACAAGTGGTGATAGAGCAACAAATTCATTAAGAAGGGCGCGGGCAATAGCGACTGTAAAAATGATAGGTTAAGAAGTTCTAGTAATTTGAATTACACTTGTTTGGTCAATGATAAGCTGCTTTAATGAGCGTTAATCATAATTGATGGACTATTATGGTTCACTGTTATAGTTCATAATTATGATGCATTTTGACCAAACATTCTTCGTTATATAAGGCTCGATAAGTATGTGGCAACGAATTAAGACGGCAATTGTTCTCGTTATTATCGTTGGTATTGCAATGTTTGCGAGCCAAACTCCTATTTTATTTGCGCCACTTTTGGCGATTGGCGTCATTATCGCCGCCCACGAGTGGACCAAGCTGATGCCGAAATGGCAGCAGCCTGCACTATTTGTGCTCTTGGTTTTAGCACTGACCATCGTTTCGCTGATGTTTAAGATCACTTGGCTGTTTTGGTGGGTGGCGTCATTGGTTATTTGGCTAATGGCATTGTCTTGGGTGCGGGTATTTCCCACTCATACCAACTGGTACGGTAAAAAATTGGCATTGATGGGTGCAGTAATATTGACCGCCGCCATTACCGCTATGTTCTACTTATGGCAGCTGTCAGCATGGTGGCTGCTGTATGTATTCTTATTGGTCTGGTGTGCCGATAGTGGCGCTTACTTTGTTGGGCGTAAGTTCGGTCGCCGCAAGATGGCACCAAATGTCTCCCCCAATAAAAGTATGGAAGGACTGGCAGGCGGTTTAGTCACGGGTTTGCTTGTGGTCATAGTCATTAGTGTCTTTAAACTACAATTGACTGGCGTACCATTAGTCACTTTTGTAGCCTTGTCGGCACTGACAATTTTAGCGTCCGTACTGGGTGATTTGTTTGAGTCGATGCTCAAACGCCGTGCTGATGTCAAAGACTCTGGAACGATTTTACCGGGGCATGGCGGGGTTCTTGACCGCATTGATTCGTTATTATCTGCCACACCGATATTTGCACTGGGCTTTTGGGCGCTACAGCAGCTTGGTTTAATTGTCGCATAACAATAAGTAGTCCAAAAGTAAAAAGCTATCAGGCTAAAAATATAAAAAGAAGTAAGGCTTACGTATTTGGTAGCGACTAAGCTGCCTATTATTAGGTCTTATGACTTATATTTATTTCTCATTTAATTTCACCGTATTATAGGCACAGATGGTTATGACCCAACGCATCGCCGTACTAGGCGCGACAGGCTCGATTGGCGATAGCACGTTAGCAATTTTAGCGGCGCAACCACAGAACTATGAAGTTTATGCCTTATCAGGCTATCACCGTTTAGATAAGCTATTTGCTCTCTGTCAGCAGTTTTTGCCCAAACGCGTCAGTGTGCCGACAGCAGCGGTCGATGATTTCGCTCAGCGTCTTAGCGCAGCAGGTTTAAATATTGATGTGGTCGGCGGTGAAGTAGGGCTGGTCGATATTGCAACCGATACGCAAACTGATACCGTTGTTGCGGCTATCGTAGGCGCAGCCGGTCTGCCTTCTACCTTAGCTGCCGCACGCGCAGGTAAGCGTATCTTACTGGCCAATAAAGAAGCCTTGGTCATGGCAGGGAAAGTCATGATTAATGCGGTTAAAACGCATCATGCGACCTTGTTGCCTTTAGATTCAGAACATAACGCCATTTTTCAGTGTTTGCCATTAGCGATTCAGCAAGACAATACCCAAGTCCATCAGCCAAATTATGGTGTGCGTAAATTATGGTTGACGGCATCTGGCGGACCATTTCTGCAACAGTCTTTTGCACAGATGCAGCAAGCTAGTGTTGCAGAAGCGGTCAAACATCCGAATTGGTCGATGGGGCAAAAGATATCGGTCGACTCGGCTACGATGATGAATAAAGGGCTTGAGCTGATTGAAGCTTGCCATTTATTTGATCTGCCAGAAAATAAGATAAATGTGGTCATTCACCCACAAAGTATTATTCACTCAATGGTAGAATATAGCGATGGCAGCTTTTTAGCGCAGCTAGGCAGTCCCGATATGAAGACACCAATCGCCCACGCGCTCAGTTATCCTGACCGTATCGATAGCGGCTCGCAGCCATTAGATTTATTTGCCTTAAGTGGTTTAGAGTTTATTGAGCCTGATTTGCAAAAATTTGCCTGTTTGCGTTTGGCAAGACAGGCGATGCAAGCGGGTACACAGGCCACGATTGTGCTAAATGCTGCCAATGAAATTGCGGTTGCGGCATTTTTAAACGGGCAAATTCGCCTCACCGATATTGCGGATATTAATGCGCAAGCATTAGATGAGATACAGGTGCCCGTATTAGATGAGACCGCCGATATTGAAGATATTTTAGTTATCGATAAAATAGCGCGTCAACATGCTGATACGCTAGTCGCAAAGTTGGCCTAAACCTATAAAATTTAGCTATTTGATAAATGCTGTTAAAAAGTGATATCGACAGATGATGCTAAACAGTACGCCAAGAAATGATAGTGATAAACGATGTTAAAAGACAATACTAAGAGCTAATACTGAGAAAAGATCATGACGTTTTTATTAACGCTGCTTGCGGCAATATTTGTCTTAGGTCCGCTCATCGCCTTACATGAGTGGGGTCATTACATCGTGGCGCGTCTTTGCGGCGTTAAAGTGCTGACCTATTCTATCGGCTTTGGCCCAAAACTCTTTGGTTGGACCAGTAAAAAGAGCGGTATTGATTATCGCATCTCGGCATTACCACTTGGTGGTTATGTCAAAATGCTCGATGAGCGTGAAGGCGAGGTGGCAGCCGATGAGCAGCATCTAGCCTTTAATCGTCAACATCCGCTGAAGAAAATTGCGATTGTTGCTGCGGGTCCTATCATGAACTTTGTCATCGCTATTGCGCTATTTTGGGTGTTGTTTATGACCCCATCAGAGCAATTAGCGACAAAGATTGGGCAAGTATTACCCGACACGCCAGCAGCGATGGCACAGTTGCCCGTTGGTGATAAAATCGTTGCAATCGATGGTCATGAGGTGCAAACGTGGGAAGGTATTAACTATCGTTTGGCGGGGCGTATGGGTGAAACGGATAATGTCAGTGTCACCTTACAGTCTGATGCAGAAGGTAATAACGCGACCAAAACTTATCAAGCACCGATTAAAGAATTTATGCAAGGCGATGCGCAAGGCAAAGATGCGTTATCAAGCTTTGGTATGATACCGTGGCAACCAAACATCGCACCAATCGTTGGCGATTTAACGCCCGATGGCGCTGCCAGTCGCCAAGGCTTACAGGTTGGTGACCGCATTACAGCCATTAACGGTGAAGAGATTAGTGATTGGATCAGTGCCACGCGTATCATTCGTGATAGCCCTGAGGTTTTACTGAGTTTCACCGTGCTGCGTGATGGCAAGTCGGTACAATTATCTATTATGCCGCAAGGTAAAAAAGACAATTTAGGTAACGATTACGGGCAAATTGGTGCTATGGTGGCACAGTCTGAAATCGTGATTCCTGATGCCTATAAAACCACCGTCGTTTACGGTCCTGGCGAGTCATTGGTGAAGTCATTTGAGAAGACGGAGCAGTTAGCAGTTATGACGGTGAGCTCAATGGGCAAGATGCTGTCTGGCATGATAGGTTTAGAGAATTTATCAGGTCCCATTACCATTGCAAAAGTTGCCAAACAAAGCTTTGATATTAGCTGGCAGATGGTATTATCTACAGCAGCTTTGATCAGTTTAAGCCTTGCCGTATTGAATCTTTTACCCATTCCAGTATTAGATGGTGGGCATATTGTCTATTACGTTATTGAGCTGATACGCGGTAAACCACTCTCTGAAGGCGTGCAAATGGTTGGACTTAATATCGGTTTACTCTTGCTGGCAGGTTTCATGGTGTTAGCAATTGGTAATGATATCAGTCGGCTATTTTGACAAAGGATGCTGTCGCTTGGCAAGTAAGCCGCGATAGGCTAATGGTTGCGCCCTTATCAAGCACTGATGATTGAAGCGATACGGTGTTTATTTCATAATGTCGCCACTGTACTAATTTTATTTTTTAGTTTATTTTATGATGCGTTTTATATAAAGTGTCCTGAGTCTCCCACGCTGAAGTTTACGACTTTATGCGAAATGGGCTAGACAACACGTGCTTTTTACCTTAACTTAAGCAAGTTTTTTATTGACGGATAGTGTTTATGCGTACGCCTTTATTTATGAGCGCGGCTGGGTTGCCGTTAGTTGTAGCGATGATGAGTATGCCCGTTCAGGCTGCAGAATTTGTAGTGACTGACATTGGTTTCAACGGTCTACAACGCCTAACTCCTGATAGTCTCTATCCAGTTTTACCTATTACGGTGGGTGATACGGTTAATGATAGTAATTTGGCTGCCAGTATTAAGGCGTTATATGCGACTGAAAACTTCGCCGATATTCAAAGCCGTGTCGAAGGTGGCAAGCTGCGCTTTGATGTCGTCGAGCGTCCTATCATCGCTGAAGTCAACTTTGAAGGCAATAAACTCATCCCAAAAGAAGGGCTTGAACAAGGGCTTGGTAATGCAGGCTTGTCTGTCGGTGATGTGCTGAAACAAGCCACGTTGCAAGGCGTTGCCAACGAGTTACAGCAGCAATATATCAGTCAAGGTTATTACAATAGCAATATTGAAGTCGATCAAACGTTATTAGATGGCAATCGCGTAAAACTGGATGTGCGCTTTGTTGAAGGCAAGCCTGCTAAAGTCGTCGATATCAATATTATTGGTAATAAACACTTTAGTGATGAGCAGATAAAAGACGTTTTTGCGGTAAAAGAGTCGTCATGGACGCGTCTGTTGTCTAAGTCTGATCGCTATGCCAAAGAAAAACTGGCGGCCAGTTTAGAGAATCTAAAAGCCCTTTATCAAAACGATGGCTATGTGCGCTTTTCAGTAGACAATGCCGTACTTAACATTAGCGAAGATAAAAGCAGTGTGTTTATCGAAGTCAGCTTAAGTGAAGGCGAGCAATATCAGTTTGGTGAAGTGAACTTCTTAGGTAAGCCAACCTTTGAAAACAACGAGTTAAAAGAACTGGTTACTTTTGCACCCAATGAAAAATATTCACAAGCTAAGCTGGATGCTACAACGGCCGCCCTTAAGAGTCGTTATGGTAATGAAGGTTATTATTTAGCCCAAATCAGACCGGTCCCGCGTATCAATGATGAGACTAAAGTAGTCGATGTCGATTATTATATTGATCCTGCGCGTCCTATCTATGTTCGCCGTATCAACTTCACGGGTAATATAAAAACCCAAGATGAAGTACTGCGCCGTGAAATGCGTCAGTTAGAAGGTGCTCTTGCCTCTAGTGATAAGATTCAACTATCACGTACACGCTTGATGCGTACCGGTTTCTTTAAAGGCGTCAATGTCGATGTCAAACCCGTACCTAATCAGCCAGACCAAGTCGATGTGAATTATACAGTTGAAGAGCAGCCTTCTGGTAGCTCCACTATTGCTGCGGGTTACTCGCAAAGTGGTGGTGTGACGTTCCAGTTAGACTTGACCCAAAACAACTTTATGGGTACTGGTAACCGTGTGAAAGCGGCACTATCGCGTTCTGAGACGCGTGACTCTTATAGCTTGGGTTATACTGACCCTTATTTTACAGAAAACGGTGTTTCGCAAGGTATCAGTGCTTATTATCGTGAAACCAAGTACGATGACAGAAACGTTAGTAACTATGTCACCGATGCTTATGGTGCTACGCTGAACTATAGTTATCCTGTTGATGAAACCAAACGCGTGAGTGCGGGCTTGAACGTTGATAATACGACCGTACGTGGTGGTAGCCGCCTTGGTGTATCAAACGTGCAGCAAATTATGGATGATGGTGGTACGTTTGAGAAGTACACTTTTACTAATGATAAAGGGGAAGAAGAGCTTTCAGGTCGTACCGGTTTTAAAAACGAATATCAAAGCTATAACTTACTATTTGGCTGGGATTACAGCACGTTAGATCGTCCAGTATTTCCAAATAAAGGTATGAGCCATACGGTCGATGCGACCATTGGTCTTGGTGATGCTAGTTATCAGAAACTGGTTTATCGCGGCAATATTTATCAACCTATCTATAAAGATTGGGTGGCGCGCGGTTATACCAAACTTGGCTACGGTAATGATTTGCCGTTTTATGAAAACTTCTATGCCGGTGGTTATGGTTCGGTACGTGGCTACGAAGCCTCAACGCTTGGGCCTAAATCGCAAAGCTACTATGATGCCGTTAGTGATCAACCAGGCTCATTGAAACCAGAAGAGATTGGTGGTAATGCGTTGGTTAGCTTTGGTACAGAACTGATTTTACCTATGCCATTTAAAGGTGATTGGGCAGATCAGGTACGTCCGGTACTGTTTGCTGAAGGCGGTCAAGTATTTGATACGACAGATAAAGAAGACCGCACCTTTATTGATCCGGCTACTGGAAAAGATACCGGTGTACCATTATTAACCCAAGATAATAAGATGCGTTTTAGTGCTGGTTTAGGTGTCACTTGGTATACGCCAATTGGTCCGATTTCTCTCAGTTATGCGGTGCCGATCGGTGACAAAGAAGGCGATGAAACTGAAAAGGTTCAGTTCCAAATTGGTAATACTTTTTAGTCCAAAGAATCTATGTAAAATCATTTAATTGTTTTAGTTTATGTAGCTAAATAAATTAATAGACAATTAGATTTTAGCAGGTCGCCAAGATGATATCTCACCTTGGCGACCATCTTATTCATACCAATACTAACAGCCACTATACTAATAACAATTATGATAACGATTGAGCAACTCATCACTCGGATTGAGCAGCGTCAGCCTGTTCTTAACAAGGGCGAACTTAGCGCTGCACAATTATGTCTAAATTTAGACGGTGTTGGTAATTTAACGACCGCCAATCCGCAGCAATTAAGTTTTTTAGCCAATCCGCACTACCTTCCTAGCTTAGCAAACAGTCAGGCAGGGGCAGTGCTGACCACGGCAGAACATCATGATAAAGTTGCCAAAACTGCCGTTGCATTAGTCGTTGCTGCGCCTTATTTGGCTTATGCTAGCGCCAGTCAACTTTTTGCTCATCAGCCATTGGTAGGCGGTATTCATCCTAGCGCCGTAATCGCTGAAAGCGCAGTGATTGGTAATGGAGTGACTATTGGACCTTTTTGTGTCATTGGCGAACAGGTGCAAATTGGTGACCGTAGTATGCTTGATGCAAATGTGGTCATCGAAGCAAATACCACGATTGGCAGCGATTGTGTGCTCAAATCGCAAGTGGTCATCGGACACGATTGTGTACTTGGTAATCATGTTAGATTGCACGCTGGGGTTAGTGTAGGGGCTGAAGGTTTCGGCTTTGCACCCACCAGCAATCCTAGTACTACAGGTTGGGAGCGTATTGCTCAGCTAGGACGTGTGGTGATTGGCAATCATGTTCGGATTGGTAGCCAAACCTGTATCGATCGCGGCGCTATTGACGATACGGTGATTGGCAATCATGTTATTATTGACAATCTTGTACAAGTTGCCCATAACGTGCGTATCGGTGATGGTACCGCCATCGCGGCGCAAACTGGTATCGCAGGTAGTACGACGATTGGCAAGCGCTGCATTATAGGGGGCGCTGTTGGCATTACTGGTCACATTGACATTACTGATGATGTGACATTATCTGGCATGACCATGGTGACAAAATCCATCACAAAGGCGGGCTCATACTCTTCTGGAACAGCCGCCATGCCAACTGCCAATTGGCGGCGTGCAGCGGTACGTTTTCGCCAGCTTGGTCGTGACTAATCCAGCATGACCGGTACAGCATGACCGGTACAGCATGACTAGCACAGCGCAATTAATACCTGACAATAAGCACTCAGTTAACGCAACAGTTAATTATATATAAAGTTTAAAAACACAGCAACGCTTAAAGACAAAGTAAAGCTTAGCATATAGCAAGGAAGCCCCATTATGAGCATAACTGATATTGATAGACCTACTGATGAAGACATCAAAAGTTTGGCGGAACAAGGTTTAACATTACCCTTAACCTACCATACCCTAAAGCATTATCTGCCGCATCGTTATCCATTTATGCTGGTCGATCGGGTGATATCTTGTACCCCTGGTGAATGTATTACCGGTATCAAAAATGTGACCATTAACGAAGAGTTTTTTAATGGACATTTTCCTGATGAGCCGATTATGCCAGGTGTCTTGATGGTTGAGTCGATGGCGCAGGTATCCGGTGTTCTTGGTTTTATCAGCGCCGGTTTGACGGCAGAAGATGGTTATCTGTATCTGTTTGCTGGGGTGGATAAAGTACGCTTTAAGCGCCGTGTTATCCCTGGTGACCAGCTGATTATCCGTGCCAAAACCGTGATGCAAAAGCAGGGTATTTATAAGTTTGATTGTACCGTCCACGTCGAAGATGAGCTTGCTGCTAGCGCTCAGATTATGATTGCACGTCAGGAACAATAGAGTATTTCTATAGACGTTGCGCAGCGGGTCGGTGAGATTTTTTAGACCTGCTGGCTGCCGCGAATAGTAAAGATTAGCGTTATATTTATATTTTAGACAGAATAATAGTTTTAGACACAGTGTTTTTTAAACAGAGCTGGTATTAGGGTGATTATTAACGCTAAACTGTCTGTATTTGTTTTACCATTTACTCGCATCAGATGATACAAAGGCCCTCATTATGAGTCAGATCCATCCAACAGCACTCATCTCACCGTCCGCTAAGATTGATGAAACTGCCACCATTGGTCCTTATTGTATTGTCGGTGATGAAGTTTCCATTGGCGCCCATACGGTTTTACACCGTCATGTGGTCGTGGCACGACTGACGCGTATCGGTGCGTATAATCAGTTTTATCAGTTTGCCAGCATCGGTGAAGACCCGCAGGATTTAAAGTACGCTGGTGAGCGTACGTGGCTTGAGATTGGCGATCATAATACCATTCGTGAAGCCTGTAGCTTACACCGTGGTACTGAACAAGATGGCGGCCTAACTAAGATTGGCAATCATAATCTTTTGATGGTCAATACCCATGTCGCCCATGATTGCTTAATTGGCGATCATAATGTGTTGGCCAATAATGTCGGCATTGCAGGCCATGTGACCATTGGTAATCATACGATTATCGGTGGTAATTCCGGTATTCATCAGTTTTGTACCGTTGATGATTATAGCTTGGTGGGTGGCGCAAGTCTTATTCTAAAGGATGTGGCTGCTTTTACCATGGTATCTGGCAATCCTGCAAAAGCACATGGTCTAAATGTCGAAGGTATGCGCCGTAAAGACTGGTCTAAAGAGACGATTGATGTCTTGCGTCAAGCATACCGTACTGTCTATCGTTCAGGCTTAACGACGGCTCAAGCGCTAGAGATATTAAAAGAAGAGCTGTTACCACAAGAACCAAAAATTGCGCTGCTAATCGATTCGCTACAAAAAAGTCGCCGCGGCGTTGTGCGTTAATATCATTTAATTAAATATATAAGCAGTCGCTAGAAGCAATAGCTGAGACCAATATCAAGCAGCCATATATAAAACATATATAAAAAATGCTGCAACTTACGTCTTAGATATAAGCCTGAAACCGGTAAACTCTTGTAAGTTGTTCTTAAAAATATAAAAAGCCATAACTATTAGTTATGGCTTTTTATATTTATCGCTACTTGACTTTTTTGGTTGCTTAGCAGAAACTGAGCGTTTACGATATTGTAAACAATTCTTTCATAATGTTGCTAGACGTGTCACATTGACCCGTTAATTAAATTACCGCATAAAATAGTGGGTGATTTATAATAATCAAGGAAGATTATAAGCAACATTAATTGAGGCATGAGGAAGGCAAAATGGCTATTAATAAACAAGAACATGCTCAGTGGAGCTCAAGTTTTGGCTTCGTACTGGCAGCAGTAGGATCGGCAGTTGGTTTAGGAAATATCTGGAAGTTTCCCTATATGGTTGGGGAGAGCGGTGGTTCAGCTTTTGTTATCGCCTATTTATTTTGTCTTGCCCTTATTGGTTTTCCAATTTTGGTTGCAGAATGGTTGATTGGTCGCCGCGGGCAAAAAAACCCTATCAATACGTTTTCTGATGTCGCGGCAAGCGAAGGCAAATCACGCAGTTGGGGTATTGTCGGTGCGACCGGTATCTTAGGTGGTTTTTTAATTCTATCGTTTTATAGTGTCATCGGTGGTTGGGCGCTTAATTATATTACCAAAGTTGGTTCAGGAAGCTTTGCGGGTCAAGATAGTGACTCTGTCGCTGCAACCTTTGATGCGATGTTGGCGTCAGCGGGCACCTTAACTATTTGGCATACGGTTTTCATGGTCATTACCGCCTTGATTGTTGGTGTGGGTGTGACGAAGGGTATTGAAAACACCGCCAAAGTTCTCATGCCATTATTGGGTGTGATTTTATTCGTTATCGTTGGTTATAACGTCATGAACGGCGGTTTTGGCGAAGCGGTTAATTATCTGTTTGCTCCAGACCTTAGTAAGTTAAATGCCGACGTCATGCTAGCGGCACTTGGACATGCTTTCTTTACGCTGTCTATCGGTATGGGTATTATGGTAGCTTATGGCTCTTATCTGGGTCGTGATGTCAATCTATTAAGCACCGCGCGTACGGTGGTAATTTTAGATACCGTGATTGCCTTGGCTGCTGGTTTGGCCATTTTCCCAATCATCTTTAACAACGGTCTTGATCCTGCTTCAGGCCCTGGTCTTATCTTTGTCAGTCTGCCAATCGCGTTTGGTAGCATGGGTGCTGGTGCCGTCATTGGTACATTGTTCTTCTTATTGATTACCTTTGCCGCCGTGACGTCATCAATCTCGTTACTTGAGCCAACGGTTGAGCTTTTAGAAGAGCGTACGCCAATGAGCCGTACGGTATCGACCATCGTGGCCAGTATTGCAGTTTGGTTACTAGGTATCGCAGCCTTGTTGTCATTTAACTTATGGGCTGACTTTACCATTATGGGTAATGGTATTTTTGATGTGCTAGACAAACTGACCAGTAAATTCATGTTGCCTTTGACCGGTCTTGCGGCGATTATCTTTGTCGGTTGGCAAATGGATCAGCGCAGCATCCAGCAAGAGCTTGGATTGTCGAATTTCACTTGGCAGTTATGGCAAATCGTTGCTAAATTCATTGCGCCTATCGCGGTAATCATCGTTTTTGTAACGACTCTAATGAGCTAATGGATAGACTTTCTCTTACTTATTATAGTATTAGTATTTTAAGTAATAAAAATTCCAGCTAAACAAAAAGGGCTTAAGATTAATCTTAAGCCCTTTTTGTTTGTTAACTAATCTAATCAATAGCCGTTAAGTGTCTCGAATAGTCCTACAAACGCTTAACGTAAATTAAGTTCAGGAACCGTTTGTCCGCGTTTACTATAAAATTCATTCACGAATTCATCAAAGGTATCTTGTTCAATCGCGTCTCTGATACCTTGCATCAAACGTTGGTAGTAACGTAAGTTATGAATGGTCGCCAATTGCGCACCTAGCATCTCTTTACATTTATTAAGATGTGATAAGTAAGCACGGCTAAAGTTTTGACAGGTATAGCAATCGCATTCAGGATCTAATGGACCTTCATCAGTGCGATATTGGCTATTGCGTATACGTACCACGCCTGCGTTTTCAGCGTCGCCTGCGACAAAGTAATGACCATTACGCGCGTTACGGGTCGGCATGACGCAATCGAACATATCGACGCCGCGGCGTACACCTTCAACGAGGTCTTCAGGCTTACCTACACCCATCAGATAGCGTGGCTTGTCAGCTGGCATATCATCTGCAATATAATCTAAAACGTCTATCATCTCTTCTTTTGGCTCGCCAACAGACAAACCACCGATGGCATAACCATCAAAGCCAATCTCAAGCAGACCTTCGAGAGATTGCTTACGTAAATCGGCATACATACTACCTTGGATGATGCCAAATAACGCATTGATATTGCCAAGTTTATTATGCTCATCAACGCAGCGCTGTCCCCAGCGTAGTGATAACTCTAGAGATTTTTTCGCCTCATCATGAGTAGCAGGATAGGGCGTACACTCATCGAACTGCATGACGATATCTGAGTTCAAGCTATATTGAATCTGCATCGATTTTTCTGGCGATAAAAACACTTTCGCACCATCAATGGGCGATTTAAAGTTAACGCCTTCTTCGGTAATTTTACGCATCGCACCCAGACTGAATACTTGGAATCCGCCTGAATCAGTAAGGATAGGTTTATCCCAATGCATAAATTTATGCAGACCACCAAATTTATCAATGATATCCGTACCGGGGCGCAGCCATAAATGAAAAGTATTGCCCAAGATAATATCAGCGCCAATCGCTTCGATATCACGAGGTAACATACCTTTAACGGTACCGTAAGTACCTACAGGCATAAAGGCTGGTGTTTGTACATCGCCATGATTGAGATGAACCGTACCACGGCGCGCACGCGTGATGCCGCTGGCCGTTTTATGTAAGACAAATTGCATAAGTTAACCGCTATTTAAGCTAAGAAAATAGCGCCAATTATAGCATTGTTAGGCATTTTTTTGGACATCGATATTTAAGGTAGCGTCAATTTGAATAGATAGCAAAAGAAGCTATAAAATAGCCTAAGCATATTTAAAGTTAATTTAAAAGATCAATCTTTTTTATTGCCACGCTATAACCAAAAGACACAGACAGTTCTGCCAAGATATTGCTACAGTAAATAAAGAGCTGCTGCAAATTAAATAGTATTGAAGCCTATTTTTGCACGGCGGAGAAATAATATGAGCAAAGCAACCTACCTATCATCGAAACATTCGCTTTTAAATAGAACGTTATTGAATAGAACGCTATTAAGTGGCGTGTTATTAACCAGTACATTATTGCTACCAGGAGCAGCTATGGCAACCGAAGAGCCAAAGTATACGATTTTGTCGCAAACAGAGGAGTTTGAATTGCGTCGTTACGGTGAGCAGTTGGCAGCACAGACTTGGGTATCTGGTGACCAAAATGAGGCCAGTCGTAAAGGGTTTAAGATATTAGCGGACTATATCTTTGGTAATAATACGGCATCAAACGGGGAGAGTAGTAAAATCAGTATGACAGCGCCCGTCGCCATGAAGTTTGAAGAAAAGCAAGCTGACACTAAGAAAAATGGCGCGTCGCAAAAAATCGCTATGACCGCACCTGTGTCTATTAAACAAGAGCACCAGCAACAGACTGATGATAAATGGCGCGTACAATTTACCATGCCAAACCAATACACTATGCAAACGCTACCCAAACCTAACAATCCAAATATCGAAATTGTAGAAGTGCCAGCGCAAACTTATGGTGTTATTAAGTTTTCAGGATTGGCTGGTGCTGAAAAGGTTGCTGCTAAAACTGAGGAGTTGCAATCTTGGATGCAGGCGCAAAAATTAACCATAACAGGTACACCTGAGTTGGCACGTTACAATCCACCTTGGACACTACCGTTTCTGCGCCGCAACGAAGTGATGATTGCTTATCAGTCCAAATGACCCATTAATAACAAAAATGACTCAAAAAAAAGACAGCAAGCGCTGTCTTTTTCTATTTAAGCTTAAGCCAATTAATTTAGCCGTTTTGCTCGCGGATGATATTTAGCATACGGCGTAATGGCTCAGCTGCGCCCCATAACAACTGATCACCGACAGTGAACGCGCCTAGATATTCAGGACCCATATTAAGCTTACGCAGGCGTCCTAATGCGACCGTCAAAGTACCGGTCACTGCTACAGGTGTTAAGCGGTTGATAGTCGCTTCTTTATCGTCTTCGACCACGTCTAACCATTTATTACCGCTGTTTTTCAATGCCGCTTCGATTTCTTCTAGCGGGATGTCTTTTCTAAGTTTAATCGTTAAACCTTGCGCATGACAGCGCATGGCACCCACGCGGACACACATACCGTCGATAGCAATCTTATCTGCTTCAGAATTACCAAGGATTTTATTGGTTTCAACGCCGCCTTTCCACTCTTCACGTGACTGTTTGTTTTCTAACTGCGCGTCGATATAAGGGATCAAGCTACCTGCTAATGGTACGCCAAAGTATTGCTTTGGAAAGTTATCTGAGCGCTGAGTTTGGGCGATTTTTTTATCAATCTCAAGGATGGCGCTGGCAGGATTGGCAAGCTCATCTTTAACGGCATCATGGAGTACGCCCATACCTTCGATAAGCTCGCGCATGTTGTTGGCACCAGAACCACTTGCTGCTTGATAGGTCATGGCGCTGACCCATTCGACCCAGCCTTTATTAAATAACTCACCAATCGCCATGAGCATCAGTGACACGGTGCAGTTACCACCGATAAAGTCTTTTTTGCCATTTGCCAGCGCACTATTAATGACACTGCGGTTGACGGGGTCAAGAATAATGATGCTGTCGTCTTCCATGCGTAAGGTGCTTGCCGCATCAATCCAGTAGCCAGTCCAGCCGCTATCGCGGAGTGGTTGATGAACTTTTGAGGTGTAGTCGCCACCTTGGCAGGTAATAATCACATCACAAGCAGCAAGTGCTGCAATATCATGAGCATCTTTTAGTTGGCTGGTCTTGATACCATCAAAGCTTGGTGCGTCGCCGCCGGCGTTACTGGTTGAAAAAAACACCGGTGTCATACCGTCAAAGTCTTTTTCTTCACGCATACGTTGTATCAATACTGACCCGACCATACCGCGCCAGCCTACCAAGCCTACTGTTAAATTACTCATGAAACTTAATCCTTTTTACAATAAATTGTTGCATCGCCAACCAATAACAATGCCGTGAATAGCCCCAAAAAGCAAGGTTTTTTAGAGAATTTACAGTGTTTTATAGACAGTAAGTATGATGTTCACTATCACGCTGAGTGATAATTATAAATATAATTGCAATAAGGCTTGTCGCTTATTATGCAGCGAACTATTTATGACAGTTATTGTTTAGAAAAATGGCAGTTTATCAAGCGCTTTAGATTGTAATTTTTTATAGTGGCTATAGCGTAATTCATGTTCAATAGTAGGCGTTGGACTTCTGAAATGCTAAAGTAAGCAGCTATTACTCAACTTGATATTAGATTTTTGCTATGCGCAGTTTGGGTAGTGGCGATTTAGGCAGCAACAATTTAGATAACGAGGGTTTAGATAGCAACAAATTGAACTTGGTCACTGTCAGTTAGTGCAAACAGTTAATTAATACAATCATTGGCTTCACCATTCATTTAAGAAACGGTCGATACACATTATGGATTTCTCCCTATTATATTATGGCGCACAGTGGTTAGCGGGGCTAATTGCATTTGTTACCATTTGGGGCTGGCTACCACTTGATAATTGGTGGGTGCGCGGCGTTGAGTTCCCACGTATCCAAATCATGATATTGGGCATCATTGCATGGGTCGGTATGCTGGCATTTGGCGCGGAATGGCAGCTTGGGCAGTGGCTGCTATTTATCGTTTTGAGCATCACTTTGGCCTTTCAGCTGCGTATGGTATTGCCCTATACCAAACTGTGGAAAAAAGAAGTAAAAAATGCCAAGGATAAGCCGGAAGTTCAGGAGTGTCAGTTAAAAATCATGGTCTCAAATGTGTTGACCCCTAATGATGAGACCCAAAAACTGGTTGATTTGGTCAAAGACAAACAGCCTGATATCTTAATAACTTTAGAAACCGATAAAAAATGGGAAACAGCGCTCAATCAAATTGAAGCAGATTATCCTTATACAGTAAAAGTTCCATTAGGCAATCTGTATGGGATGCACCTGTACTCCAAGCTTGAGCTGATAAATCCTGAAGTTAAGTATTTGATGATAGACGACATACCATCTATTCATACGCAGATGCGCTTGCAAGGCGGACAAATCATTTGGCTATACTGCTTACACCCGATGCCACCAAGCCCGACAGAAGCGGATAAATCTACGACCCGTGATGCTGAGCTATTGATGGTTGGAAAACATATCAAAGAGAATAACCAGACCGCTATCTTGGCGGGTGACTTAAATGATGTTGCTTGGTCAAAAACCACCCGTCGTTTTCAGCGTATCTCGGGTTTGTTAGACCCGCGTATCGGGCGCCATTTTATCAATACCTTTCATGTTAAGTACCCATTTTTACGCTGGGCATTAGACCATATTTTCCACAGTGCTTGCTTTACCGTGGTCGATATCAAGCGTATGCCGTCTATTGGCTCTGATCATTTTCCGGTGATGACGACACTACAATATGAGCCAGAGCAGGCGAGTAAACAACAAAGCAATGCGCCTACTGAAAAAGCAGAGGATGTCAAAGAGGCAAAAAATACCATCGAAGCAGGCAAGAAAGAGGGCTGTAAAGTATCAAAAGAGCACGCAGAAGCAGAGGAAAAGAGTGATTGTTAAGATGGTTCAAGTACTTTTATAAAGAGCTCGAATTAAACGATTGCGACGTAAGCAAATGCTTACGCTAAATAAGGTCATTAGCCTCTATGCGTTCTCAATCAATTGGCCTAGAATACAACCATCAACACAAGGATACGCAAGGATGTAGTGTTGAGGTTGTACTAATAAAAGCACAGGTCAGCCCGCTGTCTTATAGAGTACTGTTTGTGACTTAGGATGAGTCAACACGGAAGAGATAATAACAATAATATGAAACGCCATAGCCCTGAACCCATCGCCCTAGGTTCGGGGCTTTTCTTTGTGTGTGATTTTTTATCATTATTTGAAAATATTATAGCGCGCTACTGTTATAAATTTTCCTTCCTCGCTTTTTATGCCTATACCTATACAGAGGCTGCGTAAAATTTATACTCGTAGTACGGTATTTATTTTATGGTGGATTAAGTATGGAATCAAAAAGTAAGCATATTTGAGTTAACACTATTTCTTATTAGATAAAAAAGGGCATATGCATTGGCATATACCCTTTTTTTATAAAGCACTTTAACTCATACCTGATTAACTTAATCCTAACTAACCAAGGACTTGAATGTAGGCGCCGGCACGTAACTCTTGTAGCCAGTCTTCTTTGGCTTGTGGGGCAAGACGCTGATATAGCGCTTGGCGTGCCATATTACGACGATACTCATCGCTGACATCTTGTTGACGCTTACCTTCGACTTTTAAGATATGCCAACCAAATTGCGTTTTGAATGGTGCAGAATAATCGCCGACCGCAGTATTTTTCATCATCGCTTCAAACGGACCAATCATTTGCTCTTCACCAACCCAATCCAAATCGCCACCGCGTCCTGCTGAGCCGGGATCATCTGAATAAGTCGAGGCTAGGCTAGCAAAGTCAGCGCCATTACGTAATTGAGCATAGAGATCATTGATTTTTTGTTCTGCAAGGGCATCCGTTTGCAGCTCATCGACTTTGACTAAGATATGGCGCGTATTCCATTGCGGTACTAGCATGGTATCACTGGATTTTTTATCAGCCAGTTTGATGATATCAATCCCTTCAGGCGTAATTAAAGGTGCACTCACTGCACCGACCTCAAGTTTGGTGATTTCGCTTGCCAGTTCAGTCGGTAAGGCTGCCGCTTTATGAAAGCCCATATCGCCACCTTGCAACTGAATAGGATAACTGCCTTGGCTTGCTGCGATAGCTTCCGTCACATCAACATTTGGTGCTTGCAGGCGTGTACGTAGACGCTGCGCGACTTTTAATGCCTCATTACGTTGGGCCTCTGACAAGCGGCTATAATCATCCATATATGGGATACGCACATGGACAGTTTGATATTCGCTTTGACTTAAACGCTTGGCTTCAGGAGATGCCAAAAATGCATCGATATCTTGTTCACTGATACGTACACGGCTAGAGATTTGGCGTTGTTGCAAGGCTTGGATAGCGGCATCTTCAATCAATTGCGCGCGTAAGGTGGCATAGCTGCCCGGTTTTGCAGCGTCTAAACGTTGCTGCAATGCACCAATGCTATTAAGTCCTTCCGCTTGGGCGATTTGAGCCAAGCGTTGATTGATCGCGGCTTCATCAGGATTTAAGCCAACACGTTTGACCATGGTTAGCTGTAATTCGCGCAAGATAAGAGCGTTTAACACTTCAGACTGTAGCTGTGCTGAATTGGCAATCGGTTCACCAGCCGCTTGAGCACGTGCTTGGGTTTGCGCGATAGCAGCGATTAAATCACTTTTTAAAATAGCATTTTCATTAACCAATGCAATGATGCCGTCTGTACTATTGGCAGGCGTCAAACGGTTCACGCTATTTTGTCCAGCTGCGGCATTTGCTTGTGCTGCTTGGGAGGCTTGTGCTTTTGCAGGCTTCACGGTTGCTGCTTGTGCGCTAAAACTTAGGGCAATAGCGCCAGTCATAGTCATAGAAAGCAATACAGCTCGGCTAGTTTGACCTAAAGAAAAAAATCTCATGATGCTCCTCATCAATGTCATTGCATCGGATGGTAATCGGTTAAGCCTATTGACGATACTTTGAATATTCAAGTAGCGGCTAAGGTTGTCTATAATAAATAGGGTAAAAACAATGTTGTAGAATGTTATATCACAAATAACAGTCTATAAATAATGCCATCAATCATACGTTAATCTAATCGTATAGACGATGCTTTATTAATCCTTCCATGCGCTTTGAACAGGCTCAAATCCTAACACTTTATCAGAAAGCAAGCGCGTTAAACGGCTGCTGCCGCTACCAAGACCGTTAAGTCTGATTTCTGCCATAATTGCTTGCGTTGGTTTGTCTTTGATATTTAAGTCGTTATAGTAACGACGACCATAAACGGCAAAACCAAAACAGCAATCCTCATAATCGACACCAATTAACGAATCAAGCATCTTATCACGATTATAATCATACTGACCTTGCGCCAATACGCGCCAGTTATTATTAATAGGGAACACGGCTGATGCGGTAAATGCTGATAAGGGTAATTGGTCAGTGTTTTCATCACGCATACGCTTCACAAAACCGACGTTAAATAAGCTGTTGTCAGACGGCTGATAACGTAGCTCGGTGGTGATATAGTTTAAATCATAGCTATTGGTAAGGGCGCCACTCATGTCTATCCAGACGTTATTATAAGGCTGAGTACTGGTATCCCATACCATTCCTGAAGATGATGACGTCAGGATAGGTTTATCTTCATCAAGGGTTACACGCCCGTCATCGATATAAAACTGCTCTGCAATGCTACCATCAAAACGTGTCACACCCGTTGCATCGATGTAACGATAATTAATACCGGGGGTAAAGGCATGCAAATCTTGCAAACGGTCATGCCCTAAAAACCAGCTGTCCGAAAAAAGCTGCTCATAGTTAATAGAGGCAACACGGGTATTAAAGTTAGGAATCTCGTTTTGGTCTTTATAGGGTGAGTAGGTGTATTTTAAGCGCGGACTTAATAAGCGATAACCGCCCAAGGTATCGTCAAATGCACCAAAAGGTGAGCCAGCTTGATAAAAGTGCAAACCGGCGTCAATACTGGCCTGTGGTACCAATACTGATTGGCTACCATCGTCTTTATTAAGCTCGTTATCTGCTAAGCTGTCTTCATCATAAGAGGTATACAGATGCTGTAAGCTGAGCTTAGGTTTAATATAGCCCCAAGATCTTTCCATGGGGTAAACGGCGCTGAGTTTATTATAAATCCGCGTGCCACTTTTTTCATTTTCAGAGCCGTCATCGATAGACTTTTTAAAATAAGCGGTGTCACTAACGCCGGTGATATCAAAGCTTTTTGCCCACGGTAAACGATAATCAAGCTTGAGCTGCGGCAAGCGCGAATAAGGCTTATCTTTATCTTGTAATACCTGCCCATTATTGGTGATGGCATCTAGTGTCTGAAAAGTTTCTACCTTTAACTCGCCATTGACATAATCATTATAATAATTAACCCGCGCACGGCGTGGTAGGTTTAAGGTATTGTCTGATAAACCTAAGGTATCAAAGTCATTAAGATAGTCAGCATCAGATACATAACTGTATTTTGCATCACCACTTAAGCGCGGAATGCTTTTAGATGACCAATAATGATCATAAAACAAACTGCTGCGATCTTCGCCGTCATACTCTTTATCATTGGGCAGATATGAGCCATTAAAAATACCTTCGCCATACTCTTCAGTCAAATAACGAAATTCACCTGAGAGCATCGGGTTACGATTGGTATAAACACGGGTATTAAGGGTCGCATCATAGTTCGGCGCTAAATTAAAGTAATAAGGTACATCAACCTCAAGACCACTTTCACTACTGATACTAGCATTGGGCAGTAAAAACCCGCTACTGCGTCGATTGTCTATAGGAAAGTTAAAATAAGGCAAATAGAAGACAGGCACATCAGCGATACGGAAGGTCGTATTATAAGCTTCGCCGCGACCGGTTTCGGTATCTAAGTCGATACTTTTGGCATCAAACTGCCATTTACGGTTGGTGGGCGGGCAAGTGCTGAACATCACCTCATCAAGCTCGTATTGTGTCTCATTAGGTCGGTTTAAGCGTTTGGCATAGCCGTGTGCTTGTAGCTCTACACTAGCAAAGGCCACGTCTTTGGCCGTTGATTGTCCGGTCTCAGTATTATAATTTAAGCTGTCAGCAACCCCAATGAGACCACCTTTTGAAGCTTTATCAGTAAGGCTGGTCTTATTATTTTTGCTTTGAATGTTTCCAGCTTGGGGTGGAAGAGTGGATGGGTTACCATTGGCAGTGGCTTGATCGGTAAACATCACTTTACCTTGCGCTGCTGCCACACCATTGGTCAAGTCTAGAACAATCTTGTCCGCTTCGATATGCTGGGTGCCTTGGTCAACTATGACATTGCCTGATAGCTCGGCATAATCGACATTATCATAGTAACCATAATCCGACTCGGCAAACAGCGGCGCTTGGTTATTCAGAATGCCATTTAGATTGGGTGCTGGCTGACCATTGCTTGCACCTGTTTCATTAACCGCTCGTTGATAATTGGGGTTTTTCTTGGGGTAGACCCATTGACCTTCGCAGCGTTGGGCGCTGTCGATGGTATTTGGTAGCAGTTTTAAGTCGTTGCCTACGGCCGGAATGGTTTGCGCGGTAAACGTATTTTGAATATCGCTTTGATTGTTATCTGCTACATTAGCATTACTACTATTGTTTAACGTTGCAGGGTCAGTTTCAGGCGTTAGTTCATAAAATTCTGCCAAGCGTCTGAGGCTTTCTTGGATACTTTCATCACTGTCGTTAACTTGGCGGCTGTTAACTTTAGTCTCAGCTGTAGTAATATTATTTACTGGCGCAGCGGTATTATTTTGATTGTTGTCATTAGCATTGGCATTATTACTATCACTGCTGTCATTAATTTCTGTGACATCTATACTGGCATTATAATTGTCATTATCTAAAGCATCATCATTGTTAAAGGTAGAATTAGTGGCTACAGAGTTATTTGTCCCTGTATTACTAACATTAGCTGCTGCATTTTCTATTGCTATGTTGTCAGTTAATCCATTGGTATTGTTATAGCCCGTATTTTGCTTGTAATCGCTTTGATAATTGATGTCTTGATTGACGGTATTAATATTATTATTGACATTTTTATTAGCATCAGCTGCAACCTTTGGGGCATAAGCGCTGCTAGCACTATCGACCGCTAACGGCTCAGTGGTCTGCATATCTATCTTCTGTGCATCATTATTAATAGCGGCACTGACGGCCAAGCTTGATAAGCCTAAGGCGCCAAATAAAATCAAACGGATGCTTTGGTAAAGCGGAGAATATAACAAGGGCACACCTATGTATGATTGTAGAGCCTATTGGATTGCGATCATTGAATTACTAGGAGTATTTTAGCGATATTTAACGGCTAATAAACCAATAATTCATACGATAATCTCGAAAATCAGAACGTTTTTCATATAATGACGACTAATCATAGTCAAAAAAAACCAAATCAGCTACACTATTTAGCAAAATTTATAATATAGCTAAATATAACTGGGCGAGCTATTGTTAATAGACTGCTTAGATAGTAGCTTATAGTTATTAGCTTATATAGAGACTAGATCTATACTGAGTAATATAATATGGCTCGATGCATTAATTAACTTGCTTACAGCCGAAATTAATTTGCTTAGAGCCGTTGTTAGGCTAAGCCAAGCGCTCCCTATTTTAACAACTATTTGCCCCACTTATCACTACTTTAGTCATTTACGACTGATATTTAACCTGCGATGCTTTTTATGACCGATAAAACTATGTTAGAACCTAGCGTACCCGCTACTCGCCAGCAGCAATTAGAGCAATGGCTGCAAGAAGTATTTGCCAATCAACCATTCATTCTTGATAGTTTGCCCGGTGACGCCAGCGCACGCCAATATCACCGTATCCAGCTACTTGACAATAATGAGGCAGAAACGGCGCGCTATATTGTCATGGATTCTGCTGATGAACAAGAGGCGTTGCAGCAGTTTATTAATGTGGCAAAACTGATGTCACCGGCAATCAATGTCCCGACGCTGGTTGCCCAAGATATAGAAAAAGGCTTTTTGGTATTACAAGACTTTGGGGCGGTAGAGTTTGCGCATCTATTAGTAGATGCGCCGCCTGTGCAGATTAATGATTATTATCAATTGGCGATGCGTACCTTAGTTGCGCTACAAACAGTGCCAGTAGCCACCGCAAAAGCTGAACACCAATTGCCAGATTATGATACGGCACTTTTAACCCGTGAGATGGATTTGTTTAGCGAATGGTTTATCCCTTATATTGGCGTGGAGCTTGAAGAGACGCTATGGGAAAATCTTAAAGCTACTCTGATAGCTGAGATTTTGGCACAGCCGCAGGTGATAGTGCATCGTGATTATCACAGTCGCAACCTTATGCAAGACCAAGCAGATCATACGCGCTTAGGCGTTATTGATTTCCAAGATGCGGTAGTAGGCTCGTATACCTATGATTTGGTATCGTTAGTACGAGATGCCTATGTAGAATGGCCGGAGAGTCAAATCACAAGTTGGGTGCAGGATTGTTGGCAATTACAAAAGCAGGCAGGGCTTGTGACCGCTGAGAATGCGGCTCAGTTTGAAAACGATGTGAATGTCATGGGCGTACAACGGCATTTAAAAGTGTTGGGTATTTTTATCCGTTTATTTGAACGTGATGGCAAAAGTCGTTATTTGGCCGATATTCCAAAAGTCATGCGTGACCTGATTTTTGAGCTAGAATGGCTGGCAGAATACGGCAATTCCGATATGAAGCAAGCAGTTAACTCATTTAACGAATGGTTGCGAGAGGTTATCTTGCCTGCTTATCAAAGTAAATTTGTACAACAATATATCTAAATAGCATTAATAAAGTAAAAATGGTTAAAACATCAACCGCCTTTATAGTGCTTAAAAGTCAATAATTAACAATAGGCAGCAAAACAGCCAACAACAAGGAGCGCGTATGTCGGTAATAACGCAAGCAATGATTTTGGCGGCTGGCAAGGGTACGCGCCTGCGTCCGCTAACACTTGAAACGCCAAAGCCTTTGGTTGAAGTCGGCGGGCAACCACTGATTGTCTGGCATATTAAAGCGCTACAAGCTGCTGGCATTACCGATATCACTATCAATGCGTCATGGCTTGCGGACAGGCTGATGCAGGCATTGGGTGATGGAGCCGAATATGGCGTCAAGCTGCATTGGTCGGTTGAAGACGATGAGCCGCTTGAGACGGCTGGCGGGATTTTTAACGCGCTACAAACAGGCAAGCTGCAAGATGCGCCCTTTATCTTAGTCAACTCTGATGTTTGGACGACCTATGATTTTGCTCAGTTGCAGGACTATACGCTGGGGCCTGACCAATTGGCACATTTATTATTGATTGACAATCCTGAGCATAATAATGGCGGTGATTTCGCTATTAATAATGGACTGGCAAGCGAGCAGCCGATTGCTGATGCTGACAAATATACTTTTGCGGGTATCAGCGTGCTATCAGCTAGACTGGTTGATGGGCTGGTCTCAGGGCAGCCAGCGCCACTTGCGCCACTGCTAAAGCAAGCAATGCTAAAGTTTCAAATTACCGCTGAAGTAATTAAAGACAATTGGATAGATGTTGGTACGCCTGAACGCCTAACGCAAGTGAACGAATTTATCGAAACTCACGGCGTCGATAATCATCGCGGCGCATAAATTGTTTTACGACAGTTAAAATTTAAGCAAATAAAAAAGCAGCGCTGAATATTATAATATTCAGCGCTGCTTTTTTATGGATATAGGAATGTAGGTAAAAGGATAAGTTTTATACGCCCATTGCCAGTTTAATTAACTGTGCAATCGTAAAGATAACCAAAAACCCTGCCACATATAAGCCAATAAACCACGCCCATTGTGACTGTTTTTTACTGAGCTTTTTCATAACTATTTCTCCGTAATCTCCCATAACGTATTCTTAAGCTCATTGAGCTAAGCACAGCTATTATCCATTATGTGCAATAGATAATAGCCAAGGCTATTCTGCTTTAATACATATGCTCATGGTCGGTTTTGCCCTTAAATGTATAATAAGCAAAAGCGGTGTAGCTCAAAATGATTGGCAGCATAATACCGGCACCGATGAGCATAAAGGATAGCGAAGTATCGGCAGCAGCAGCTTCATAGATGGTCATCTGATACGGTACGATATACGGGAATATGGCAAAACAAACCCCGATATAGCCCATCAAAAATAGTGCGACAGTCAATAAGAACGGACGATATTCACGTTCGCTGGTCAAATCTTTACGCATCAAGAAAAATAACAGCACAACGATAATTGGCATCGGAGCAAGATACAGCAGACCTGGGAAACTAAACCAGCCTTCAAGCGCATCAATCCCTGAGAAATACATAAATACCGTTACCGCAATCATCGCCACGATTAAAGCCGAAAGCAGCCAGCCTGAGACTCTACGTGCCCATACTTGTAGGGTATGTTCGGTTTTAATAATTAACCACGTAGAACCCAATAAAGCATAGCCAATTAACAAGGCAAAGCCACACATAATTGAGAAAGGTGAGAACCAATCAAAAGGACCACCGGTATATAAACGATTACTGGCTTCTAAACCTTGTACCAATGCCCCAAGCATAATACCTTGGGCAAAAGTTGCCACGACAGAGCCGATAAAGAAGAAACTATCCCACACATAGCGGTGCGAGGTGGCTTTAAAGCGGAACTCAAACGCCACACCGCGCATAATCAAACCAAATAACATAAAGATGACGGGCAAATAAAGACCGGTCATAATAATGCCATAAGCGACAGGGAAGGCGGCGAATAAACCACCTCCGCCGAGCACTAGCCACGTCTCATTGCCATCCCAAAAAGGGGCGATAGAGTTCATCATGCGGCTGCGGTTTTTATCGGATCCCGCAAATGGGAACAGAATACCGCAGCCCAAGTCAAAGCCATCAAGCAAGACATAAATAAACACAGATAGAGCAATTAAGCCGCCCCAAATTAAGGGTAAATCTAATACATCACCATAGTTAAACATTAGCGTAACCCTCCATCATCGACATCGTCAGCAGGTTTATCCAAGTCGCCTTCACGCCCTTTGGTTTTATCAGCCGCCTGCTTATCACCGCTCAAGGTACGACCTTGGCCTTCAGTGACAGAATGCTCATAGAACTGATCTTCTGACGGATCTTCGTACGGTTTTGGTCCTTGGGCAATCAGACGTAGGATATAAAAACTGCCCGCCCCAAAGACAAAGACATATAGCACGATAAAGCCAATCAAGGTTGTCGCAACTTGCTGCGCCGCAACCGGTGACATACTCTCAGCGGTACGAATGACGCCATATACTGTCCATGGCTGACGACCTGTTTCGGTCACAAACCAGCCAGCAAGTAGCGCGATAAAACCAAGTGGTGTCATCATCATCCATGCCCGGTGAAATAGCTTACTCTCAGGGTTGAACTGTTGTTTTTTAAAGTACTTATAAAGACTAAACAGACCGACGAGCAACATCAACATGCCGATAGCAACCATGATACGGAATGACCAAAAAACAATAGGAACGTAAGGTCGATCTTCTGGTGCCCAGTTTTTAAGTCCTTTAACTTCACCGTCTAATGAGTGGGTTAAAATTAAACCTGAGGCATAGGGGATTTTAATTTCGTAATGGTTTTTTTCCGCTTTTTGATCTGGGATGCCAAATAAGACAAGAGGCGCACCGCGCTCATTTTCCCACAGACCTTCCATCGCCGCTACTTTAGCTGGCTGATGTTCTAAAGTGTTTAGACCATGCATATCACCAATCAGTACCTGTGCTGGTGCGACAAATATCGCCATAATCATCGCCATGCCTAGCATGACGCGACCGTGTTTTCGATGTTCAGCATGTTTTTTGGACTGTAGATAATAAGCACCAATACCACCAATCACAAAGGCGGTGGTCAAAAATGCCGCCGTCATCATATGCGCATAGCGGTAAGGGAATGATGGGTTAAAGATAATCTCAAGCCAATTGGTTGGATATAGCAGCCCATCAGCGCCCATCAAAAAGCCTTGCGGCGTTTGCATGAAGCTGTTGGCGGCCAAAATCCAAAATCCTGATATCATCGTACCGATGGCGACGATGGCGGTTGAGGCAAGGTGCATACGCTTACTTACCCGTCCCCAACCAAATAGCATAATACCTAAGAAAGACGCTTCTAAGAAAAACGCTGTCAATACTTCATAGGCGAGTAGCGGACCTAGGATATTACCGGCTCTGTCTGAAAACACCGCCCAGTTGGTACCGAACTGATAGGACATTACCACGCCCGAAACCACACCCATACCGAATACCACGGCAAATATTTTTACCCAGTGTTTATACACTTCGGCATAAATAGGCTCACCGGTTTTCAGCCAACGATACTCAAGCACCGTCAGCCAGCTGGCAAGTCCGATAGAAAAAGCGGGGAAAACAATATGCCATGAGATAACGAAGGCAAATTGGATACGCGCCAGCATCAACGCATCAAGTTGATCAATCATAAATGTAGCAAACATAAACGGTTACCCTTATCTGTTAGCTGAATAGCGCTGGCTTCCATGATACGCTCAAGTAACTGTCCGTAACCGTCCATCAATCAGGGCGTTCATTATTACGGGCAATGGCTAAGTATTATTTAGCGGCAAATGTGGTTAAGACAAAACCTTTGGCTAACATAGCGTCAATAACGGCTATGCTTTAGCAACTATTAGTCAGTCATTTAAGCAGTAATCGCTGCTATACCTTCATAACTACTAGTTTATAATTACTAAATAGTTACTATTTAGCTAAAGTAAATAATTCATATCCTTACAAATTATTAAATATTCATCAAATGACGGTATTGCTGATATTTGGTACTTAAGTATTATGCGCCCGCCCATTCGTACACGCAAGTTGCACAATATGGTTATCGCACACCTATTAGTCATAAAGTATTTACAATGTTAGTCAAATAGATTCTAAATAACAGCCATTGTTTAAATATTGTTATCAATATATACATAACAGTAATATGAAAATACATGTTTTAACAATAGGCTTTTACCTTTTTAGGAGTAATAAAAATTTGAGGGTGTGTACTATTAGCTAGGTGTACGCGCCTAGCTAATAGTAAAACCATATTCATGCCCTAATACTTTGTTTTATTGCTGTAATTGTTGATGCAAAATACGGCGTAAGGTCAAAATGGTTTGTGGGTTTTCTTGAATGCTATGACCACCATTAATCACCGTCTCCGACGCTGCACCATCAAGATGCGCACTGGTATAGGGCACTATACCGTCTGATAAGCGCTCTGTTAATGCTTGTCCAATCTCACCATCAACCGTCACTGCCGCAATGAGCGGTTTGCTTGGTAATTTATCTGCATCAGATGCTAACTCATTGGTGGTATCGGAATCGATAGTTTTGCTTAAACTGTCGTCATCCTCTGCTATCTCATGCGATAAATCAAGCTTGGCGCCGGTGGGTTGCATTTCTGCCAAGCCTTTGGTGATATCCGCATCGTTATTAGCGATGATTGAATGATAGGTGATGCGCTTATTGATACTAATGTCTTTGGTTAATTGAATAAAAGAAGATTTGTCGCTTAATTGACTGGCACCATTTTGTAGATATAGCGCACCGAGCGGGTTTTGTGCCAAGTCGCCTTGAATGGCAAGCGTTGCTAAGTTATCAGTGACTGTTTTTACCAAACCGACGGGCAAATAAACAATGCGGCGTAGCGCACGGGTAAACCAACGGTCGGCATAATCGGTACCGCGAAAAGGCGACGATAAAAATACTGCTGTATCGACTTGCGGTAAGGCTTTTAGCTCAAAACGCTCTCGTAGCTGCTGTTGGCCAAATGATTCTTTCAGCGCGTCACGTATTTTGCGCTTCTCATTCATTGACAGGACATTTTGGTCGTCTAGTCTGTCCAAGTCATCGACCAAGTTCTCATCAGAGAGCATCATACGGGCAATGATACCGCCCATACTATGGCTAATAATGACGCTATTTTTGCTAGCAATATTTTGCCCTTTAGGGTCTGTTTGCTCATAAGTTGCATTGATGAGCTTTTGAATTTGGTAACGATTTTCTAGTATAGGCAAGTTGGTTGGATAAAAAATTTGCCAAACTTGATAATTATTACGCAATTTATCGTCATTGAAAATATCGTTGGTCAAATTGACCCACGTTGCTGGGCTTGATGCCAAACCATGTAGCATAATGATGACACGCTTGTCAGGGTCATAAGGCTCTAACATAAAGAGCTTTGGTAAGCTGGCTTCTTTTTGGCGGGTAATAAGGTTTAAATAACCGACGCCATCGAGCTGATTTTCTGCCAGCCATAAGCCGTACCCTGCCGAAAAGTTGGCGGCAAGCGGATAGTCGTCACCCAAGATATTGGCGCTCTCGCTGCGGTACGGGTTATATAAATGAATATCGAGCTGCTTGCTGCTCAGGGTATCGAGCACACTATCACCAGCAGGCTTAATCAAACCGGTCATCAGTAAATGCCCGGTTGGATAAATGCGTGTGCTGGCATCATCGCTGTTTACACTTGCCTTTGCTAAGTTGTCCTTGACTAAATCATCCTCTGTGCTCTCAGCTGCATTTTGATTACTGACTTTTTGAGGGCTAGCTTCTTGATTGAGCCTGCCTGACAACGAGGACACCAATAGTTGGCGAATGGTGGTGGTATAGCGATCATCTAGTGAGGCGACCAAGCTGATACCCAAACCTGGGCGTTTACTAATGGAGTTCAATCCGGATAGGCGCAGCTCGTAGGTAGAGACCAAATCCGCTAAGGCAGAGGTTTGTTGATTGGCATTTTTTAGATAGTTATTTTCATTGGGCAAATAGACATTGAGATTATAGTCGTCTATTTGCATTTTCATGACTTTGATTTGATCGGTTGGCTGACCAGTTACGGCGGTACGATTGGCAATCGCGGCTTGCTCGCTGTTATGACGGCTACTTGCTGTGGTTGGTAAATATTCTGTTTTGGTATTGCCCATCATTTTATTGCTGCCGTCAGCCGACTGATAGAGCTGGGTGATGACATCGTTACTGGCGGCGTTATAAATATCTTGGGTTTGGATATCCACATCGCTTGGGATACGGCTTTTCGCCTGCGACCGAGCGATCTCTTTATCCGCGCCTTCAAAGTCATGTTCTAAGCTGTCATAAAATAAATAGGTATAACTGGATTTGATGGCATCAAAAAGCCTGCCTTGATAACCAACCAAGCAGCTATCGGTTCTTTTTTGCTGTGCCTTGGCATCATCATCGCTTAAAGGGGCGTTGGCATAGTAAGGGTCAAGTGGTGGGCGGGCAAGGGCATTGCGGCAGTCTTTGGATGCTGCAAGCTGGCGTGCTTTGGCATAATGCAATTCGGCAAATACCGCCAATGCGGGACGATAGTGCTCATTGAGCATGCTGTCCGTAAGCTGCGTTAAGCACAGATCAAACTGCTGCATACAAGCTTGCTCGTTAAGCCCTGCTGACAATAAAGCCGAGGCCGTATCGCTACTGAGTTTTTTATCGGTGACGATGTTGCCGCGCTGAGCAGAAATGGTCTTGGCCGACGCCTGTTTATTGACAGAAACAGTACTACAAGCGGGCAATATTGCCATTGCTGCAACTACCGCCAATAGAGCAATAGGTTTTTTATTTTTAGAGGTTGGCGTCAGTGCCGCATTGGCAGGGTCAGCGAAAATCATAGGTAATTCCAGTGAATAATAGTCAGGAATGCATCATGAATAAATGACAAATCACTCATTCATATATCAGCATGAGTGTAGCGTAACTTTTGTGCTGCGCCTATCGTATTTGATGGCTTATATTCAAATATCGCAAAATACCGTTGGTTTTTAATGCAGCATTGTGGGGCTCAAATAAAAGCGCTTGGAATTTAATATTTAACTAAGTGTTTGAAAAAAATAGCATAGGTTAAAACATAAAAATTGTCAGTTCGGTGCAAGGCGCGTGCTTAGCGAATAAATAAATCCGTAAATAATTTAGGAATAATTAGCTTAGCGTTACGCGTATTAGACGAAAAAAAGCGTCTTTATTTTATACTGCCATCATAGCAATATAAAACAAAGACGCTAGAGTTACGCGCTCAAATTATTGATAACGAGGATTTAAGCGCGATTTTTAGTAATGAATGTTACTTTGCTTGATATGTAAACTATCAATACTTAAACAACCAATACTTAGATAACTTTTTATTAAGTACTTGGTTTGATATTAACGTCTGGTGCAGGGATATCCCAAATATAGAACTTACCATCTTCGATAAGTTTGATTTGTTGGCGAATCACCGCATTGTCAGGCACTTGTTGTGCTAAACGGCGCAAGCGCTCTAAGGCTTTATCGCGGCGATCACTTAATACGTCAGATTGCGCCAAGCTTTGCTCGGCTTCGGTATAGCCTAGGCTGACCGCTTGATCAAGATATTTTTGACCTTCTTTAAAGCCGCCGCCTTCTGAGAGCATCATGCCATAGATGAAATTGGCTTCACCACTATTAGGTTTCAGTTTAATCGCACGGTCGACATATTGCCCACCGCGCACTGTGTACTCTGAGCCTAAGTCTAAGTTGCGTCCCATGCCATTGAGCTTGGCTGCACGAATCAAGACGTCATAGGAAGCATTTGGCGCTTTGGCATAAGGCTCAATCCATTCGGTCATGACTTTGATTTTTTCACGGGCGTTATGACGCTGGGTGCGGTTAGGGAAGTTTGGCGGATAATGGCGCGCATTTGGTGACACCTCTTTAATAAAGTCATCGAGTAAGCTGACGTCCAACTTATCAGTACCAAGTCCTTGCTGCTGCGGTATTAGCACGGTCGGCACAAAGCTAATATCTGAGATATTGACTTGCGGTGCTGGGATATTTGGCAGCTGTCCGCTACGTAAATCGATACCCGTTGCAGTCATTGGTCCACGCTCATAAACACGTGTGGTGCCTGTCAGTTCAGGGGCGTTTGGTGCTGGTACGGCTGGTGGCTGAGCCATGTTAGTTGTATTTAAAGGCGCACGGTTTGGTTGGGCGTTAGCCTGTTGAACATTGCTTTGTTGGGCATTGTTGCCTTGAGTAAACGTTGGTTGCGCCACGTTATTTGGTTGAATGCTATTTTGCTGAACGTTGTTTTGTGGAATCTCAGTATTCATTTGCGCGTCAGTTTGAGCTGTACTGACAGCAGTATTCGGCTTGGCTAAGCGAATCACACGTTTAGTAGAATCGATTGCGCTAGGTACTGCGGTACTAGTAGAGGCCGCTGCTGCGGTATCAGCTTCTGCTGCATGGACAGGGGCAGATAGCATCATGGCACAGGCAGCGGCTAATGCAGTTAAAGTCGCAAACTTCGGCGCTTTGTGAGAGGTGGTAGGGTGGTTAATCGCTTTCATAAAAATAGTTACCTTATTTATTTAATAATAAATTTGTTTAATAATCATTTTGTTTGCTGAATCGTTAGTTATCAATCCATCCATTGATTAGTGGTTATGTCTTAGCATTCCGTAAAATCGTACAAATTTTTCATACCCTAGCAAATTAATCTGAGTTCTGACAGTAGTAGGATTGTTAAAAATGAATAATAACCCGTTATCGCTAGCTGTTATAGCAAAGACTTATCCTAATATAATAGTGGCTATATGCTAGTGCTTATTATAGAGGATAAACGGTTATAGATGATAAGCGGTGGCTTTCATGCGATTGGCCATCCAGCGCATAGTATGACGTACCGGTGGCGACAATGCCGCGCCGCCATTGGCCAGTGCCAGCTCGCGATGATGCAATTCCTCAATGTCCATTTGCGCCAGTATTTCTCTTGAGCGTTTATCTTGTGGTGGTAATTGCCCAATATGGTCTTGCAAATGCTCGCTGACTTGCGCTTCAGTTTCTGCGACAAAGCCCAAACTAAACTCATTGGAGATAGCACCTGCTACCGCGCCAAGCCCGAAAGACATGCCATACCATAAGGGCGTAAAAATACTAGGGTGGCTGCCAAGCTCATCCAAACGGGTCTCGCACCATACCAGATGATCGACTTCTTCTTCAGCCGACTGTTGCATCGCTTGCTTGACGTTATCGTCTTTTGCCGCAAACGCTTGCCCGTGATATAGCCCTTGAGCGCATACTTCGCCAGTATGGTTGATACGCATCAAGCCTGCGACATGACGCGCCTCAGTAATACTGAGCTCAGGAATCTCATCACTACTCACGGGCAGGGGGCGGGTGCTAGGATTTGAATGCGGTACGACCGCTCGCAATGCCTTGTCTACCCCAAGTAACAGCTGATCAATTTTTGATAAGGGACGCAGGGCCATGGTTCACTCCTGATGGCTGTGTTTATTATAAATATATTTACGATTAACAGGTTTTAGCTATCTACATTTTTCTTACGACAGCACTTTTATGTGCATAGCAAGCACTGTTTGTAAGCTGCCTGATTTACTGATAAGCCTTACTATAGCAAACAACTATAACAAACAATATAGAATGTCGGCAGCAAAATTAATGGCTTAACGATTCATTTATCCTATCTATTCGCAGGGCTATTAGCTCATGTTGCCAACATCTTTAATCTTGTCGATTACGTTCGTCATCATGGGTTTGGATGACCGCTTGCTTAATATGTTTATTAAGTTTCAGGTATAAAAACACCCCAAAGACAAGATTTAATATACCGGTGACTAAGAACAATTGCGGTAGGGTCAGACCTAACGCATTTAACACCACAATCGAAAAAATCGCCGAGCTGACCATAAAGATGGCATTAAAGATATTATTGGCACCGACGATGCGTGCACGATGGCTTTTTGGCGCATAAGCTTGCATAGAGGCATATAAAGGCACGATATATAAGCCGCCACTAAAGCCCAAAAAGAATAAGTCGGCAAACACACGCCAGCTACCGCTCATACCCCATAAATCACCAATACCAAGTAGTGCTTCGGTATTAACATCAATATTTAATCCTGACAAAGAAAAATATAAATCAATCGCAAATATACTAAGACCAGCGATACCAAAGGGTAATAAGCGCAGACTGACTTGGTTTTTGGTCAAGGATTTACACAGCAGCGAACCAATCGATACGCCAACCGAAAATAGCGTCAATAGAAAAATAACCACGGACTCATCGCCATGCAAAATGACTTTGCTGAACTCAGGGGTTTGGGTCAAAAACGTCGCCCCATAAAACCAAAACCAGCTATTACCAAGTATGACAAAGAATAAAAAAGGCAAGGAGTATAAATAGCGCACCGTCGCCATGCTGGTGGTAAAGATGTTCCAATTAATCTTCAGGTCAGGCTGCATCGCTGGCATGGTTGGAATAAAACGGGCGGCAAAATAACCTATTGCCGCTACAAATAGCACAGTGACACTAATCCAAAATAGCGGCTGTGTTATCTGGGTCAATACCCCGGCGATAATCATACCGAGCAAGATAGCAAGCGAGGTGCCCATTTGGAACAAACCATTGGCACCGACCAGCTCATCTTCTTTCATCGCTTGCGGCAAATAGGCATACTTAATCGGACCAAAAAACGTCGATTGTGTCCCCATCAAAAACAGCGCCACAAATAATAGCGCATACCATTCAAAGACAAAGCCTACTGCGGCAATGATCATGATGGATATCTCAAGCAATTTAATCAATCGCGTCAGTTTTGATTTTTCAAACTTATCGGCGATTTGACCTGCTAAGGCTGAAAATAAAAAATACGGCAAAATAAACAACATCGCCGCTAAGTTATTTAAGATACTGACTTCCATGCCCAGCTGACTGGCAGCGGTATAGGTCAGCACCAATATCAGCGCCTGCTTAAAGATATTGTCATTGAACGCGCCCAAAAACTGGGTGAAAAACATGGCGCTAAAACGGCGGCGCTTAAATAATTGAAACTGATTGGCCATGAAAATTCCTACAGATGGGTCGCAGCTAGTATAGTGAGAACAGGGTAAAATGCAGTGATTGATATATAAACAATTATCAACAGTATCAAAAACTTATCGAAATATAGCATAGGTTTTATCAATGTTAAGCCGTATAATAGCAAGGGTTTGGTAAAAATACATGCGCCCGATGCTATGATTTGATAATTAACTAAGTTATGATTTGTAAATTTTAGCCGACCAAACCCATAATCTCAGTTAACTGCTCTACGTTTATTCACCGGTAAAACGGGGCGATTGTAATCGACCGTAACCTTTTGCCGCGTGAGGTGATAGGAACTAAATATGAAACATCAGCCTTCAACTCTAGCGCGCCACTTATCGGTTATGCCGCGTGATACGTCAGACATGCCGCCGCACTCCGTTAAGCTTGCTCATCTTAGTTGCGTTAATCACATTCATCGTAACGGTAATCCGCGCGTTTACTTTACGCGGACGGCAATTTTTAGTGCGTTGACCACAAGCTTGGTTGGTTTTGGGGTGAGTGTTGGTATGGCACCTGCCGCCTTTGCCGCTACCGATTTAAACACTAGCACTGCCAATAATCCAAGCAGTAGTCAAGTTATTAAAAATATCGAAAATGATGCGTATGAAGATAGCCAGCTTGATATCGCTTTAGATGCCTTGCGCCTAAAAAAGGCCGTCGAACAAGGTATTATCGATCAATCGGTATTGGATGATTATAGCGAGCAAAACCTAGGTATCAAAAAGCCTAATGCAAAAAAATCAGAAACTAACGCTAAGAAAAACCCTAACAAAAACGCCACTACGCAAGCAAATAACGCTGATAATTCGCAGTTATCAAATAATGATATCGATAGTGTTAATAACATTGCTAACAACATTGGTACTGGCTTGGATAATCTAGGCAACAACCAAGCATTTGATAGCAATGAAAATTTAGAACAGCAAGTCAATAGCGTGCAGCAGCAAGGCTATCAGATGATGACGCCTGCAGAGATTGACCGTGAATTGGCGGCAATGGATAGGCAGAATTCCCAAGATATTGACAGTCTTAATAGTAGCGCTGGCGTGAATAACATCGATGGCATACGTCATAATGATAGCGACTTTTATAGATTGGATGGATTCGATGCGCCAGTGGCGACGTTAAATGATACGACGCCACCGATTGGTCTGGACGTGGACTTGGATGCGACCAGCTTGCCAGCACCAAGCAATCTTGACACCTTAGGTAGAAATGAGACGGCAGGTAAAAGTGAGACGGCTGCTAAACAGGCAGAGACTAATGATGTGATGTCACGTCCTATTAACGTCAGTGATTCCGTCAGTAGCGGCACTATCGATGCAGAAGTGGATAACGCTATTTTAGTGAATGATGCTTTAGAAGATAGTAATGATGCCATTAATATAGAAAACGCGCAGTCAGGTAGCATTAATCCTGATGATTATTTGCCTAATTATGAAAATGATATTGATGCAGTAAAAGAAAGTATCGAGCAAGCGGCAAAACCCACACCGAAGGCACGCAATAAAAAAGGCAATATCGTTAAGCGTCTTTATAATCGCTTCTTTAATGAGGGCGCGATAGCATTACCGCATGTCGAAACAACGATTTATTTGCAACAAGCCACGGCGGACAATTTAAATAGTAATACTGAAGACAATACTGCAAACAGTACCCCAAATACTACGCCAAAACTGACCAAAGCGGATGATGATATTCAACCCTTTAAGAATATCAAAGCTGCGCTCGATGACACTACCGTTCAGTCTGTGGTTGATTTTACCGCTGCGCTACCGCGTTTACGCCAAACGGCATTAGATGCGGCAAAAGCAGTTGGTTACTATGAAGTAACGTTACGTTTACGCCAAACCAATAGCGATACTATTGACGTTATCATTGAGAAGTTGGGCGAGCCAGTACGCGTTGATAGCCGTATTGTCGATATCCGCGGCGAAGGTAGCGAGCAAGCAGAGTTTGCCGAGCTTGAGAAAGACTTGCCACCAAAAGAAGGCGATATCTTTAATCACCGCGTTTATAAAGACAGTAAAGCAGCACTTGAGTCGCTCAGTAATACCTATGGTTACTTTGATCAATATTGGCTAAATAAATCGGTCGATATTATCTTGCCGGACAATACGGCCGATGTGTCGCTGGTTTACAATACCGGCGAGCGCTATGAATTTGATGAAGTGGTGTTTTTTACTTATGATCAAGAGTCGGGTACGTTGACGCGTGACCCGGAAAAACTGCCGGTGGAATTGTCCTTATTGCATCAGCTGCTTGGCTTTAAAGCGGGCGACCCTTTTTATCGTCCCGCAGTGACTAAGTTTAGTAATGATTTATCGGCAACCCGTTACTTTAATACCGTCAACGTCGAGTCGATTTTGCCACCCGATGAACGTACTGAAAGCAGTACCTTGGCGTTTGATAATTCCCCTAATGCCAATATTGCTGATAATAATACTGACGCTATTGATAATGTCTCTTATGTCAGTGATACTGAGCAATATGGCAATAACAATAGCCAAAATGAGGGTGAGCGCTACGCCAATAGTGGCGAGACCGTCAATCCAGATGACATCGCTGCTATTGAGTTTAAAGCCGATGAAGAAACACTGGATAAACTGCAAGCCATTAAACAAAAAGCTGAACGTTTAAGCCGACTGCCAAGCGATCGGGTATTGGACGAAAAAGACCAAGCAACCAATAGTATTTTGGGTAAAATCAGTGACTCTATTAGTAATATTGCGCAAAAGATTTTCCCTGATGAAAAAAGTATCCTTGCTGATGAAAACTTTGTCCCACCGACACTTGCCGGACGTAAAACCCCGCAAGAGGTGTTAGAAAATAAAAAAGTACCGCTGTATGTCTTTGTTTCTGCCAATAAACCACGCGATGCCCAAGTCGGTATTGGTTATGGTACCGATACGGGCGTACGGGCAACCGCCAAGATAGATTATAATTTGCTCAATCGTAAGGGTTATCAAGCAGGGGCAGAGGCCGAAGTCTCCCGAATCACAAAAAATGTCGCCCTTTATGCCAGCCGACCATGGAAGCATCCGTTAAATGATAAGTTGGATGCGCGTTTGACCTATGAAGAAGAGGTCATCGACCAAGGCGAAGGCAACTTTGATTTGTCTACCAGAACCTTGAAGGCGGGACTAGCGCGAAATATCCGCCGTGAAAACGGCTGGGATCGTAGCTACTCTGTGCGCTACCGTTTAGATGAGCTAGCGACGGGCATTGATGAGGCGGAGTTGGACAATCTTCCGGTACGCTTTACCTCGTCTAAACCTACCCAGCAAGCCTTGTTGTTCGGTTATGGTATGAGTAAGACTGATGTCGATAACGCTGCCAATCCTACGCGCGGGTTCCGTCAGTATTATTCGCTTGAAGCAGGTTCAGAAAGTGCATTAAGTGATACCGATTTGGCGATACTACGCGCGGGCGTGAGCGGTCTTTATAGCTTTGGGACTGATGATAAACACCAAATTCTAGGCAGCTTAAATACTGGTTATATTTGGGCCGATGATTTTTATGAAGTGCCTTATAAACTGCGCTTCTTTGCTGGTGGCGACCAAAGTATTCGTGGTTATGATTACGAGAGCTTATCACCGATTGATAAAGGCTATCTGACAGGCGGACAAATACTCGCCGTTGGTAGCGCCGAATATAACTATGAGTTTAAACCGGGTTTCCGTGGGGCGTTTTTCACCGATGTCGGTAATGCTTATGATAAAGATTTTGAGACTGATACCAAAGTTGGCGTCGGTGTCGGTATCCGCTGGGCATCACCAGTTGGCGTGGTACGTGTCGATGTGGCGGCTGGTGTGACGGAGGAGAGTATTCCGGTGCGACTGCATCTATTCATCGGCTCGCCTTTATAAACAGTAAGCAGCAAACAGTCCTAACTACAGTATTAAGCACAGTTCTATTTTTTATCCTAGCGCATGCTGGTAATCATTCTTTAACGTAGCTGAGTGTCATGTTGACCAAAAATACCCCGCCAAACAAGCCATCAGATGAAGATCCAGCACAACACGATGCCCGCGCCGTAAGACGTTGGTATCCGCTGTCTTTTTTACTCAAATTGACGGTGCTTATTCTTATCGTACTGGCGATTATGTTCGCCATTTTTTTGTATGCGGCGGGTACTGAATCAGGTACCAAGTTTATTTTAGAGAAAATCAGTGCTGAGACGGGTATCAAATTTAAATATGGTCGTGGCAATCTGCGTGATGGTCTTTGGCTTACGGATATCGATATCGAGGCAAACGAAGACCTTGAGATATTAGTCGATAAAGCCTACGTTAAAATAGGCTGGCGCGCGGTATTTGCCAAAGAAGTGCATCTGCGTGACGCTGATATTCAAACCATTGAGATTATCAATAACAAACCGCCAACGGGTGAGCCGTTCGATTATCTAACCCTCAGCTTGCCAGTCAATTTGCGTTTTGATCAAGCAAAAGTACAAACCATCATTTATAAGCAAGTGACCAAAGAGCATATCATCGTACATGATATTGAGGCGCGTGATTTGACCTGGGTCGGTAGCGTGGTAAACGTCGGTCGCGGTAAATTGCAATACGCTGATATTGTCAAAGTCAGTGCCTTACAAGGTCATGCAGATTTACAAGGTGACTATCCTTTAGATTTGAGCGCTATAGCTGAGGTAAGCGCGCTAGGAAAGGCTTATATTGACCCATTGAACATTACCGCAACTGGTACGCTTAAACGCACCGTCGGTAAAGTCCGTAGCCGCTATAATGACAGCGATGTCAGCGGCGATTTTGTGGTACAGGGTTTAGATAGTGACTCGCCATTTCAGGCAAAGCTTGAATGGGATGATATTCTTATCCCTTATGCCGACAGCCAAAATATCCATCTCAAAAGTGGCATGGCGACGGCATCGGGTGTCATCTCAGAGATACGTCTGCGCATCAATACTGAGCTGACTGCCAAAGATATCCCGTCAGGACACTATCAAGGTCGCGGCATCATTGCTGATAGCCAACTGCGCGTTGATCGCTTAGATGCTCAGGTGCCAGCGGGCAATCTGGTGCTACAAGGTATCTTAGACTGGAAGGGTAGCTTTGATGCAAAAGTGCGCGCAACCGGCAGTAATTTTGATATTCGACGGGCTATTCCTAAGGATTACGCTGATTTTAAAGCGTATGCGCCGCAAAAGCTCAATGGTCGTTTGTCGGTACATTATCAGCATAAAAACAAAGCTGGCAATCTAGAGATGGATGCAGATTTGCGCCAGCGTGATGGTGAACACGTTAATGCCAATATCGTGCAAGGTAAACCCTTAGCTCGTGGCAGAACCTCTAAATCTAAGCAAATAACGCCTTGGTATATCGATGCCAAATGGCAGAACCTTGTGCGTCGTAATGTGCCTAATATCGGCAATATTAATAGCCCAAGCGGACAAGCAAATGTCATCATGCGCGGCGCGAATTTATCAGTTGACGGTAAGGCGGTGATTAATGAGCTAAATGCCGCCCCTAAAGGCAACTACGATTTACGTGTGCGTAAAGCGGGCGATGTCATCGATATCAACCGTCTTAATTATAAAGGCATAGTAGGTGATTTATCTGGCACAGGACAGATTCAACTGGCGAGCAAAAAACGTCCGCTAACTTGGCAGATTGATGCGCGTACCACGGGTTTATTACCCAAGAAATATCGTAGTGATTTACCACTTGAGCGTCTGACAGGACGTATCAATGCACGCGGGCGAATGCTCAATATCAGTAAAAACCGCGTCAAGGGTCAGCGTCATATTGTCAGTTTTAATAATACCGATCTGCAAGCAAACCTCGATGCCAGCCAAGATAGCCGCGCTATCGGTATCACGGGTAGCGGTGATGCCAGCGTCGATATTATCGGCGGTGAGCTATCCGTCTTTGACGCCCGTTTCGATGGGCACATTGATACCGCTGATGTACCAAAAGGCAGCTTATCGATTGATGCCGCTGGGACGCCAAACCTGATTCGTATCCGTAAACTCAACTACAATGGTGAAGCTGGTGCAGTAAAGGCGAACGGTGTTATCGACTTACGCCAAAACATCGGCTGGACGGTCGATGGTCGCTTTGACAAATTTAACCTCGGCTATTTCTTACCCAATAACGCGGCCATTATCACTGGTGACTTAAAAACCAGCGGCGTGTGGCAAACCGCGCCAAAAAATAATGCTAATGCGAAGGGTAAGCTTAAAAACTTTGCGGTAAATTTTGATGGTGTATTAGACGCTGAGCAATTACCAGCCGGCAAACTCACCATTGATGCCAGTGGTGACGCTCAACTTATTCGTATCAAGCGTTTCCGCCATGTCGGCGCGGCAGGCAGTATCGATGCTAATGGTACGGTTGATGTGCGTAAAGGTATCGCTTGGGATATCAAGGCGGTGATGAATCGCTTTAACTTGGGTTATTTCTTTAAAGACATCCCAAGTACCATCACAGGCAGCATCGATACCGATGGGCGCTGGGGCGATAACCAGCAAATCATTAATATCAAACAAGTTAACCTAAGTGGTATGTTAAAAGGCCAGCCGCTAAGTGCCAAAGGTAGCCTAGCGGCAAAGATGCGTCTACCAAAAGACTTGGCCAGTTATTTCAAACGCTTGCAGGCGCAAGATGCACAGGCACAGTATAAGCAAGTCAATGCCTTAATCGACAGCTTAAATGCCAATAATTTGGTGCTGCGTTGGGGCGATAATTATCTTACCGCCAATGGTAACGCGAAGCAGCTACAAGCTAAGATTAATATCACCAGTCTCGACCAGCTCTCAGATAAGCTTGCTGGTAAAGTGACGGGCGGGGCGACCTTATCGCAGCCAGCAGGACAGGCGCTGCCAACGATTTATATTGACTTGGTTGGTGAGCGTCTTGCGCTACCGGGATTTATTTTGCGTCAAGGTCGTATCCGCGGCAAGCTGGTCAATTTATTCAATAGCCCAAGTCAGCTTATTATCAGTGCTGAAGGTTTGGATGTTGCAGGGCAAAGCTTTAAGAAGATTAATGCAACCTTTAATGGGACTGAACAGGCGCATGTGGTCAATCTTGATGTGGCCAATGATGAGCTTGATATCTCTGCCAAGCTCAAAGGTGGCTTTAATCGCGATAAGCTCAGCTGGTCAGGGGTGATTGGTAAAGGCCGCGTTAAATCAAAATACGCGACGTTAAATCAATTGCAACCTGCCCAGCTCATTGTGAATTTACCCAAAAAACAAGGCAATCAATCAACGGATTTAAAAGTACAGCTCGCCGCCCACTGTTGGCAGGCGGCTGATCAAACGGGCAAGCTGTGTTTACGTGAAAACTTAATTGCCTCACCTGCCAGTGGTCAGGTTAATTTGGCCGTACAAAATTTGGATACGTCTTTGTTTGCGGTATTTTTACCAAAAGACATTGATTGGCATGGCAAGATTAATGGTAAAGCCATCGTCGGTTGGCAACGTGGTCGTCCGCCAACGATTAATACCACTCTGTATTCTGATAATGGCAAAATCGGTCTCATTCAAGATGGCGATAGTCAGCCGGTTACCTTGCCATATAAGCGGGTATCGCTGATTGCCGTATCAGTACCAGATGGTCTAAAAATACGTACGGATATCAATACCGGTCATGGCGCGCGTGGCTATGCCGAAGTCATCATTGACCCCTATAAAACACCGAAACCCATCTCGGGTGCATTAGTACTTAACGAGCTTAATTTGGCGGTATTTAAGCCATTTTTCCCTGGTATGCGGGTGCTCGAAGGCAATATTACTATGGCGGGCGGCTTAGGCGGCACGCTCGATAAGCCGCAGTTCTATGGTGATGTGAAATTGGTTAATGGTCGCATTGCGATGCTTGATTTACCCGTGAATTTAAGAAAGGTCAATGTCGATGCCAAAATTCGCGGCACGCAAGCGACTATCGATGGTACCTTTAACAGTGGTACAGGCACAGGTACGTTAACGGGTACGGTTAATTGGCAACAAAAACTACAGGCTAAGCTCAGTATTGTTGGCGAGCGTTTGGTATTAACACAGCCGCCATTGTTATTGGCCGAGGTTAATCCTGATATTGACATCATCGTGCGTCCGGGTGATCGCTACGTCAACATCACTGGCGCCGTGAGTGTGCCATCAGCGACCATTCGTCCACCAGAAGCCAGTGAAGATATTATTACCCAAACCGAAGATGCCGTCGTGCTTGATCGGCGTTTGATTGGTAATATTGATGAGGTTTTAGCCATCTCAAAACCTTGGTCAATCAATGCTGATATCGGTATCGACTTGGGTGATGATATTAATTTCCGTGGTTTTGGTGCGGTGATTCCTTTAGCCGGTGCGATTCATATCACACAAAATGGCACGGGTGTTATGCGCGCCAAAGGCGTGGTGCAAGTATCGCGTCGTACCAATATTGATGCCTTTGGGCAAAATTTAGAGCTCAATTATGGTCAAGTGCGCTTTAATGGCGATGTGATGAAACCCAATCTTAGCATTGAAGCGGCTAAAAACATTAGCGGTAAAACAGTCGGCGTACGCGTCAAAGGCAACACGGAAAACCCAAATATCATTGTCTTTAATAACGCCGGTCTCACCCAGCAGCAAGCGATGAATGCCTTGATAACCGGTCGTATTAATAATAAGAGCGCCACGCAAATCAGTGAACAGGGTTTTAAATCACAGGTGACCAATAACCTTGCAGCAGCAGGCTTAAGCTTTGGACTTAGTGGCACGCGCACTTTGACCAACCAGATAGGTCAAGTGTTTGGTTTACAAAGCCTGACCGTTGATGCGTCAGGCAGTAGCGAGGATACCAACGTCAACGTCACCGGTTATGTGACGCCTGATTTATATATTCGCTATGGTGTCGGTGTCTTTAATGCCCAAAACAGCCTGTCTATCCGTTATCAGTTGACGCGGCGGATTTATGTCGAAGCAACTTCAGCAGCGGAAAATGCGGTTGATGTGGTTTATAGCTGGCAATTCTAATGGTTTAATCGTCTAGCGGTAAGTTGGTTGGTTAGACAGTCGATAGTTAGCAAGTGATTTCATTTTATCCAATAAAAAACGCCTTTATCAAAAGGCGTTTTTTTATGAGATGGGCAGTCTGTTTATTTGGTTAAAATTAAGCGGTTGTTACGGGTTAAGCGTAGGCGGTATTCTTCGCCTTCATGCTCGATACGCACCTCTTTAGTCAGCGCAAATAGGTGCTGTGACTGCAGCGTAGGCAAGCGGTTTTCACGGCAGTTTAAATAACGAGAGATGACCATGCTCATAGTAAATTCCTTTTGATAAAATAGTTCAGTACGAAAAGTGATATAAAGTAAGTTATTAACGATAATAATTATCATTTACATTGGCGGTTTTTGCAAGCTATTTGATAAAATAAATGACGGCTATTATGTAAACTTATATAACGCCTTATTCACAAAGGCTATAAAGTCTACCAAGGCTATAAACCAAAATAACAAAGTATCGATGTATTGATAATACGCACCGATAAACGCATTGATAAAGGGCATTTAGATGGCAAATCAAACGACGAACCCAATAAAGCATCCATTAGATGAAAATAAAGTAAGCGAAACCAAGGCAATAACTGTCGTCAATGTCGCGGTAGCGGTCATTTATTATGAAAATCAGTATTTGCTAGGGTTTAGAGATGGCTCACAGCATCAAGGCAATCGTTATGAGTTCGTCGGCGGCAAGATAGATAGTCATGAAACTGCTAAGCAAGCGCTGATTCGTGAAGTCGCTGAAGAGACGGGCATCGATATTGCGAGTAATATCGCAGTAAAGCTTGGACGGTTGCATCATGACTATGGTGATAAGCAAGTATGCTTACAGGTCTATAAAGTAGCGCTGAGCGCACAGCAGTACGAAGCGCATAAATATCGTAAGCAGGGTTTGGAAGGGCAAGCGCTAACATGGGTGGATAAATCGAAGTTACTGGCGGGAGATTACCATTTGCCAGCCGCCAATAAGACCATTCTTGCATGGTTGCGCTTACCGGCACAGATAGCGATTACCTATCCATTGGCACACTTTAACGATGCAGATCATCCTGACGCAGCATGGTTGCAGTATCATGTGGCGCATCTAGTGCAAGATGCTTGGGTTTATGTCCGACCAAAAGCCACAGATACAGAAAATAGTGTGCAGCAATTGTTACGCTTACGTCCTGATATCCATGCGATTGTGCCTGATGCGTTAATTGATAAATTAACTGATAAATTAAGCGATGTATTAAATAGCAATGAGGCGAATGAGATAGCTATAAACCGCCAAATCGTAGCGAGTCATTTAACACAGACGCAGCTTATGCAATGGTCAGACAGTCATCGGAGCAAGGATGTATCTGACTGCAACAATGCTTTAAGCCACTCTTCAAGCTATCCGTTAATAGTAAGTTGTCACGATGCCGAGAGTATTGACGCGGCAAATCAGTTGGCATATGCGCGTTTAGAGCAGCAATTACCGCCTGTCATCGGTATGTTTCTGTCACCTGTTTTAGTCACTCAAAGCCATCCTGAAACTGCGCCGCTAGGCTGGCAAGCATGGGCAGAATTGGCCGCGTTAGCAGATATGCCAGTGATTGCTTTGGGCGGTTTGTCACCAGTGCTGCATGTGCAAGCGCAACAATACGGCGGCATTGCTGTCGCTGGCATTCGACGGTTTTTTCAATAGTATTTCGTGTGCTTTTTGCGCTATTTTTATAAGCATTAATTAATGGGGAAGCGCTCGTTAATTAAGGCGCTGATACAAGAAATTAGGTTGCTTGAGAGCAGGCGTTAACTCATGACAAAACGCTGATTTTAAAACTCTTTTAACAGTCAGTAACTATGTGTTTACTCTATGTGGCAAACATAGAATTACTTACAAACCGTTGCGTTTTCCTACATTGCGACACTGTTCTCATTGAGCCATTGCTATTACTATAAACCATCAAATTATCAAACGGCGCTGAGTCAGTTTTTAGCAAGCATTATCTAAAAATGGCTTATCTATCATTATCCTTTACCCAGCGCTTCTAAGGTTATGACGCATACTGGCTATAACCGCATTTAATTTTCAGTTATTCTTCTTTTATATTGATAGTGAGTATTGAAAATTATTTTGCACTTATCTGCTAAACAGAGAATTTGATCATAAAGAATTTTTAACTATTACTATTAATAAATGGTACTCCTATGAAAACCAATAAGTTACCTAAGTCAGCATGGTCTGATTCTCAGGCAGCTGGTTCTCAATCGCAGCAGACTGGCCAGTCAAGTCAGCACTATCTTGGAAAAAACTGTCTTGGAAAAAGCTACCTTAAGAAAGGTTATGTAAATAAAGATTATCTAGTTAAACGTCATCTTAAAGCGGATAGTGCTTTACAAACAGGTTATGCCAGTAATGACGCTAGCTATCATTATGACCACTTTGACAGTGGTAACGAAGAATATTCCAAGCATTTGGCGACAGATACGTCAGCACATGACAGTTATTTTGGCTACAAACGCGTTGAAAAAAGCCTTGCCGAGGCAACAGAGTCTGCAATGATTAATAAGAGCAATCGTAAAGCCAGTAGCAGCAGCCTTAAAGCTAGCGATATGAAAAGCTATCCTAGTACAAATGAGGTGAGTAGCAATAACAATAATAAAAGCTCACAACCTGCTTACGGATATAAAAAAGCCCATAGCTATCAAAAGGTGAAAAAAACAACTGCCATACATATTGATGAAAATGTAGATACCGATACCGATGCAAATACTAAGTCATTAATGCTGCAGTCTATTAAAGGTGATATGGCAACAGGGCAGGCTGATGCTATAAATAGCTTAACTAAAAAAAATGAGTTTAAAACCAATCACTCTAAAGCCAATCACTCTAAAACTAACAACCATCTTTCTTCTGAAACTGCCGACGCAGCGATAACAGAGATACCGGAGCGCATATTTATGAATGGACTGATTAAACACACAGGTATTGCTTTAGCAATTATCATACCGCTGGCGGCGTTTTCAGCGTATGCGGCGACGCCACCCGTCAATACCGCGGCTAAAGCTAATGTGACGGCTAATGCAACGACGGATAAAACCAGCACCGAGACATTAGCCATCAAGCCGAGTGCTATCATTCATAAGTCTGCAAGTGTACCAACCACAGTTGATAGCGTTGATCTGAAAAAATACGCCGGCACTTGGTATGAAATAGGTCGTTTACCGATGTATTTTCAGCGCAATTGTGCCAGTGACGTGACGGCGACTTATGTCGAAAAAACCGACGGTTCAGGCATCAAGGTGATTAACCAATGCAAAGCGCAAGACGGTTCAGGCATTACTGCTGAAGGCTTAGCCAAACCAGCAGATACTACGGGCAGCAAGTTAAAGGTGACTTTCTTACCCTCTTGGATTCGCTGGTTGCCCGTTGGTCGTGCCGATTATTGGATACTCGCACATGATGCAGACTACAAAACAGCATTGGTTGGCACGCCGGATAAAGATTATCTATGGTTGCTAGCGCGTTCACCAAATGTGAGCCAAGAAACTTATGCCAAATACCGCCAGATTGCTCAGCAACAGGGCTATGATTTAAAAGAGTTTAAACTTACCACGCAGACCAATCAAACGGTGAAGTTGGTTCCATAAACAAGCCATTGCCTATTATTTATGACTAATTATCAATTATTAATAGTCTGTTATTGACAGCTAGTTATTGGTAGCTCGTTACTGAAAGCCATTTAAGTATTTTATATTAATCAGGTTTTTACATTGATTTTAGTCGATTAAAAATGGGACGGTAGCATAAGCTGTTTTTATTTTTTATTCAGTAACTTATAGAACAATGAATAGCCCAATGAATAGTGCAATGAAAAATGCGATAAGTTGGACAAATTCGGTTATCACTAGCAAAATAGGGCGTTTTAAGCTAAAATCTCCCTTATCTAAAGACTGCGCTGATAAAAACGGTGACGATAACCACTGCCGCAATAGTCGAGCGTTATCGTTTTAGAATCATTACCTAACTTAGTGATGACCTATCTATTTATATTTCTTTATACTTTACTGATTACCTAATTACTGACCATAAGGATGTTTCTCGTGAGCAACGCTGATACCTTACGCCAATTACATCAAGACCACTTGAGCAATTATAACCAACAAGAGCAACAAGCCATTGAGCTGATGGGGCTTTTGAATAAGCTTTATAATGAGCAAGATGTACAAGTGACTTTGTTTGGCGACACGCTAGATACGACTTCTGTAGGTCAAATATTGGCATTGCATCAAAAAGTGGCGCTACGTGAGCAAGATGCCAAATCTATCGATATCGCAGACACGTTAGCGATGGTGAAAGCGCTTGCAGAGAGCAAAGATATCCAAGCGGCGCGTATCGATGTCGGTCAGCTGATTGCTAATGACAGTGATTTACAAGCGGCTTTACAGTCTATTGGTACTGATAAAGGTGCTAGCAATGGCGCAACGGATGTCGTGTTATATGGTTTTGGCCGTATTGGTCGTATCTTAACGCGTCTATTATTGTCACAAGCATCAAGCGCCAAGGGTATGCAGCTAAAAGCGATTGTCGTACGTCCTGCAGCAGCGGGTGATTTGGCCAAGCGTGCCTCATTGCTAGAGCGTGATTCAATCCATGGTAGCTTCGCTGGTGGTGTGGTTGTTGATAATGAAAACAACGGTTTGATTATCAATGGCCGCTTTGTGCAAGTTATCTATGCCAAAGACCCAAGCGAGATTGATTATACTGCTTATGGTATCAAGGATGCATTGGTCATTGATAACACGGGTATCTGGAAAGATGAAGCCGGTCTTGGCAAGCATCTGCAGTCTACTGGCGTGAAAAAAGTATTGTTAACGGCTCCTGCAGGCGGCGATATTAAAAACGTCGTCTATGGCGTAAATAACGATACCGTTGGCGATGACACTATCGTTAGTGCAGCCAGCTGTACGACCAATGCCATTACCCCAACGTTAAAAGTTTTAAATGATGAATACGGTATCGAAAACGGTCACGTTGAAACCATTCACTCGTTCACTAACGATCAAAACTTAATTGATAACTATCATAAAGCTGATCGCCGTGGCCGCAGTGCGGTATTGAATATGGTTATTACCAGTACTGGCGCGGCAAAAGCAGTTGGTAAAGCACTACCAGAGCTGAGCGGTAAATTAACCGGTAATGCTATTCGTGTACCAACGCCAAACGTCAGCTTAGCCATTTTGAACTTAAACCTTAAAACTGCGCCAGCTAGTGCTGATGCGTTAAATGAGTTTATGCGTAAAGTTTCTAATAGCAGCCAGTGGCAGACGCAAATTGCTTATACGGATTCTACCGAAGCGGTATCGACTGATTTTGTCGGTGATACGCATGTCGGTATCGTCGATGCCCAAGCAACGATTTTGACCGATAACCATGCTATCGTTTATATTTGGTATGATAACGAAGTAGGCTATAGCACTCAGGTATTACGTTTGGCAACGCAAATGGCTGGCATCAGCTATACGCAAATCCCAGCGTAAAACATTGCACGGCTACTATTTTAGCTGCTTTTGTTTAGATGAAACAGCTATACGAAAGTAAGTTTTATCCTAGATAAATCGGTGTAAATGGTTAAAGGTAGTATTCAAACACCCGATAGTCCGAATGGTTATCGGGTGTTGTTGTCATAATAAATGCTAAGTTAGAGTGACATTACATTCTAACTGGCACACTTTTTAAAGCAGTTTTTATAAACTCGAGATATTTTATAGTTATTAATTTTTATAATTATTAAGTTTTTACAATTACCCAAACATATAGCTACAACCTAAAATACAGTCGTTGACTGTAACCAGTTTTTAAACTGGATGGTAAATAAAGGAACGTAAGATGCGATTTATTGATGAAGCCGTCGTAACGGTAAAAGCAGGTGACGGTGGTAACGGAATCGCCAGTTTTCGCCGAGAAAAGTATGTCCCACGCGGTGGCCCTGATGGTGGCGATGGTGGTAAGGGCGGAGATGTCTATGTCATTGCAGAAGACAACACCAACACCTTAGTTGACTATCGTTATACCCGTCGTTATGACGCCATGCGCGGTGAAAACGGTCATAGTAAGAACTGTGCCGGTAAAGGTTCTGATGACATCTATTTGCCAGTCCCAATTGGTACGACTGTGGTCGATACTGAAACTGACGAAGTACTAGGTGATTTGATTGAGCTTGGTCAAACTTTACTGATTGCCAAAGGTGGCGATGGTGGTTTGGGTAATACCCATTTCAAAAGCTCGACCAACCAAGCACCGCGCAAAGCCACGTCTGGTTTTGAAGGCGAGTTAAAAGTGCTTAAGTTTGAGCTAAAAGTTGTGGCTGACGTGGGTTTAATTGGTTTGCCTAATGCTGGTAAATCGACCTTTATCCGCCAAGTCTCTGCTGCTAGACCAAAAGTGGCCGATTATCCATTTACCACATTAGTGCCAAATTTAGGCGTGGTCGATATCGGTCGTCATCGCTCATTTGTCATGGCCGACATTCCAGGTTTAATCGAAGGCGCTTCAGAAGGCGCAGGACTTGGCATTCGCTTTTTAAAGCATGTCGCTCGTACGCGTCGTCTGTTACACTTGGTTGATGTAAAACCAATCGATGGCAGTGACCCAGTAGAAAACGCCCGTATCATTTTAAATGAGCTTGAGCGTTTTTCACCTGAATTGGCCAATTTGCCACAGATTTTAATCTTGAATAAAATCGATCAGGTTGCCGAAGAAGACCTAAATGAGCTTTGTACTCATATTGTGGCTGAGCTTGGTTGGACAGGTATTGTATTCCGTACCGCGACATTGACTGGCGAAGGCGTCGATGCCGTTAAATACCATTTAATGAATGAGATTGAGCGTGAGCGTGAGCGTGAAATCGAAGACCCTATTTTTGCTGAAGCACAAAAAGAGCGTTTTGAGCGCTTAGAAGCAGAAGTGCGTCTGAATACCGAAGCACAGCGTGAAGCATATCGTGCAGCTCGCAGAGCGGCGCGTGAAGGCATTGACTTAAACGACGATGACCTAGATGACGACGACCTAGATGATGGCGTTGAAGTGGTTTACGTGCCTTAAGTGTATTTTATTTAACTTTATGAGCATTAAGTTCACAAGTTTTAACGTTAGGTGCTTTAAGTTTACGTTCTTTAAATAGGTGTGCGCACAGTTTTTAATTTAATCCCCGTAATCACTTTACACTAGCAACAGGAGTTTATATGGCAGTTGACATAGAGAACACGACCGAAGAAGCAAGGTTTGTTAAGCAAGCTCGCAACTTTGATATTCAGCGCGTTATTGTCAAGATTGGCTCATCGTTATTAACCAATAATGGGCGAGGGCTTGATCGAACTGCCATTTACGAGTGGGCAAAGCAGATTGCCAAGCTGCATAAGCAAGGCGTCGAAGTATTACTTGTATCTTCAGGTGCGGTTGCTGAAGGCGTGGTACGCATGAATCTTGATGAGCGTCCAAGGAAACTGGCGGCGCTACAAGCTTGTGCGTCTATCGGTCAGATGGGCTTGATTGAAACTTGGTGGTCAGCTCTGATTCAGCACGGTATTCAAAGCTCGCAGCTGTTACTGACTCATGATGATTTGTCTAATCGTAGTCGCTATTTGAATACCACGGGGGCGTTGACGCAATTATTAGAATGGCGCGTGCTGCCAGTGATTAATGAAAACGATACCATTACCATTGACGAGATTAAATTCGGCGATAATGACACCTTAGGCGCGATGGCAGCGGCAATGGTCAATGCCGATTTATATATTATCTTAACCGATCAAGAAGGTGTTTTTACCGATAATCCTCGTAATAACCCTAATGCCAAAATGATCCGCCAAGAGCGGGCGATGGCGGATTATTTATTTGATATCGCCGGTGATGGCGGCAAACTTGGTCGCGGCGGTATGCTGACCAAAATCCGTGCCGGTCGCTTAGCTGCGATGGGCGGTTGTCCGACGGTCATCGTGAGTGGCGCTATCGACGATGTCATCACTCGCGTGGTATCAGGTGAAGCCGTCGGTACGTTATTGACCACCAATGACGAAGATAAAATCATTGCACGTAAACAGTGGCTAGCGGCGCATTTGCGTATGTCAGGTTCTTTACTTGTTGACGCTGGTGCTGCAAAAGCGGTCGTTGAACATCATAAAAGTTTGCTACCGGTCGGTGTGGTAGAAGTCCGCGGCGATTTCGATGAAGGTGATGTGGTTGAGATTGTCCATCAAGATACGGGCGAGCGTATCGCTGTCGGTCAAGTGAACTTCTCATCGCGTGATGCTTGCCGTGTGGCTCGTGAGCGTACGGAGCAGTTTGATAGAATCCTTGGGAACAATGAAGAGCGCGTGGTCATGGTGCACCGTGATAACTTAGCGCTGACTATGTAGACCGTTTAAGTTATTTACCCTATTTTACATGTAAGTACGATAGATATAAGCACGATATTATTGATTAAAGGCTAACAGCAAATGACGCTCTAAAAATCCCAGATATTGTTTAATGAAGGCTAATCTGATGCCTGTTAACCAATCATTTAGCATGTTTAGTATTTTGTAATAGAGGGTCGCTATCTGAGCGTTTTAATATTCTTTTCTTTAACTTATTTTATCCAGCCCTGTTATTCAATTGCTTAACTGTTCATTTGAATAACGATGGGGCTGTTTTGGAGATTTGTACATGAGTGCTTCAGACAATAATAACGCGCTAGAGCAGAATTTTGCGCCTTTAAAGAACGATAGATTGTTACGCGCCTTGCGCTTTGAGCCAATAGATACCACGCCTGTGTGGATGATGCGCCAAGCCGGTCGTTATTTACCAGAATATAAAGCCACCCGCGCTGAAGCTGGTGACTTTATGAGTCTATGTAAAGATACCGCGCGCGCTACCGAAGTTACTTTGCAGCCATTACGTCGTTATGACTTGGATGCCGCGATTTTATTTAGTGATATTTTAACCATTCCTGATGCGATGGGATTGGGCTTATACTTTGAAACCGGTGAAGGCCCAAAGTTTAAACACCCTATTCGTACGCAAGCAGATTTGGATAGATTGCCAGTGCTCGATGTCAATGACTCGCTTGATTATGTTATGCGTGCGGTGACAAGTATTCGTAAAGCCTTAAACGGACAAGTGCCGTTGTTTGGTTTTTCTGGCAGTCCTTGGACACTAGCGACTTATATGATTGAAGGCGGTAGCTCAAAAGATTATCGTTATACCAAAGGTTTTTTATATAGCAATCCTGAGTTTTTACATCAATTATTAGACAAGTTAGCAACGTCAGTAATCGATTATCTAGATGCGCAAGTGGTCGCTGGGGCGCAAATATTACAGATATTTGACAGCTGGGGCGGGGCGCTTGGCCATCGTCAATTTGTTGATTTCTCACATGCTTATAATAAGCGTATTGTCGCTGAACTAAAGGTGCGTCATCCTGAAATACCAGTGGTATTGTTTACCAAAGGCGGCGGGTTATGGCTTGATGTGCAAGCCGATAGTGAAGCCGATGCTCTAGGTTTAGATTGGACGATGCCTATTGATCGCGCCCGTCAAGTCTTGACCGAAAGTCAGCGCCAGTTGACCAAGCACCATAAAAAGCTACAAAGTAGCAAAGCCATTCAGGGTAATTTAGATCCTGCGACTTTATATGGTTCGCCTGCGACTATCCGTGCTGAAGTAAATGCCATGCTAGATAGCGCTTATGCCAATGGTGAAAAAACAGGCTATGTGGCAAACTTAGGTCACGGTATTACCCAGTGGGTCGACCCTGATAATGCCAAAGTCTTTATCGATGCGGTACATGACTATAAGATTTAATATTTAATGTGGCTAGTTTTTAAAATTAGCTAACATTAAGAAGCGAGAACTTATTAAAAGCGATAAATTTAGACGTTATTAAATTTAGACGCTATTAAATTTACACGCTATGATGTTTATACTTAGGTGTAGACATTATAGCTATCTACCATTAATTGAGTAAGAAACTGCATAAAAGAAAAAGGGATATCTTATGATTTCAGCAGCGATTGTCGGCGGCACAGGCTATACAGGTATTGAGCTGATTCGCTTATTATCTGCCCATCCTGAAGTGTCTATTGATTTGCTAACCTCACGTAGCGAAGCTGGCACCCGAGCTGATGAGATATTCCCAAGCTTACGCGGCATCTCCGATATCGTTTTTAGCGATTTAGGTGATGAGACGCTAGCGACCTTGCAAAAATGCGATGTGGTATTCTTTGCGACCCCACATGGCGTGGCAATGAAGCAAGCAGAGGCATTAACGGCAGCGGGCGTCAAGGTCATTGATTTGGCCGCCGATTTTCGCTTGCAGTCATTAGCAGATTTTGAGCACTGGTATCAGCAAGCCCATGCCTGTCCTGAATTATTAAAGACAGCCGTTTATGGCTTACCTGAAGTCAACCGTGAAAAACTTTCCGATGCTTTGGTGGTCGGTAACCCTGGCTGTTATCCAACCACAGCTATCTTGGGCTTAAAACCCATTATCGATGCGCAAAATAAGCAAGCCCAAAGACTGGTTGAATCACGTATCGTTATCGATGCGAAATCTGGCGTTTCGGGCGCGGGTCGTCAAGCAAAGCTTGCCCTTAACTATGCTGAAACCACAGACAATTTCAAAGCCTATAGCGTTGAAGGTCATCGGCATTTACCGGAGATTGAGCAGGGTGTTGCTCAGTTATTAGAGAGTCAATTTAGCCATAGTATCCGTTTTCTACCGCATCTTGTGCCGATGATACGCGGGATGCTCAGCTCTATTCATCTTGAGCTGACGGATGCAGGCGCTGCTATTGATTGGCAGCAAGTATTTGAGACAAGCTACGCTGCAGAACCCTTTGTGGATGTGATGCCAAAGGGTATTTATCCTGATACGCGCAGTGTGCGTGCCAGTAATCGCCTGCGTATTGGTATCCATCAAGACAATGCGCGTGCTGAGCTGACGGTGATTGTTGTGCAAGACAACTTGGTGAAAGGTGCGGCTGGGCAAGCGGTGCAAAATATGAATGTGATGTTTGGTTTCGATGAATCAATGGGCTTAAATTTTGCCCCTATCGTTCCTTAACAGATGTTTATCTATTATCAAATCCTTCATGTTTATGGCGCTAGGTATTGATTATAAATTCCGCTATAATAACCTGCCCTTACTGTTAAGAGATACTGTCTAAATGCGTTTGAAGAGTGTACTACGCCTTTGCCCACAGCCCGCACGTTTAGCGTGCCAAGACTCTATTTCTTATGATTTGGAGGGTAGTCTGCATCTCTCTTACCCTGATTATCGCAATTGTTATGGTAGCAATACTGCGGCTATCAGTCGCCATGGTATCAGTAGAGATGGTATCAATAGCCATGGCATCAGTCAGTCACAGCAAGGTGCTTCCACCTTAGTATTGGCATTATTTGTGGTGGCGATATTGGTAACAGCAGTGGTTGGACTCTTATTTGGTCACAAACTTGGCTATCAGCGCGGCTATTATTCGATGCAAACCGAAGCGAAGCAAGCAGTTATTACCAGTAAAGAGGCGACGCAAGAGCTAAAAGATTTACGTCTTAGCAGTAAAATCGCGACCAATGAAGCGGCTACCGCTAAGCAAGAGCTAGAAATAAGTTTGGCAAACCTAAAAGAGCTACGCGAAAATCAGCAAGAACTGACGGTTGAAAACAAACAAGTGGCGCAGCTTAATGAGATATATGCCGAAATCATTAGCGAACAAGGCGGGATGCCATTACAGATACTTGGCGCGAAAATTGAACCTTTACCTGAGAATGCTTTTGAATATGGCTTCGATATTGGTATGCTTGCCAGCGATGGTAAAGCCAAGCGCTTAAAACCAACGTTAACCTTGCTCAATGACGATGACTTTGTAGAAGTGCCATTAGAGCCAGCAAGTTATACCATTGAAGGAATCACGCGAATTCGTGGACGCTTTATGATGCCGTCAGGCTTTAAGCCGTTGCAGGTTAAGCTGAGCTTGCGCGCAGGTGGACAGGAAGTAGAGCAATTATACGATTGGAAGCTTGGCGACCAGGTTGATAATATGCCGCTGTCGTTATTAGACTTACCAGAGGTTGATGAAAGCCCGATTGAACCTTAATCTTTTAAGGTTTGATTGAGAGTTATTGTTTGCATCTTTTACTATTTTTATGTTGCTGTCTCCCATGGCGGACGCCTAATGACATATCAGCATGTCTGTCAATCTTTTTTAATCCCCCTTTATGTTGTTATAAACACACCTATTAATTTGTATTCTAATTATGATAAAACAAACCCTATTACAATCAACGCCCACCGTTGCGGATTGGCATTTCCCCAATATACCGACGCATTTTGCGCAAGATGGCGATCCTAAAGGTGAAACCACACCGCAAGCTGACGTATTAGTGGCAGAGCCAGAAGTGGCAAAACCACCGATGTATGCGGTGGTGATGTATAACGATAACTACACGCCGATGGAGTTTGTCGTTTATGTGCTGCAGTCAGAATTTCGTCATAGTATGGATTCAGCGGTTGAGATTATGCTGACCATTCATAATAGTAGCAAAGGTATTGCGGGTATTTACCCAAAAGACATTGCTGAAACCAAAGCTAAAAAAGTTAATAGCCTTGCGCACCGTGAAGGCTATCCTTTATTGACTCAAATCGAGCCGCATCAAGGCGAATAGTTTTTTAGCACGCTTCTGTGATAAGTTTTCTACATTTTCCCTATTTATATGACCTCTGTTTTTATGTTAATTGCTACTATCTTATTTATACCATTAGCTTTTACCCTTCAAAATACTTTCTAACCTAGAGCAATAGAGCAAGCCTGATGAGTTATTTAATGGTTTGCTCTAATATATCGACTCACTTTAAGTCTAATGCCTGCAAATTTAGTATCTCGCCAGTTATTGTCTCTTTAATATGTCTAACCCTTTCATTTTAGACTTGATTTTCCTCTGATATAGCCCTATATATTAAAGTATACTCTTGTACACTTAATCTCAGTTTATCCCTCGTTTTTTTAAATCGTTTTAGTATTTTTATCTCTGTTATATTCAACAGCCAATCTCGAAAATATACGCTCACATTACTTTATTGATTATGGTTTTTTGGCTGTATCAATGCTTCTAACAAGCTTGGTGGACACTTCGATACATTTTAATCGGCGTTAATAGATTGACTATCTTTAAGTATCATGTTGATATAAAGGTAAGCTGAAAATAATGTCTACGTCATGGAAGTCGGTATTGAATAACATTGAGTAAAGTCTCTTAATAAACCTAACATAGCCCTTGAACAATCCATCTATCGCCCTGATTTAGTTACTAACTCATTCATAAAGCTATCAATAATAAGATAGGTACAACCGTAGGAAGTCCTTATGTTAAGTCGTCATCTTGAAGTTTCTTTGCGTTTAGCAATGACACTTGCGCGCCAAAAATCGCATGAGTATCTCACTGTTGAACATCTACTACTGGCATTATTAGAAAATACCAATGCTGCCAATACGTTGACTGCTTGCAATGCCAATGTCTCAACCTTGCGTAGCGAGCTTGAAGCTTATATCAATAAGCATACGCCAACGGTCGATGCTGAGACTGAGCAATCACCACAACCGACCCAAAGCTTTGATCGTATCCTGCAACGGGCTATTTTCCATGTGCAGTCTATTGGTGGCGGTCGTCTGGTTGAAGGGTCTGATATTTTGGTATCGATGTTTTCAGAGCATGATACTTACGCCGTTTATTTGCTCAAAAAGCAGGGCATCAGTCGCCTTGAGCTGACCCAGTATTTATCACACGGTCAAGATAAAGACGAGCCATCTGAGCCACGTGCTTCGATGACAGGTGAGCGCCGTAGTGCCTCAGAAAAGACCAGTAAAGATCCCTTGGTCGAATTTGCAACCAACTTAAACCAGCGTGCCGCTGAAGGTAAAACTGATCCATTAATTGGCCGTGGCCCTGAAATTGAGCGCGCAGCCCAAGTATTATGTCGTCGCCGTAAAAATAACCCGTTATTGGTGGGTGAGCCGGGCGTGGGTAAAACCTCGATTGCAGAAGGCTTGGCGTGGTTGATTATCAATGATAAAGCACCGAAGCCACTCAACGGCTGCGTGATTTATAGTCTAGATATTGGCTCGTTAATAGCCGGTACTAAGTATCGCGGTGATTTTGAAAAACGCATGAAGTCGCTGCTTGATGCGCTAAAGAAAAAGCCCAATGCGATTTTGTTTATTGATGAGATTCATATGATTATTGGCGCAGGCTCGTCAATGAGTAGTAATATGGATGTGTCAAACTTAATCAAACCGGCACTTGCCAATGGTGAGCTGCGCTGTATTGGTTCGACGACCTTTACTGAATATCGTCAGGTATTTGAAAAAGACCATGCACTGTCACGTCGTTTCCAAAAGATTGATGTGAAAGAGCCAAGTGTCGATGACAGTATCGATATCTTACGTGGGCTGAAACCGCGCTATGAAGAGTTCCATAATGTCGAATATACCGACGAGGCCTTGGTAACGGCCGTTCAATTATCAGCCAAGCATATCCATGAGCGTTTTTTACCGGATAAAGCCATCGATGTCATCGATGAAGCTGGTGCCTATAAGCGTTTGGGTATCGTCGCTGATTTGGACGATATTGACGCCGAAGAAAGCTTTATCGCTGATTTAGAGCAAGATTTTGATGCGCAAATCGATGCCGATGAAGAAGGTTTTGAGGGCGTTGATGATGACAGTATTGATGAGACAGGCACGGTCAATGAGATGCAAGACGAAGCAAATGCTGCCAAAGCCAATGATAGAGCAAAAGCTGATGGGTCTAAAAAATCTAAGGGCAAACGTGCACCGATAAAAATTGATGTCGCCGATATTGAAGCTATCGTTGCCAAGCTTGCGCGTATTCCACCCAAATCCGTATCCAGTGATGATAAGAGTATTCTTCAGCATTTAGACCGTGACTTGAAGCACTTGGTGTTTGGGCAAGATGAGGCGATTGAAACCTTAGCCGATGCGATTAAATTATCGCGTGCCGGTCTTAAAGCACCCGATAAGCCAATTGGTTCATTTATGTTTGCTGGTCCTACCGGGGTTGGTAAAACAGAGGTCTCGCGTCAGCTAGCAAACTTATTGGGTGTCGAGTTGGTACGCTTTGATATGTCAGAGTATATGGAAGCGCATACCGCTTCACGTCTGATAGGTGCGCCTCCAGGTTATGTTGGCTATGACCAAGGCGGTTTGCTTACCGAAAAAATCAATCAGCATCCGCATTGCGTGTTGTTGCTTGATGAAATCGAAAAAGCGCACCCTGATGTCTTTAACTTGTTATTGCAAGTGATGGATCATGGTACCTTGACTGATAACAACGGTCGCGTCGCTATCTTTAAGCAAGTGATTGTGATTATGACCACCAACGTCGGTGCCGATAGTATCAGTCGTTCCTCTATGGGCTTCACACAGCAAGACCATAGCCGCGATAATACCGAGGCGCTCAAACGTGTGTTTACGCCTGAGTTCCGTAATCGTCTTGATGCCATCATTCAATTTAATCCACTGGATACCTCTGTCGTCGTCTCTGTAGTCGATAAGTTCTTGGTTGAGCTACAAGTCCAGCTTGATGATAAACAAGTAACGCTAGAGATTGATGATGAGGTACGTGATTACTTAGCGGATAAAGGTTATGATCGCCTCATGGGTGCGCGCCCAATGCAGCGTCTGATTCAAGACGAGATTAAGAAACCATTGGCAAGCATGATTTTGTTTGGCGACTTGGTAAATGGCGGGGTCGTCCATCTGACCTTGGAGCCTGAGGACGCTAAAGATCAAGACGGCAATGCGGTTAAGCTTGAGAAAGGATCAGATAAAGGCTCCTCTGACAGCCGTATTATTTTAACGGTTGTTGAGACACATGAGCCGCATCCAGACTCTGAATCATTAGCCAGCTAGGTAGTTTTTGCTGTTAGTATCATAAGAATGGTTACTGCGTTATAAAAACGGTTACTGCGGTAGCCGTTTTTTTTATTGCTAATTATCACGTAGCAAAGCCAATATTTTGCTAATATCAGTGTTAGCGTATCCTGATAACAAATAAAAAAGGATTGATTATGACATTACTTGATGTAGAAGCAACAAAGACAGAGGCACAAAAACAAGCGATTTTAGACAATGTACGCTTACCAGAAGACTGGAAAAACGCCTTAGCAGAAGAATTAACGTCTGACAATATGGATAACTTGCGCGCATTTTTAAAAGAAGCCTATCAATCAGACGATAGTATCTATCCACCAGCCCCTTTGATGTTTAATGCGTTAAATTTAACCCCTTTATCACAGGTTAAAGTCGTGATTTTAGGTCAAGATCCTTATCACGGACCAGGACAAGCAATGGGTTTATCATTTTCAGTGCCCAAAGCCATTCCAAAGCCACCTTCACTGAATAATTTATTGAAAGAGATGGCAAGTGACATAGGTATCACGCCGTCAAAACATGGTGACCTGACCTACTGGGCACGGCAAGGCGTATTGTTATTAAATAGCTCATTAACCGTGAGAGAAGGGGTGCCAAACAGCCACCAAAATAAAGGTTGGGAGCAGTTTACCGATGCGGTCATTGATGTCGTTAATGAACAAACAGAGCATACGGTATTTATATTGTGGGGCAGTAAAGCCCAGAAGAAAGGCAAATATATTAATACTGATAAACATCTGATTTTGACGGCTGTACATCCTTCACCGCTGGCTGCCAACCGTGGTGGATTTTTTGGCTCTAAGCCATTTTCTAAAACCAATGATTATCTACTACAGTATGGTCGAACGCCAATTGACTGGCAGCTGCCACAGTAGTTATTAACAGTAGCTGTTAAAAAAAGCTATTAAAAATAATCGTCAAAAGTGGTTTTTAAAATAATAGTTCTATTAATATTCAAAATAATAGTTGTACTGATAAATGAAACATAGACAAACGATAAGCTTGCAGCCTTATCAATTAGCGAGCAGCCTGATATCGGCAAGTACCTTTTGGTTGATTGAAGATTTTAAGTGGATGCAAAAAGCCCTTAAGCTTGCCAAACAAGGTGCCGCGCGTGAAGAAGTGCCAGTAGGGGCGATACTGGTGCACAATCAGCAAGTAATTGGGCAAGGATTTAACGAGCCGATTGGACGCCATGATGCGACGGCTCATGCTGAAATTGTCGCTTTAAGAGATGCTTGCATGCGTTTAAACAACTATCGCCTGCCATTACAGACGACGTTATATGTGACTTTAGAGCCTTGTACTATGTGTATTGGAGCACTGATTCATGCTCGCGTCGATAGACTTGTCTATGCGGCAAGTGAGCCGAGGGCTGGCATGGTTGGCAGTCAAATGGACTTGGCTGCCCAGCCATTTTATAACCATAGTATTCAAGTACATAAAGGCTTGTGTAGTGAGCATAGCAGTCAGATGTTAAAGGCTTTTTTTCGTGAGCGCCGCCAAGCGTTAAAAAAGGATAAGCGCTAAAAATAACAGTCAGCATAAACCATTAACAAGATATTATGCTCACTGCTAGTGATAGTAAGGTTTGTTTGCTATACTGTCGCCCTATTTGCTTACGAACAAGTTTATTGGCGTGCAAGCGTTTGATAAACCAGTGGAAATTTACGCCATTTGCCATTTTGTAAGCTGTACCGGCGATTAAGTGACTGTTATGACTGCTTTTACACCCAATACTAATGATAATAATAGCGACATTTCGTCATTGCGCTATCCGGTTATCTGTATTGATGGTCCAAGTGGGGCAGGTAAAGGCACGGTTACGTGGCGCTTAGCACAAACGTTAGGGTATCAGCTGCTAGATTCAGGGGCGTTATATCGCATTGTTGGTCTAAAGGCATTTGAAGCCGGTTTGCTCAATGTAGATGGCGAGCAAAGTATCGATGAGGCGGCGCTGTTAGAGTTAACCCAAAGCTTGCAAATAGTTTTTGAGCCTAATAGTGATTCAGGACGCGTGGATATCATTGTTAATGGCGCTAAGATTGGCGAGCAAGTACGCAATGAAACCGTCGGTGGTTATGCTTCACGAGTCGCAGTTTATCCAAAGGTACGTCAAGCCTTGCTTAAATTGCAGCAAGATATGGCGACCCAATCAGGATTGGTTGCCGATGGTCGTGATATGGGCACCGTGGTTTTCCCAGATGCCGATGTTAAGGTCTATCTGACGGCAAGTGCCAAAGCTCGCGCAGAACGCCGCGTGGCACAGCTTTTACAAGCGGGACAAGCTGCCGATTTTGAAGCAATTCTTGCGACGATTAAAGCGCGTGATGATCGTGATGAAAACCGTGCAACGGCACCGTCGAAGCCTGCAGAAGATGCGCTGGTTTTAGATAGCTCTAACCTAGACGCTGATGCGGTTTATGAGCTTGTAAAAAAACATTGTCAAGATCAAGGTATTTGCTTTAATCGTTAATAAAAACAACATATTAAGTACTAAAAAGTTTCCTATGGCTTTCATTTTAGTATAAAATTATATAAGTATAAGTAAGACAGTTGTTGCTAGTGAGTTCGCTTAAAAATCGCTTATTAGCAACAAAGGTTTTTTTATATGACTATATAAGATATAAAACCAGTATTTCGTTTTATACAGTCATAAATTTGATCCGTACTGTGCTGGACAGGATACGGCTATACAAAGGTAGACATAATGGAATCATTTGCTGAACTATTTGAAGCGAGCATCGAAGAAACAGGTCTTGATATCGAGCGTGGCTCGGTTATCACAGGTACTGTTGTGGCCATCGATAGCGATTGGATCACAGTAGATACTGGTCTTAAATCTGAAGGTATCGTCGCTCGTGAAGAGTTTTTAAGCGAAGAAGGCGAACTTGAAGTTGAAGTTGGCGATAGTGTCGATGTTGTGGTTGAAGCGGTTGATAACGGTATGGGTCAAACCTTACTGTCACGTGAAAAAGCCAAACGCGTTGAGACTTGGAATTTCCTTGAGAAAATCTCTGACAATGATGAGATCGTTAAAGGTATTATTTCTAGCAAAGTAAAAGGCGGCTTTACCGTTGATATCGGTTCAGTTCGCGCGTTCCTACCAGGTTCATTGGTAGACGTCCGTCCGATTCGTGATACTACGCATCTAGAAGGCAAAGAGCTAGAATTTAAAGTTATCAAACTTGATCAAAAACGTAACAACGTTGTGGTAAGTCGCCGCGCTGTTATGGAAGCTGAAAACTCAGCTGAGCGTGAAGAGCTATTGAACAAGCTTGAAGAAGGTATCGAGATCGAAGGTATCGTTAAGAACCTAACTGATTATGGTGCGTTCGTTGACCTTGGTGGTATTGATGGTCTATTGCACATCACTGATATGGCATGGCGCCGTATCAAGCACCCATCTGAGGTTGTTGAAGTTGGTCAAGACCTAAAAGTTAAAGTACTTAAGTTTGACCGTGAGCGCAATCGCGTAAGCCTAGGTCTAAAACAACTTGGTACTGATCCTTGGGATAACGTTGGCGGCACATACCCAGTCGGTAGTGTGGTTAAAGCACGCGTGACTAACCTAACTGATTATGGTTGTTTTGCTGAAATTTCTGAAGGTATTGAAGGTCTAGTACACGTGTCAGAAATGGATCACACCAACAAAAACATCCATCCATCGAAAGTTGTTCAAGTGGGTGACGAAGTTGAAGTGATGATTCTTGATATCGATGAAGAACGTCGTCGTATCAGCTTAGGTATCAAACAAACTCTAGCCAATCCATGGGATGAGTTTGATAAGAAACATGAGCGCGGTGATAAAATCACTGGTACGATCAAATCTATCACTGACTTCGGTATCTTTATCGGTCTAGATGGTGGTATCGATGGTCTTGTACATCTATCTGATATCTCTTGGAACGAAACTGGCGAAGAAGCTATCCGTAACTACAACAAAGGCGACACCGTTGAAGCAATGGTATTGTCTGTAGATTCAGAAGCCAACCGTATCAGCCTAGGCGTGAAGCAGTTAAGCTCTGATCCATTCAACGAATACCTAGTCAACAATGACCGCGGTGCTATCGTTAATGGTAAAGTAAAAGAAGTAGACGCTAAAGGTGCTACTATTGAGCTTGCTGACGAAGTTGAAGCATATCTACGTGCCTCTGAAATTCAACGTGACCGCGTTGAAGATGCGACTAAGCATCTAACAGTTGGTGATGACATTGAAGCGAAAATCATCAGTGTTGATCGTAAAACTCGCAACATCAGCTTGTCAATCAAAGCGAAAGACGAAGCTGAAGAGCGTCAAGCGATTAAAGAGCTAAGCAGCACTAGCACGACTAGTACTACTGCCGGTTCTGATGCACAGCCAAAAACTATTGGTGACTTGATCAAAGAACAAATGCAGTAAGCTGTATATTGTTGATATAATTAGTATATAAAAAGAAAGCGACTCCGGTCGCTTTTTTTTGTGATTAAATTTGGGTATAAAGCAAATGCTTAACGATTTCCTGTAAAAGGGGAAACTCTTATTTCCATTTGCGCCAATATCCGCTATCATTTGCAACATTGAGTAACGAGATGTGAACGTAAACCTAAATATTCATAAAATGATAGTTTACCTCACAACTATCTTATCCATTAATCAATAAGGCCAGTGTGATAATGCAGCAAGCAATTAACAAGTCCGAATTTATTAGTAATCTGAGTGCGAATTGTGACAACATGACAGATACCGTTGTCGATGATGCAGTACGCGAAATATTGAATTTGATGACCGATACTTTAGCCAACGACGGCCGAGTAGAGGTGCGTGGCTTTGGTAGTTTTTGTCTCCATCATCGCCGTGCACGTATGGGACGCAACCCTAAAACAGGCGAAAGTGTACCAGTACCTGCCAAAGCCATTCCACATTTTAAACCTGGCAAAGCACTACGTGAAGCCGTCAATGATAAAGTAGCCCACGGTTAGGAACATAAGCATAATAGTAAGACGTTTAGTTTTCTGGCTTATTAGAGTTGTTGATTACTAAGACATCTTACTATTAAAGCTGCTTCTGATTAAAGAATCTTATTATTAACGCTTTTTATCATTAAACCAAAACGAATAAGCTAAGAGATATAAAACCAGTCTTTTTATATAAGAGGCTAGATATTGAAAACCTTTACTAGCAGTCGCTATGGCTGCGTTATTTGCTAAACTGTTCATACTATTCAACATACAAGGATACGTCTGATGCGCATTTTACTGCTGGTATTACTGTTTTTGAGCTTTGCTTATTCGCTAGGTTTAGTATTAGCCAATAATACTGAAGTTGGGGTGAACTTATTATTTTCTCAAGCACCGACGATGAACCTGGGCTTATTGTTGATTCTGTGCCTGATACTCGGCATCATCATTGGTATGTTACTAGCTTTACTCATGTTCCGTGTGCTACAAAATAAGTGGGAAATCTCACGTCTACAAAAATTAAATGCCAATCTGCAAGAGCAGGTGACACAAGCCAATATTGTTATTGACCGTCAAGCGAATGCGCCGTCGGTAGAAGAAGCGGTCTATGGTGCGACAGCGACCAATGTACAAGATGGTAGCGTCAGCGATGTAGATGATGGTGCAATGTTAACCAAGCAAAAGCGCGACTATTAGTCGGTCAGATGACCATTCTATTTCTAATAGCTCTATATACAATCATTTGATAAACCCGATAGAAAGTGGCATAACTATGAATAACGCAAATACCTCTCCCGTCGTCGTCGCTTTAGATAACATGACGAGAGATGCCTCGTTAGCACTGGCTGACCAATTAGATCCGGCGTTATGTCGCTTAAAGGTAGGTAAAGAGCTGTTTACCCGCTGCGGTCCTGAGATAGTTAAGGCGCTACATCAGCGCGATTTTGAGGTGTTTTTGGACTTGAAATTCCATGATATCCCTAATACCACGGCACAAGCGGTATTGGCGGCAGCTGAGCTTGGCGTATGGATGGTCAACGTTCATGCAAGCGCGGGCTTAGAGGCGATGTCATTAGCCAAACAACGCTTGTTAGACGGTAATTTTGAAACCCTGCTAATAGCTGTTACCGTACTGACCTCTATGGACAATCAAGCATTGATGCAAACGGGCATCACGGACGGCTTAGATGTACAAGTAAGCCGCTTAGCACAATTGACTAAGCAAGCAGGTCTTGATGGGGTGGTATGTTCAGCACAAGAAGCCAAAACGCTTAAGCAGCTATGTGGTCAAGATTTCAAGCTAATTACCCCGGGTATCCGCCTGTTAGACGACAATGCCGATGATCAAAAACGCATTTGCACGCCGAAACAAGCGTTAAATGATGGCTCTGACTATTTAGTAATTGGGCGCTCCATTACCCAAGCAACAAATCCTGCGGCTAAATTACAAACGATACTTCAAAGTATCTAGCGGATTATAAAATCTCTAAAATTTTATAATCTGTTTAGAGGTTTTTTAGCAGCATTACTATAGAAAAGACAGCCTAACACGCTGTCTTTTTTACTTTTTGCCAGTCATGAAAAAAGTGCTACACTGGTTAAATTTATGTTGATAGTAAGCCTAGATATAGACAGTTTTTTATCTTCAAGTTTTTGCAAATGGCATGATGGGACAATAGTAAAACCTATGAAATTACAGATTTTAAGTGACTTACATATTGACAGCTATGCTCGTCAGTCGCATCCGATGGGGCATATCCCTAAAACGGACGCAGACATCGTGCTAGTAGCTGGAGATACGGCAAATAGTGATAGTGGTATGCCGTGGCTGCAAGAGCAAGCAGCGCGCTTACAAGTGCCATTAATTACCATCTCCGGCAATCATGAGTACTTCAACGAAGATGTGCTGCATTTTGATAAGAAGCTTGCGACTTGGGATGATTATAATAGTGAATTAAAACAAGGCGTGCGCGTGTTACAGTGTCAGCATATCGATATTGGCGAGGTGCGAATTCTAGGCTGTACGCTATGGACAGATTATCAATACCAAGCCAACGAAGATACCATGGCAGCGGCTAGGCGTTTTATGCGTGACTATAAGCAAATTTATGCCGGTGGCGAGCTGTTTTCACCTGAAGTATCAATGCAAATCCATGCTGAGCAACGCCGATGGTTACAGCAAGCATTAATAACTGCTAAAGCACTGGGTAAAAAAACTGTGGTGATGAGCCATCATAGTATCAGCCCGTTATCCGTGTCTGAGAAATATGCTGAGCTGCCAAGTAATGCCGCTTTCGTCAGTGATTTATCGAGCTGGATGTATGAGGATTGGGCGCCCACGCTTTGGGTGCATGGCCATACCCATGAAGCCTTTGATTATCAAATCAATAAAACGCGAGTCATCGTCAATCCGCGTGCCTATCCGAATGAGGTAAGTAGTACTGCATTGGCATTTGCTTGGGACAAGGTGATTGATATCTAATAAATCGTTTTCACTAAACGCTTCTACTGATATTTATAAAGATACGCTATATTGCAACTGAACTTATATTTTGTTCATTGATGTCAAAAAATCTGCTACGCTTGCTATCATGAGTAAACTGCCTAATAACACCCTATCAAAACTATCCGCTGCGCAGCGTGCGAGTCACACGCCAAGTGCACCAGCGCCTTCGCACTTACCTGACAGTATGATGTCTTCGGTCGGCTTACTGCCTACGGATAAACGGCTGATTTTATTTACCAGACATTCTTTACGTGAGCGCTCTGACGGTAATGGTTTTGCCAGTTATCAGTTGCCGCTGACCCAAAAAGGTCGCGTTTTAGCGAAGTCTTGGGGGCGCTGGTTGGCAGGACATCTGCCGTATTCGCTTGATGTCGATAGTCTCTCAAGCCCGATTGGGCGTTGTATCGATACCGCGCAGCTGATGCAAGCAGGCGCGGGGCTACAACGTGATATCTCGCATCAATCATTATTGGTTGAGCCCGGTAGTCTGGTGACTGAACCTGAGATTGCCACTCCCATATTTAAAGAAATTGGCGTGCTCAATTTTATCAATCGCTTTTTACAAGGCAATCTTGAAGGTACCAAAAACGCCTATCAAGGTGGGCTTGATCTTTTATCACTGTTTTACCAAAATCAGCCTGAGCATGGGCATTTAATGCTTGCCGTCAGTCATGATACCTTGCTGTCAGCGTTTTTGGCGGTGATGTTTGATGTGACTGAGATTGATTGGAATGACTGGCCAAAGATGATGGAAGGAGTGTTCTTGTGGTTTGATGATAAGCCATTTGAGCAGGCCAGTGCTTATTTCGTCTGGCGCGGTGAAGTTTATGTGCGCCCGATTCATACTTTGCTTGACAGTTACCGTGCGGCCGGCTTTCATCCGAATAAACTGCTATTGCCACCAGAAGTAAAATGGACCTAAGTGTTTTTTGCTAAACATCATTTTCTAAAACTGTTAAACACTTTTAAGCAGTTATAAATGATAAATAAACAGGCATAAAAAAACCTTGCCCCAGTATTAGAACTGGTAACAAGGTTTTAGTCATCAAACTATAAAAGTGCAATGCGGTCTAAACGCAACCAATCTTAAGCTTGTAAGCCTTTGATGGTTTTGTTTAGGCGGCTCTTACGACGAGCAGCTTTATTCTTATGAATAATACCTTTGTCAGCCATACGATCAAGAACCGGTACCGCTTTTTTGTAAGCTTCGGTAGCCGCGTCATAATCTTTAGCAGCGATAGCCGCGTCAACACGTTTTAGATAAGTACGAACCATAGAGCGTTGTGACGCAGAGTTCTGACGACGTTTGGTGTTTTGACGGGCGCGTTTACGAGCTTGTGCAGTATTAGCCACGCGTATCTCCTTGATAAAGACAGATAAAAATATGAATGTTGATTGCAATAATAATGGGTTTAACAATCATCGGTGACGAGCAGCCTCTCGCCAAACATGATGTCGATGTCTGATATTAGAATACCTATCTGTTATTAAAGGCACCTAAATTAGTAATAGATCATCGCAAGCGCCAGAACTGTTTGGAATAATTAAACAGCGTTGACGTGTAAAGCCGGTTATCTTAGCAAATTATTGCGCTTAGAACAATATATTTGATGATTAATGCGTAAAGAAGTTATGCTAGCATACGGATAGCTGGTTTTTAGGGTGGTTAATAAGCGTTTTATTAAGCAAACGAGCAAAATATCTAGCAAAAGTGGCGGCTTAAAACGGCTGATTGGTGCAATCAATTTGATGGCTGATAAAATCTCTTACAATAAATTGTGTAGAATAGCGTCAGTTATCTCTGAATTTAGGTATGATACCTATGATACAAGGGGCAAAGACGTTAGTGAAAAGCGTTGATGATAAGCGTTTACCCCTCATCTTTCTTCTTATTATACATATTCCAACATTATATAAATGGATAGGTTATGCAGCGAAAAGCAATTGTGATTGGCGCAACAGGATTGGTCGGGCAGCATCTTGTTAAGCAGCTTAGTGAGCTTTATGACACGTTAATTGTGATTGCACGGCGTCCGCCTCGCTATATCAATGCCAGCATGCGCTTTTATCAGGTCAATGATTTTGATAACTTGGCTGAAATATTTGCCAGCGTTGGCGCTGATAATAAGACAGATGCTTTTAGCTGCCTTGGTACCACCAAAAAGCAAGCGGGTAGTGATGAAGCTTTTCGAAAAATCGACCATGATTATAATGTCAATTTTGCCAAACTCTGCCAAGAAAAAGGTGTTGAAAACTTCTTTTTATTGTCCTCAATGAATGCGGACATCGACAGTCGCTTTTTATACAATCGGGTCAAAGCGGAAACTGAGCAGTCTATTATGGCGCTAGGTTTTAAGCAGCTGGTGATTCTGCGTCCTTCTTTATTGCTGGGCAAACATAAAGGTCGCCCGCTTGAAAGTATTGGTCAAAAAGCCTTTAAACTCATCTCACCTTTGGTCTCAGAGTCATTATCACTGCATCCTATTTCTGCAAAGCGCGTTGCCAGTGCGATGGCAATGAGTGCACATGATGTCTATCAGCGTAATAAATACCGTAATGAGCCTGCGATTCAAACCACAGATATCATCGAAAATAAGCAGATGCTAGCAATGACTAAGGTTAAAAAATAGCCTAAGCATTCAATTAAAAACACTTAAAATTAAAACTCAGTCATAAATGATTTAACATAAATAATTTAATCATACACAACAAGGAGCGTCAGACATGTCAGAATCGACCATGAATAAAGAGAACTTTGTGACTTGTGATTTATTGGATGCCAATCCTGAATCACAGGTATGTTTGCCTAATATCGAAGGCAAGTCTTTTTATAGCTTTGGTGGCAAAGACAGATTTTGCGGTGAAATCGTGACGGTGAAATGCTTTGAAGACAATAGCCGCGTAAAATCGTTATTAAACAGCGATGGCAAAGATAAAGACGGTAATGGTAAAGTATTGGTCGTTGACGGCGGTGGTTCGATGCGTTGCGCGTTGCTCGGCGATATGATTGCGCAATCAGCGATTGATAATGGCTGGGCGGGGGTTGTGGTTTATGGCTGCGTGCGTGATGTTGATGATATGGCAGCAATGGACATCGGTGTTATGGCGCTCGGCTGTATCCCGCGTAAATCAAACCGCCGTGACGAAGGTCAAACCGATCTTGAAATCAGTTTTGGTGATTTAACACTAAATTCTGGTATGTTTGTTTATGCAGATAATAACGGCATTATTGCTAGCGACAAACCATTAATCTAAAAACAGCTTAATGAATACAACTCAAAAACCTCAGCTTAACCGTTGAGGTTTTTACATTTACTCATCCTGTCTTTATATACGAATATAAGTTTTATCAACTATTTGGCTATTGGTTTTTTCATAAGAATGCTAAGTGACAAACCGTTACGGCATAAATTTTGGTAATTGCTGAAATATTCGTATAATAGCTTTCTGACTCTTAACGTTGACCCTATTCTTTATGCCTATCACTGCTTTGACTGACGCCTTTGAACCGATTAACCAGCAGTTGTTTCCTATCCAGAATGCCCAGCGCCGTTGGCTGGCACCTGTGCATGGGGCAGTCAGTAGTTTGTGGCTGGCAAGTCTGGTGCAAACATCGCTATGGAATGTTGCCGACCGTCTAAAGGTTGTGGTAACGCGTGACCAAAACCAGCTCAATCAGATAGAAACAGAATTGGCATTTTGCGGCGTCGATGCTTATGTATTCCCTGATTGGGAGACATTGACCTATGATGAGCTGTCACCGCATCAAGATATCGTCAGCGAACGTATCAATCTATTAACCGATATGCCAACGTCAGGCGTGCTGCTCATCTCGGTACAGGCGTTGATGCATCGGGTCGCACCGCCAAGCTGGCTGATAGGGCAGCATTTTGATTTGAGTGTCGGTGATAGATTTGATATCAATACCCAACGTGGCTTATTGGCAAAGGCCGGTTACCGTGCGGTTGAGAACGTCTTTGAGCCGGGCGAATTTGCCGTACGCGGTAGTATCATTGATATCTTTGCCATGGGTCAGCCGTTTCCGCTACGTCTAGATTTGTTTGACGATGAAATTGAAACCATCCGCTTTTTTAACCCGCAAACCCAGCGTACACTGACCGTCGATGACCTCAAAACGATGATGAGTGGCAACGATAGCAGCATGGGTAAAGAGTCATTGTCGCTACTGCATAAACTGCCAGATATCTCAAAGCCCATTAAGCAATTCCAGATATTACCAGCAAAAGAGTTTCCGCTTGATGAAGGGCGGGAGACGTTTCGCACCAACTTTGCTGCTATGTTCCCTAATACCAGTAGCCGTAAGTTTGAGCTGCATAAAGATGTTATGGCGGGTATCGCCAGTAGCGGATTAGAATATTATCAGCCACTATTTTTTGACTTAAAAGATTGGGAAGCTGAGAGTAGCTTATTTGCTTACCTACCAAGTGATGCACTATTTATCACAGATGAGCTGATTAACGAAAAACAAGCAGATTATTGGTCACAGATTCAGCGCCGTTATGAAGAACGTCGTCATGATATTGATAAACCCATCGTCGCGCCTGAATTATTGTATTTATTATCAAATACTCTAAACGAGCACCTCAATCATTATCCACGCGTGATACTCAGTGCGCGTAATGAATTGGCTACCATGACCGATGTCGCTGCGATTGATAGCGATGCTTCGTTATTAGAAGATGCGTCATTGTTAGCAGACAAGTCATTGCTGGAAGTTGAAGAGCAGTCAGATTCTCAGCCACAACTGCCGCTTGTGCCGAGTAAGCAGCAAGGCTTGGTGACGTTAAGTGCGAAAGAGCCGCCGCAATTATCAGTCAATCATCAAAAAGCTGAGCCACTGACTGAACTGCTAGAATTTTTAGCGCTGCAAGCGCAAACAGAAACACCCGTATTGATTGTCGCTGAAACAGCGGGTCGCCGTGAGATTCTCATCGAGCTGTTTAAAGGTAAAATTGATATCAAAGCTTATGACAGCTTTGAGGCGTTTTTAGCCGCCGATAAAACTACTGGTCTTAATGCTAAAAAGCTGCCACAGGTTGGACTCACGGTTGCACCCATTGAACGCGGGGTTTATGTTCCTGAACGTTTGGTGTTGATTAGTGAGACACAGTTATTTGGTCGGCAAGTACTGCAAACGCGCCGCCGTCGTCAAAGCGGTGTGTCAGAAGAGTTTTTGGTTAAAAGCGTCACCGAGATAACCGAAGGCAGTCCAGTGGTGCATATCGAGCATGGTATCGGACGTTATCACGGGCTGATTACGCTAGATGTCGGCGATGGTGAACAAGAATTTATTCATTTGAAATATGCCGATGATGCCAGTATTTATGTACCGGTTGCCAATTTACAGATGATTAACCGTTATAGCGGCGGTGATCCTGCGCTTGCGCCATTGCATAAAATTGGCAGCGGTAAATGGGATAAAGCCAAGCAAAAAGCCCTCGAGCAAATCCATGACGTGGCGGCTGAGCTACTTAATATGCAAGCACGGCGTGAAGCCAAAGTCGGTATTCATTTTAAAATAGATTCATCACAGTATGAGCTGTTTGCCAGTCAATTTGCTTTTGAAGAAACGCCCGATCAGGCCAATGCTATCCATGCGGTGATGGAAGACATGAAACAAAATCAGCCGATGGATCGTCTCATTTGCGGTGATGTCGGCTTTGGTAAAACAGAAGTGGCCATGCGCGCGGCGTTTATCGCGGTTAGTGCTGGCTATCAAGTGGCAGTATTGGTGCCGACAACCTTGCTAGCCGGTCAGCATGAAGACAATTTCCGCGACCGTTTTGCTGATTGGCCAGTGCGTATCGAAACGCTATCGCGCTTCGGCGGCAAAAAGCATCAAGAGACGGTTCTCACAGACCTCGCAGCGGGCAAGGTTGATATCGTTATCGGTACGCATAAACTATTACAGCCTGATGTGAGATTTTCTAATTTAGGTTTGATGATTGTCGATGAAGAGCATCGCTTTGGCGTGCGTCATAAAGAGCGTATTAAGGCGATTCAGACCGATGTGGATAGTATGTCGATGACAGCGACGCCAATCCCTAGAACGCTTAATATGGCGCTCTCAGGTATGCGTGATATGTCGATTATTGCCACGCCACCGGCGCGCCGTTTGGCAATTAAAACCTTTGTCATGCAAAAAACAGAAGCTTTGATGAAAGAAGCTATCTTGCGTGAACTATTGCGTGGCGGGCAAGTTTATTTATTGCATAATGATGTGGCGAGCATTGAGCGTATGGCAGAAACCATACGTGAATTGGTTCCTGAGGCGCGAGTAGGGGTCGCTCATGGGCAAATGCAAGAGCGCCAACTTGAACAAGTGATGCAGCAGTTTTATCATAAAAAGTTCAACGTGCTAGTCTGTTCGACCATTATCGAAACCGGTATCGATGTACCTAATGCCAATACCATTATCATTGAGCGCGCCGATAAGTTTGGCTTGGCGCAATTGCATCAACTGCGAGGTCGTGTTGGCCGTAGTCATCACCAGGCTTATTGTTATCTGCTAGTGCCTTCTATCAAAGGCCTTAAAGGCGATGCTAAGCGCCGCTTACATGCGATTGAGCGCGCTAATACACTGGGCGCAGGCTTTATGCTGGCAAGTGAGGATTTAGAGATTCGCGGTGCTGGCGAGATACTTGGTAAGCAGCAAAGTGGTAATATGCAAGCGATTGGCTTTAGCTTATATATGGATATGCTAGAGCGAGCGACAAAAGCAATTAAAGCTGGTAAAGAGCCTGATTTGAGTACGCCATTGTCGCTGACCAGCGAGATTAACTTGCATAGTTCGGCGTTGATACCAGAGGATTATTTACACGATGTGCATCAGCGTTTGTTGTTCTATAAACGCATCAGTAATGCCGATGATAAAGAGGCTCTGACTGATATTCGTACCGAAATGATTGACCGTTTTGGCATATTACCTGAGCAAACCAAGCAGTTATTCGCCATTCACGGACTGCGTATACAAGCTGAGCCGCTAAAAATTAATAAGATTGATGCCAATAGTAATAGCATGACGTTAGAGTTTGCACCTGATACGCCGGTCGATGCCTTAGCGATTATTAAATTGATTCAGAGCAATGGGCAGCGCTATCGTATGAATGGTGCCTCTGGCATTCGTTATCAGGATGCCGATAAACTGGCAACCCCGCAGCAGCGCGTCAGCGCAATTCAAGAGCTATTACGCTATTTCAGTGAGCATATGGTGGCAGAGTCAGCTTAGCTTCATTGATTTATATCTTTAAACTGAACAGATTCGCTAAATAATTTAAATAAGGTGAATGTTGCATCCTAAGACAATCAGTCATGGCGCTATTTTATCGGTTGGATAACTGATAAAATAGCGACACCCTATATTTAGCCTACTATTTTTTATAGCACAATGTTTTTTAAGCGTATTATTTTTTAGTAAATTAAATTCTGCTTTTCTAAATTTCCATTCCTTTTATTTAAGCGTCATAACAAGAGAACCGTCATTATGTTCCAACTTCATCATAAACTTGCTGCTGATAGTTTTTTAGTGGGTGATTTCCCATTATCGACCTGTCGTTTAATTAATGATTGTCAGTTTCCTTGGTTAATATTGGTGCCGCGGGTATCAGGTATCAAAGAGTTATATGAGCTATCTGAGGCTGATCAAGCGCAGTTTTTGCGTGAATCGAGCTGGTTATCAAGCCAACTGGCCAAGACCTTCCAAGCCGATAAAATGAATGTGGCAGCACTCGGCAATCAAGTACCGCAGTTACATTTCCATCATATCGTTCGCTATCAAAACGACATGCAGTGGCCAAATCCAGTATGGGGCGTGCCAGCCATCCCTTATACCAAAGAAGTATTGGCGCAGATGCAGCAGACATTGATGATGGCATTACGTGGTCACCATCAAATGCCGTTTGATTGGCAAATGCAGTAAAACCTTGAGTAGTAAGATTTAAAATGAACTATTTATAATTTTACATTTAAATGTTCTGTTCCAAACGATTTTTATCTAAATACATTTATTTAAACAAACTGTAAAGCCAGATTTAATGATGGTTTAAGTGGTTTTAACCATAAAGTGTTTTACATTTGTCTGTTATTCATTATATTAGAGAGTGGGTTGGTTAAATGGATATAGCCAACTTATCTACTCGCAGCCGTTTTTTGCGTATTAATCAGTATGCTTGATTTAACGCATTTAAAACGCTTCGAGGTACTTAATCTTAGATTGGAAGCTTTCCGTCTAAGATTTCACTCTATGTTAAGGATAACAGATGGCTACTTCCTCTATTGCACCTCCATTATTACGACCTTCTATGTTACTCATCTCTATTTGTACCGTCGCTCTCGGTTTAACTGCCTGTGAGACAGATTCAACGGAGTCAGCTTCAGTACAGGCTGACTCAATACAGTCGGCATCCGTGCAGTCCGATTCAGTCCCGTCTGATTCAGAGCAAACCATTACCGAAAATATAACCTCCTCATCAGACAGCTCTGTTACGTTAAATCGTAGCGCTTCTGCGATGTCTATGAGAGCAATGCCGACAAGTCAGTATCTCGTTGGTAGCGGTAAGGCAGATATCACCGGTGCGGCTGCCGAAACCGGCATGTTTGGTTATGCTTCTGGGCAGGTTGTGCAAGGTATCAACGACCGCTTATATTCTCATGCTTTTATTATCGGAGAGGATACGAATAGTCAAAATCAAGGTAAACGTATCGTCTATGTATCAGCAGATATGGGCGCGATGTTTACCGCGGTAAAGCTTGAGGCCATCAAGCGCTTAAAAGCGGATTATGGCGAATTATATAATGATGATAATGTCATGCTTACTGCTACTCACACCCACGTCGGCAATGCCGGCTACTCCCATCAACAGCTGTATCAAATTGCCAGTACCGACGATACCCTATCAGGATATAGCAGCCAAAACTTCAATGCTATTGTCAATGGGATTGTTACCTCGATTAAGCGTGCTCACGATACCTTGGCTCCCGGGACGCTATCTTTGGCGCAAGGCGAGCTAAAAGGTGCGACACTTAATCGCTCAGAATTTGCTTATAACAATAATGTTGATGCAAAAGACTTTGACAGTAATGTCAATGAGACCATGACTCAGCTGCGCCTAAATGCTGCCGATGGCACGCCAGTAGGTCTGATTAATTGGTTTGCACTGCATCCGACCAGCTTTAGTAATCAGTTTATGCATCTCAGCGCTGATAATAAAGGCTTTGCCCAGCGCGGTGCTGAAAAGATTTTCGGTGGAAATGCAGATAAGCCATTTGTTGCAGCTTTTGCCAATGCTGATGAAGGTGATGTATTAGCCGCAGGTGGTAATGCCAACTCAAAACCTGGCTATCAAGGCAGTGATAATGAGTGGGAAAATGTCAGGCGTGATGGACAACTGCAGCTTGATAAGGCGGTTGAGCTTTGGAATCAAGGTGTGCCGGTTGCTGGTCCCGTGGATGTACGCGCGCGATGGGTTGATTTAAAAGGCTATCAAGTCGATGGTAAATTTACCAATGGCGCAGGTAATAAAGTCTTATGTATGCCAGCCCGCGGTTACTCGTTTGCTGCTGGCGGCGAAAATGGCCCATCGAACATACCGGGGATGTATGAGGGCATGACGCGAGAAAACTTCCGCATTAATGATGATATCAATAAAGTGGACCAGTCTTTCCTAGGAAGTTTGACGCGCGGCGCCTTTGGGATTGTTTCAACCGTCAGCCAAGATGACTGTCAGGCTGAAAAACAGGTGTTATTACCGACTGGCAGCTGGGGCTGGATTAATACTCAGCAACCCGTTCAGCTCATGCGTATCGGCAATATCGCCATCGTTGCTATTCCTGGTGAGCCGACGACGATGGTTGGACGACGGATGCGCGCTGCCGTGCTGGCGCAGCTAAGAGATTCAGGCGTAGATACCGTTATCATTAATGGCTTGGCCAATAACTATAGCGGCTATTTGAGCACGCGTGAAGAGTTTGCCACCCAGCATTACGAAGGGGCATCTACTGAGTATGGTCCTTATCAAACTGCTGCTTATATACAAGAATATACCCAACTGGCTGAAGCGCTACGGGATGGCACAGAGATTTATGACAGTGCCACACCGCCTGATCGCTCAGCTAAGTCGTTTAATGAGCGTCCGGGTGTGGTATTCGATGATAAGCCTTTAAAACAAGCTTGGGGACAAACCCTCAGTCAGCCTAAAGCCAGTTATCAAAAAGGTCAGGTTGCCACAGCGGTATTCCGCGGTGCTCATCCTAAAAACAATCTACGGACCGAAGACAGTTTTTTAAAGGTACAGCGTTTTGAGAATGGCCAGTGGGTCGATTATCTGAGTGATAGCGACTTTGATACCACCTATACTTGGAAGCGTGAAGGGGCGGCTTATAGTAAAGCTATTATCGATTGGCGAATCAGCACTGACACCCCAGCGGGTACGTATCGATTGACCCATCAAGGCGATTGGAAAAGTGGCTGGACACGTAAAATAAAGCCGTACTCAGGCGTTTCTAATAGCTTTATCGTTCAGTAATAAATTTTATTATATTTTTATCAATTCACTTTCCACTTAATCTTTATATATAGAAAAGCCAGATAGCTATTATCTGGCTTTTTGGTCTTTATTTCTTGCTATGCATTCTTGTGTCTTTTAAGAATGTTCATTTAAATCAGAGCTACTAAGCTTTGGATTTAAAGAGCTTTTTAGGCAAATGAGCGATAAGTGGTATGCTTTTTCCTACCAGTGACCTAGGTGCTATGGCAATAAAGCAGTATAATGTATAGATTTACTATCTACTTATATTATCAGTGGTTTATAAAGATGAGCGTTAGTGATCAATCTTTTATCACGAAATAGGGGCTGCCTAATAAGGGCTACCTAAGACCTCAATGATAATATGAGCGTTATTTTAATGTTCATTAAGATTTCTGATGGTTTTTCTTTAGGCGAATAGTGACCATGGCATTTTTAGAAACCTCAAGCGCAAAGATTCCGCTACAGGATGGTAATAGCAATGCCTATCGCTTTGACTATCCAGAAATCTACGTTTTAATACTGACGGTTATATTGCTCGCTGTACATTTTAATTTTAGTCCGACTTCAATGGCGCTGGTAGTTATTGTGTGCCTGCCGAGCTTAATGCTTTTAATTTATAACTATCGTCGCCAAACCAGTTTTTGGACCTCGAACATTGTCATTATCTTATTATCGGCGGTCATCGGCTCGATACAGTTTTGCCCCATTATCTCGCTCAGCTTATCGGCGCTCATCGGCTTGCGAGTTATTCTTAGCAGTCCGGAAAACCATCTAAAACTCATAGCGGTTTCCATAGTCACGGTCATTGTTTTTTATTATGTGAGTGTCACCTTAAGTAGCGCTCAGATAGATTGCCACGAAGGCTTGATTACCCCCGTTATCTTATTGGCCAGTATGCTGGTGCTATTGTGCCATTTTCGCCACGTTTATCATGACTATATAAACTATGAAGCGCGAGCGCAGCAAGCGGTTGGGCGTCTCAATACCATGGTTTCTGTGATTAATAAGTTAACACGCTTTGTGCCGCTGCAAGTCTGGGAGCCAATTGTAAAATCTGACAGTCCCGTTAACGTCGATAATAAACGTGCCAAGCTGACGATTATGTTTTCAGATATTGTTGGCTTTACCGAACTGTCTGAGAGTTTGAGCGCAGACAATTTGGCTGATATCTTAAATACCTATATGCACTGTATGACGTTAATTGCCAATAAGCATGGTGCGGTATTGGATAAGTTTATTGGCGATGGTATGGTGTGTTTTTTTGGCGAACCAAACAGCCGCGGACCGCGTCAAGATGCACTAGACTGCGTGGCAATGGCCATAGATATGCGCCGTGAGATGCGCACCTTGCGGCAAAAATGGCGTTTGTTGGGCTTTGAGGGTTTGTATATTCGTATCGGTATTACCACGGGCTACTGTCATGTTGGTAACTTTGGTAGTAATAGCCGCCTAAGCTATACCCTCATTGGTAAAGAAGCCAACCTAGCGTCAAGGCTTGAGGCGGTCGCTGGCAAAGGACAGATATTTATCAGTGACAGTACCTATGATTATATCTCGCATGATTACGACTGTGAATATGCTGGTGCTTTTCAGCTCAAAGGTTTTGATAAAAAAATAAACGCTTGGCAAGTACTTGATCCTGATGAGAATAAAGGCCAGTTATCAAAGTGGGTTGACCACACCTTACCGGGTTTTAATTTGCATCTGAACTTTAGGGACATGCAAGACAATGATTATCAGGATATCAGAAATCGCTTAAATCTGGCGCTGGCGCGTATTGAAAAAGAAGAGCAGACGATAGCGCTTGAGATGTTAGAGGCAAGTAAGCAAGAAAACAATCGTCATTAATAAGCGCAGAATGAAACCGATTTGAGTGATTTGTAGAAAATGAATGTTTATAGCATGACAGTTAAATTTGCACGCAGGATTACTAGAAGTAAAAATAAAAAAAGCCAGTTATGATAAATAACTGGCTTTTTTAGTCTACTGTCAGCGTGTTTTCAACTAAATGAGCTTGGATAATCAAGCTAAGTCATAAAACACTACAAGTATTTAATGGTTTTCTTTGGCATGGTTTAGCGTGTACTTAGGAATCTCGATGGTTAAATCTTCATCATCAAGCATGACCTGACACGATAAGCGCGAATCAGGTTCCAAACCCCAAGCGCGGTCTAGTAAGTCGGCTTCGATATCGTCCATCTCATCTAAACTATTAAAACCTTTACGTACCACCACATGACAAGTCGTACAAGCTTTTGACATCTCGCAAGCATGCTCAATCTTGATGCCTTTTTCTAGCAGCGCTTTACATAAGTTGCTGCCTGCCTCTAGTTCGACTTCAGTACCTTCAGGGCAAATTTCATGATGGGGTAATATAGTAATTTTTGGCATAAGTTATTTGTCCGCTGCTAATCAATTAAAAAAATAAAAAGGGTCCGCCTAGTTCAACTGCTAGGTAATTTTCTTAGGCGTATATATTATTAATGGTATCTGCTACCAATCTTGGGCACTGGTGCCTGCCATACTGGCTTTAACACTTTGATTCATAATGCGGGCAGCAAAGGCATCACTGTGTGGCTTTAACTTGGCTTGTTTGGCTTCGATAATGGCTAAATCATTAGTGTTAAGCGCGCTTTGCAGGTCTTGCATGGTTTGCGCCAATGACTGCTGCTCTTCAGCTGACACTAATGCTGCAAACTCGTTAAGCGCCGATTGTAGTGCCAATAATTCACGTTCAGCTTCTACTTTGGTCTCAATTAAAGAGCGCGCATTTTTATCTTCTTCAGCGTACTTAAAGCCTGCAATCAATAGCTGCTCTTTTTGCTCATCAGATAGACCATAAGATGGCACAATTTCGATTTTACTTTCAGTCTTAGTGGTGGTTTCTTGCGCACTGACGGTTAGCTGTCCATTGGCATCAATACTAAAGGTCACCTCAATACGTGCAAAGCCTGCTTTCATCGGTGGAATGCCGTATAGCTCAAAGCGTCCAAGTGAGCGGCAGTTATCGACCGTCTCACGCTCGCCTTGTACCACATGGATGACCATGCCGGTTTGACCATCTTGATAAGTGGTAAACACTTGGCGTTTTTTGACTGGAATAGGGGTGTTACGCGGAATCAGTACTTCAACCAACCCGCCCATGGTCTCTAGACCAAGCGATAGAGGTGTCACGTCAAGTAATAACAAGCCATTATCACTATCGCCATTGACCAATTGGTGTGCAGTCTGTGCTGCACCTAAAGCGACGACTTCATCTGGATTCAAGCGGCAAAGCGGCTCTTTAGCAAAAAAGTCTGCAACCACTTGCTGAATTGCTGGCATACGCGTAGAACCACCGACTAAAATCACTTCATCTAAATCAGCGGCAGATAACTTGGCATCACGCAGTACTTGCTCGCAGACGCTCAACGTACGGCGACTGACAGGCTCTGCAATCGTTATCAAATCTTTGCGACTTAAGACGCCTTGATAAGATTGCTCATTGACGACAATGTCGATATCGACTTGTTCAGCATCCGTCAATGCTTGCTTATAGCGCTTAGCTTGTTGCGCCAGTATTGATTTGTCATGCAAGCTTACGTCTTTGGGGTCGATATTTAATTGCTTAATCAGCCAATTGGTCAGTAAGCGGTCAATATCATCACCGCCAAGCGCACTATTGCCGCCCGTGGCCAATACTTCAAATACGCCATCGCTTAGCTTTAAAATAGACACATCAAAAGTACCACCACCCAAATCATAGATTAAGTAGTAGTTTTCAGTATCGTCATCGGTAGGTTGGTCGAGACCATAGGCGACTGCCGCAGCGGTAGGCTCATTTAATAGGCGTAATACATTGATACCTGCCGCTTGCGCTGCATCTTTAGTGGCTTGACGCTGTGCTTCATCGAAATAGGCTGGCACAGTAATCACCGCACCTTGTATGCTCTCATCGGGCAAGGCACTTGCGGCACGTTGTTCTAGCGCTGCTAAAATACGCGCTGAAACTTCAACAGGAGATACTTCCCCTTGCGCCGTAACAAACGCTGGCATCGCATCTTTGCTGCCACTTAACTCATAAGGATGGGAGAATTTAATATCTGCTTGGCTACGACCCATAAAGCGCTTAGCCGAGATAATCGTATTTTTTGGATCATCTGCTAAGTGAGCAAGGGCATCATAGCCAACCACTGGATTACCTGAGCTTGGATAGTAGACCACAGACGGTAACAAAGTATCTGTCGTTGTCGCTGCTTGCAAAACTTGCGCCTTGCCTGAGCGTACCACAGCGACCAGTGAGCGCGTGGTACCAAGGTCGATTCCTAGACCAAAACGATGCTGGTGAGGTTGGGCACTTTGATTGGGTTCGGCAATTTGCAATAAAGACATAAGAAAACTCAAGGATAAAATGAATAAGTGAAATGGAACAAAGGCAATATATGGGCGACTATCATTTAACCGCTGTACTATTAACTGCTATTAATAATCTAATTGTTATTAATAATCAAAAATGGTTAAACGTAGGCGTTTAAAAACATACGGACTTAGAAAGCCATGGTAAAATGTTAGTTAAAAGGCAGTTAATATCTGCAATTATACGGGATAGCAGCTGTCATTTTAACCATACCCTCATATAAACTTGTCACTCGTAAAGTTAAACAGTGCTACTTAGCATGAGGTTAAACGTATAAGTCATCATCGTCTAAATGCTCAGCAGACGCGACTTCATCAAGTCCTGTGGTCACATCGGCATCTAACTTGACTAAGAATTTTAACTTTTGCGTGGCGTCAATCGCCGTTTGCCAGTCTTGGTTTTGGTAAGCGGTGTTAAAACGCTTTGACTGTTTGGCTAAACGCTCAGTAATCTGCGGGTGTAGCTGTTGCAATGCGGTTAGCTCTTTAGCTTCAATCGCCTCATCTAAGTCAATACGCATTTGCATGGCATCTTCTAAGAAGTCTAAATCGGCAATAGAATGCTCCAAATTTTGGGCTTGACCTGCGATATCTAACAAATAGCTGGCACGACTATCGGGCACACTGAGCGTTTGATAAGCTTGGTTAATAAGCGCTGATGCCTGCTCTGATTGTTGCTTAGCTTGCGCGCTATCTGCCGCATTTTTATCATTTGCTACCGATAAGTTATCCGGATGAAAGCGTTTTTGTAGCAGACGCAGCTGCTGATCAAGATGCTCTTGATTGACCGCAAATTGTACAGGTTGTTCAAATAGGGCAAAGAAGTTATCAAACTGTGCTTCTGAGGTGATGTCTGTCATATCGTCTGCCTTCATTTCTATTTATTATTGTGAGGACTTTACTGTTTTAATGGTCGTTTCAATAGTCGTTTCGAGGGCTGTTTTAATAACTGTTTTAAATAGTGATTTCTAATAACTCAGTATTTAAGCGCTAATCGCTTGAGTGTCAATCGTTTAGCGCACTCTCGTTTAAGTCTTTAAACCGTAAACGATTCACCGCAGCCACATTCACCTTTTTGATTGGGATTGGTGAATTTGAAGCCTTCGTTAAGACCTTCTTTTTCGTAATCCATCAATAAGCCATCTAAATAGACCAAACTTTTAGGGTCAATAAAAATATTAACGCCAAGGCTTTCATAACGGGTGTCATTTTCATCAGGTGTATCAACAAACTCTAAGACATAAGCCAAGCCTGAGCAACCCGCTGTGCGGATACCCACTCGAATGCCTTCACCTTTACCGCGATTGTCCAAAAAATCTCGAACATGCTGAGCGGCGCGTTCTGTCATTTCAATCATGCCAACTCCCATTGACTCTCAAAATCGATAATAATAATTCACGCAAAATGCTTATTTTGTGTAGAGCTTAGTACGAATAAAGCGTTGCGAGTAATACATTGCCAATAAAGCGTTAAAAAATAAATAAAAGGTGACAATTACATGAGCGTTATTGTCACCTTATTAGCGTTAGTAGCTTCTAACGTTACTGCTCATGGCTTTTACTAAAATACTGCTATTAAAGTATTGCTTCTAAAGCACTGCTACTAAAATATGGCTACTAACGCTCATTACATTAATAAGCGCATACGCTCTAAATTAGCTGGTTGCTTCTTCAGTTACCGCAGCAGCGCTATGTTTGCCTTTATAGTCGCTAATCGCGGCTTTAATGGCGTCTTCTGCAAGTACAGAGCAATGCACTTTAACTGGTGGCAATGCCAATTCTTCAGCAATATCCATATTTTTGATTTCGCCAGCTTGATCCAAGCTTTTGCCTTTTAGCCACTCGGTGACGAGTGAGCTTGACGCAATTGCTGAACCGCAGCCATAGGTTTTAAAGCGTGCATCTTCGATGATACCGTTATCATCGACTTGGATTTGTAGACGCATCACATCGCCACATGCTGGCGCACCGACCATACCTGTACCAACGTTTTTGGCATTTTTGTCAAGATTGCCGACGTTGCGTGGGTTTTCGTAATGATCAATAACTTGGTCACTATAGGCCATGGGATTTTCTCCTAGTTAGATGATGAGTAAGCATTTAGACGATGAAACTGAATTAGTCACTTACTAACGCTAAATGCTTGTCTACTCATCGATAATTGGGGTCAAACATGTCGTTCATAAAACTGTATTTATAAAAACTAAATGTATGATTGTCTAATTAATGGTTCAGCTAATGGTTATATTTGATAACCATTAGACGTTTTAACTATTAAAAGTTTTACTGGTAAATATTAATGCTCAGACCATTCTACCGAGTCTAAATCAACGCCTTCTTGATACATATCCCAAAGTGGTGATAGGGCACGTAGCTTATCAACCGCTTCATGCATTTGCTTGATAACTGTATCAATGTCTTCTTCAGTGGTATAACGACCAAAGCTAAAGCGGATTGAGCTATGCGCCAACTCATCTGGGCGACCAATAGCACGCAATACATATGATGGCTCAAGCGTGGCTGAGGTACAGGCTGAACCTGATGATACCGCCAAGTCTTTTAGCGACATCATAAGCGACTCGCCTTCAACAAAGTTAAAGCTGATATTAACAATATTTGGCACACTGTTTTCTAAATCACCGTTTAGATAAATCTCTTCGATATCTTGTAGACCGTCCCACAGTTTTTGGCGTAGCTTTGCCGCGTGAGCATGGTCTTCTGCATAGCGCTCATTGGCTAAAGCAAATGCGGCACCGATACCAACGATTTGGTGCGTTGGCAACGTACCTGAACGCATACCGCGCTCATGACCACCGCCATGTTGTTCCGCTTTTAGGCGAACACGTGGTTTACGACTGACGAATAATGCACCGATACCTTTAGGACCGTAAGCTTTATGACCTGAGAAGCTCATTAAGTCAATTTTCATCTTTTCAAGATCGACCAATACTTTACCAACTGACTGAGCACCATCGACGTGGAAGATAACGCCCGCTTCGCGAGTGATTTCACCAATCGCTGCAACATCGGTAATCGTACCAAGCTCGTTATTTACTATCATCAGTGATACTAAAATCGTATCGTCACGTAAAGCGGCTTTCACTTGCTCTGGTAAAATCAAACCGGTGCTTGGCTGCGGCTCAAGATAGGTAATCTCAAAGCCTTCTTGCTCAAGCTCACGGCAGGTATCTAAAACAGCTTTATGCTCAATTTTACTGGTAATAATATGCTTACCACGAGACTGATAAAAGTGTGCTGCGCCTTTGATGGCTAAGTTGTCTGATTCTGTCGCACCCGAGGTAAAGACGATTTCGCGTGGGTCAGCATTAATTGCTTCAGCCACTTGCCCGCGAGCCGTTTCTACCGCTTCTTCCGCTTGCCAGCCATAGCCATGTGAACGTGATGCTGGGTTACCAAAGATGCCGTCTACTGTCAGATATTCGCTCATCTTGGCAGCGACTGACTTAGCAACTGGCGTAGTGGCGGCATAATCTAAGTATATAAGGTTGTTATGTTGGCTCATGCTGGGTTTGCCTCGCTGGTCGATAGGGTAATAGTATTGATGTCTTTCATAGAAGTTTCTTTTGGAAAAGAGAGGTGCTGACGGTCTGAGACTGACTGCACGTGTTCCATGTCTAATAATTGCGCTAATGTTATATTTTTCAAGTACTGTTCAACATGATTAGATAGAGCGCACCACAAATCATGCGTTAGGCACATTGTACCACTTTGACAGTCGCCGCGTCCGCCGCACTGCATTGCATCCACAGATTCATCGACGGCAGAAATGATGCTCATCACATCAATCTCATCAAGTGGTTTGGCCAGATGATAGCCGCCTGCTGCACCGCGAATACTGGTGACTAAACCACGCTTACGCAGTTTGGAAAATAACTGTTCAAGATAAGAGATAGATATCGATTGCCGCTTAGCAATGTCTGATAAAGAGACGGCGCTCTCTTGTTGGCTGGTTTGCAATGCCAAGTCAAGTAAAGCGGTCACGGCGTATCTGCCTCGAGTAGTCAAACGCATATATTATCTCCAAACCTTTTAAGGATAAATTTATTTAACAACGATCTTAGTCATGTCGTATTGTTAGAAGTGTGCTGCTAGCAATCATTTATGCCATCAATTACTTATAAAGCATAAGTGGTTTATTGGCAGCTAACTATGAATAGCTAATAGCATTTAATACTTAATAGTATTGACACTTCTATTAAGGGAAATCATCTATCGACTAAGTGGTGTCTTGTCGCTATTAAACAGCAGATGGTTTACCCGATGTGTGCAACGATAGAGTCATTATAATCAATCCCGAGTAATTTAGTCAAGATTAAAGTGTGGTTGAATGGTGAGTGCAACTTATGACCATGATTGATAAAAACAATGACGCAGATATTAAAGGCAAATATGAAAGAGGAGTAGCGAGGAGGAAAAGTGCGCAATAGCGTGGCCGCTATATATCAGAGAAAGATATCAGAGCAGACCTATATATGACAAAAAGCGTTTAATAATGCTAAGTATTATTAAACGCTACGTCGATGTGAAGCTATTATATTCTTAAAAAAACGATTTGTATGAAATATCAGTATTTATAAGCGATCAGCGGCCGTGCATTGTTGTAAAGCTCATTCATTATCGAATTAGATTATTAAAAGTTAAGTCATTATAAATAGAGCGATGATAGCGGCAATGGCGATAACAGCAGCGACTATGCTCGTAATAATAAAGGTCTGCTGTTTACTTTGTAATTCTTTTACCGTGGTCTCAAGCTCACGGTTTTTGATGGTCAAAGTGGTGATTTGAGTTTGCTGTTCTTTAATACGCAGCTTATAGCTCTCTTTTTTATCGGCCTTTTCAGCTTCGGTAGGCTTGGGCTTGCTTTTGCCGCCCTTAATCTTTTTAATCACGCCTTGAATCAAACTACCAAGACCCAGCTGCATAATAAACTGCTTCACCAACTGTACTTGCACCGACTCCCCACGCATTTGTAGCTTTTCGGTGGTTTCGCTGTCGTGGGTGGTGATGGCATTAATCACTTGAATACTATAGGCATTGATAACAACGTCAGGCTCAGTACGTCCGATAGGCAAGCGGTCGTCCAATAACACGCCTTTGGTACTAAAAGTGGCAAAAACTTCCACATGCGGTAAGTACAATCTTAGCGCGACGACAGTCTCTTGCTTGGCAAGCGGATAAGCGGCTTTACGGAGCTCTGGGTCTAAGCGTAACAGCAGGGTCAGCGCCGACTCGATAAACACCAATATGATATTAAGCAGAGAGTGAGACAACGTAGAACGCTTCATGTAAATAATCCGTTTTTATGGTGTAAATGAAAGACAAAAGGACAAGCAAGGATCAAAGTCGACCCAAAATGTACAATAGAATTGCGCTTATAGTAACGCCTTTATAATAAAAAGTAACGCCCGTTTCTGTCAGTTGTTAATTTATTACCTTACAATTTGCCAGTCAATAAAGACACTGGTATTTATGACTGACAATGTATTAGTATGGCTTGGCAGTTATTTTTATCGATAAAAATTGGTTTTTAGCAGCGCAGTCAGGTTATTAAGCGCTTTAATAAGCGTTTGATGACATTGTTTATGCGCAAGCTAAATTGTTTGTGCACAAGCTATAGTGTTTAACTGGCTAAGCTGATTTCCTACGTCAAATGACACAAGACCTAAGCCAAATACACAAGCTAAAATAGCGATTTTGCAAAAAAGTTGCAGCAGTTTTGAGTAACATTGGGTGTCAAATACGTAGTAGAGTGCACAAAAATATGTAAAATCGCTTGCGCTCCTTATGCTGCCTTGCTATAAAGACGTTAACAAAGCGAAACCTGTTTATACGCCAGTCAGGTGGTTTTTATTGCTTAAGTACTCTGAGAGCGATACAATACTTGGCGTGAGCGTTTTTTTACCCCCTAAAACTTGAAGGAAATTTTATGAATAAGTCAGAATTAATTGATAGCATCGCCGAGAAAAGTGGTCTAAATAAAACTCAAGCTGGCGAAGCTTTGAATGCAGTAATGGAAAGTGTTGGCGAAGCTCTAGAAGCTGGCGATAGCATCTCATTGGTTGGTTTTGGTACTTTTAGCGTAAAAGACCGTAAGGCTCGTACTGGCCGTAACCCTAAGACTGGTGAAGAGCTTAGCATTCCAGCAAGCAAAGTACCAAGCTTCAAAGCGGGTAAAAACTTGAAAGAGCGTTTAAACTAAGCCGTTTAAAACAAGCCGTTTTATTTACGCCATTTCATTTAAGCTATTTTATGATACACAGATGCTCGTTGACGACGTGATACACGAATAACAACAGCGTTTGTTGGCAGTAAATTGAGAATGGCAACTCATGGCTTAAGGCACAATTAAAGTACAATTTAAGTCATGAGTGATGTAGCAAAAAAGCACCTAGAGATTAGGTGCTTTTTTTAGTGCTATAGTTTGTGTCAATTAGTGTGAATAGTAGCGTGAATATTTTGAGTCTGCATTAAAAATCACGTATCATAGGGCGCGCGATAGATGTGTTGTTTAAACAAGAGGTTTTAAAAATTTTGCTATAAGCTTTGTCAATAAGCCTTGTTTTGCAACGATAGACTGCACACGTTCTTCTTCTTACCATTGCCTGCTTATACAGCGTTGATATTATTAATAGTATTACAATGGTCTTTCATCAATATAGGTTAATAAAGCAGAGATAACTATGGATAAATTGCGCGATTTTTTAAAAAGCTGGCCAGGTCGCATTTTATTGATTTTATGCCTATCGCCGCTCGCTCTATTGGGTGTCGAAAGCTACTTTGGAGGCGGGGTCGATCCCAACCAAATCGCTCAGGTAGGTGACGCAAGCGTGGGACTGTCCGAGTATCAGACTGCGGTAAATAACCGCCGTACCGAGCTTTTAGACCAAGTTGATGATGCCAGTTTATTAAATGAAGATGTGCTCCACGAGCAAGTCTTAAAAGGATTGATTGATCGCACTTTACTAGAGCAGCAGGCGGGTAAGCTTGGTATGACGGTTTCTGATGACACCATCAATCGCTTATTGCGCCAAGAAGAAATCTTTAAAGATGCGGAAGGTAACTTTTCTAACGATCAGTTTTCAAACTTTTTACGTCAGCGCAATATGACCAAAGACCAGCTGTTTGCAGAGTTCCGCAATCAGTTAAGCTTAGACCAGCTCAACGCCAGTATCGTAGGCACAGCGGTATATCCAATGCAAGCGGTCAGTCAATTGATTGACCTGCAGCTAGAGTCGCGCAATATTTGGCTGCATCGTTTTAATTGGCAGGACTATGCTGAACAAGTAAAGTTGAGCAAGGGTGATATCCAAGCCTACTATGATGCCAATAAAGACAAGTTAAAAAGCGCTGCCATGGTTGATTTGGCTTACCTGCAATTGAGCCCGCAGGCCATTGAGGTTAATGAGGTTAGTAAAGAAGATGTGCAGCAGCAGTATGAAGCTTATAAGCAAGGACTGGCTGTCGTTGATGAGCGTAAAATTAGCCAAATCTTGCTAACCGGTAAAGATGCCAAAGCGCGCGCTGATAAGATTAAAGCCCGTCTTGCTAAAGGTGAGTCATTTGCTAAGCTGGCTAAGACAGAATCTGATGATCCATCAGGAGAAACGGGTGGCGATATCGGACGCTTTAATGCCTCGGTATTTGGTAATGACGCCCCAGCGGTTGAAAAAGCGCTTGAAGGCTTGAGTGTTGGTGATGTCAGCGCGCCTGTAAAGACCAGCTTTGGCTATCAGATATTTACTGTGACTGAAGATAATGGTAGCAAAATACCAAGTCTAGACAGCATGCGTGCAGAGTTAACGGCTAAAGCCAAAGAGTACAAACGTCAGGAAATGTATGCGGATAAAGTGACGGCGATTAACGATTTGGCAGCAGATGGCTTTAGTATTGAAGACATTGCTCAGCAAGAAAACGTCGCATTAAAACGTATCAAAGATTATCGTAAAGAAAACAATCAATCTGCTTTGGCGCAGCCTGCAGTGATTAAGCAAGCGTTTGATGAGTTTACCATTCAAGACCAAGCAGTGACGGCAGGTATTGAGGTCGGTAATGGCACGGTATGGGTACAACCAAGTAACTATCGTCCAACGAAGACCTTATCTTTGACAGCAGCGACGCCAAGAATTACGCAGATATTGCGTCAACAAAAAGCGACGGCACTAGCACTAAAAGAGGCGAAGAAACTAGCCGCTGGGATTAAGACGCCTGCTGATATTGTCAAACAACCAGTTAAGCTGCAAGCGTTGGGCGAAATCAACCGTCAGACCACGCAATTGACCGAAAAAGAGCGCGGCTTAGCCTTTAGTCAGCAAGCCGCCGCCAATGGTGTGGTGGCAGTAGCGAGCGAGACTGAGATGGGTGCGACGTTATTGGTCGGTGATCGCATCAAAACAGAGCAGCAATCGCCGTTATCTGATGCCCAAAGAGCCCAAACTGCCGCCATTATTCGTGATAATTTAGGTCAAGATCAGCTGCAAGATTATCTAGATTATCTACGTATGGTGTACAAAGTTGAAATTAATAAAACCAATATGGCCAATGCGCAAGGGCGTTAAGCGACCTATAGGGCATTTGTTAAACCCTTTGTCTGAATAAGCTTTATCAAATCTTAAATGTAAAAAAGCCACTATTAATAGTGGCTTTTTTATGTAATACGATTCTTATTTATTCTTAATGATTTTGTCTTAACAGCATTATCTTGACAGCAGATTAATGGCGGAAATGACGCATACCAGTGAATACCATGGCGATACCATGCTCATTTGCGGCGGCAATCGTTTCGTCATCACGCATAGAGCCACCCGGTTGGATGATCGCAGCAATGCCGACTTCAGCAGCGTTATCGATACCATCACGGAACGGGAAGAAGGCATCTGATGCCATTACCGCGCCTTCGGTAGCAAGACCGGCGTGCTCAGCTTTGATAGCGGCGATACGCGCTGAATTTACACGGCTCATTTGACCTGCGCCAACACCGATAGTGCGTTGACCTTTGGCATAAACAATGGCGTTAGATTTAACATATTTAGCGACATTCCAGCTGAATAACAAATCAGCAATCTGCGCTTCCGTTGGCTGGACGTCCGTGACAATTTTTAAATCATTGGCAGTAATTAAGCCCAAATCTTGCTCTTGCACCAATAAACCACCATTGACGCGTTTATAATCAAGCTGACTTTCGCGCTGCTCAGGCGTTGGTAATTCACCACAAACCAAGACGCGCACGTTTTTCTTGCTCGCAGTTGCTTCAAGAACGCCATCTTCAATACTTGGGGCAATGATGACTTCGACAAATTGATTGTCAATAATGGCTTTGGCAGCAGCAACCGTCAATGGGCGGTTAAAGGCAATAATACCACCAAAAGATGACTCAGGATCGGTACTAAAGGCGGTGCGATAAGCCGCTACTTGATCGCTATCTACGGCCACACCGCAAGGATTGGCGTGTTTTACGATAACACAAGCGGGTGCACTAAAGGCTTTAACACATTCAAGCGCGGCATCGGTATCAGCGATATTGTTATAAGACAGCTCTTTACCTTGCAATTGCTGCGCGGTTGCAATAGACGCTTGCTTGCTTTTTAGCGCATGATTTTCAACATAAAAAGCAGCGTTTTGATGCGGGTTTTCACCGTAGCGTAGGTCTTGTACTTTTTCAAGTTGAACGTTAAAGGTACGTGAGAAATTCTCTGGCGTTTGAGTTTCATTAACTCGGCTACCCAAGAAGTTTGCAATCATACCGTCGTATTGTGCCGTATGCTCAAAGGCTTTAACCGCTAAATCGTAACGTAGGGCATGGGTCAGTGTTGTACCTTCACCCAAGGCTTCGAGTACGCGCGTATAATCAGCAGGATCGGTCACAATACCAACATGGGCGTGGTTTTTTGCTGCTGAACGCACCATGGTAGGACCGCCAATATCGATATTTTCGATCGCATCATTCATGGTCACGTCAGGACGCGCAATGGTTTCTGCGAACGGATAAAGGTTGACGACGACCAAATCAATACGTTCAATGGCGTGCTCGCTCATCACCGCGTCATCGGTACCACGGCGCCCTAAAATGCCGCCATGAATCTTAGGATGCAAGGTTTTAACACGGCCGTCCATCATTTCAGGGAAGCCGGTATAGTCTGATACTTCAGTCACAGCGACGTTGTGCTCGGTCAGTAAGCGGTAAGTGCCGCCGGTCGATAGTAAGCCAAAACCTGCTTTTAGCAGACCTTGAGCGAATTCAACGATGTTAGATTTATCGGAGACCGAGAGTAGGGCAAGTGGGGTTGTACTCATAAAAAAAGTTCCATAAAAAAAAGCCTGACGTAAACGCCTGGCAAGGTAATAATGGCAAGTAGTACAGAGTGTATCGTGATTGATAAGATCATAAACTCTAGCTTTGCCATAAATAATGACTGTGAAAAGTGGCTTTGAAAAACGGCTTTGAAAAATGATAATTAAAAGTGGCCGTTAAAAAGCACTGGAAAATAAAGGCAGCGCGCCCATGGTTTTAGCACTATTAAGCAAAAGTATGGGTCATCTAAGCAAAATTAGAGGCAGCAAGGCTAAGCCATTCTACATTAAACCATAGATTTTTAGCTTTTTGCGTAGCGTACCGCGATTGAGCCCCAAAATTTGCGCGCACTTGGTTTGATTGCCTCGGCTCTTTTCAAGGACAACAGACAACAGCGGTTGCTCTATCTCTTTTAAAATAAGCTCATATAAGTCTGTTGGCATCTCATCATCTAACATCGCAAAATACTGCCGCACCACACGTTCTACATGCACCCGCAGGGGTTCATGAACATGAATGCTATTGTCTAAAGAAGACTCTACCTCGTGAATTGAGCGATGGTAGTCCTCTTTATAGTAATCAGCAGGATTCTCAGCATTTTTGTCAAAATGATTGGCATTATACTGTGCATGTGGTGCCATAAGATAATGTCCTTGAGCGTAAAGAAAAACCATAAGGCGTTTGAGCGCTATTATAACAAAGTCATCGCCTATCACAGCAATAGATTGGGCATTACCATAGCATTGAAGCTATTTATTTCTATTTAATAGACTGTTTTAGAGCGATTGGCTTTAATGTTATTGGATAGCATCGTATTTTTGATAAACGATGCCCTTACTAAGAACTTTCTGTAATAAGAGCTGTCTTTTTATAAAAGATAATTTTGCATAAATTATGTGGTTATTCTTGCATAAGTCATTTGGCTATTAATGGTTATTTTTAATAAGTGAGATTGTTAATAAACAGGAGTAACACTCACTTTACTGATTTGAGTATTGGCAACTGGTACGGTGAACAAGAGCTGTTTGCGACTTTGCGCGCCTAATTGGCTCTGCGTACTCAATAAATAATCCTCTGGCGCCGCGATAAACTCTCCGATAAGCGCCTTGTTACCGTAGACACTGACTTTTACATGAGGAAGTAATTGTGCTTGCGGGCTTTGATTGTTTAAAGTGATGCTGATATCGCTAAATGAGCTGGCTGTTTTAATACGGCTGGGTTGATGGCTAACATCACTTGTGCTCAAAGCCGCTAAATTAGCGCTGGGTAGGCTACAAACCGCGATAGCACATACTTTTTGCAAGCGCTCTGCATGGGCAGGGTTTTTAACCAAGTTATCTAAATTAAAAATGACATACTGGGCAAATAGTAGCAGCGCTAATACCAGACAGCCAAGTGTCCATAACAACGAGGCAATCGACCGCCTAGCAGGCGTTGGTGAAAACTTTGCTTGTGTCTGCTGTTGTTTAAGACGTGCCGCCTTGCTATGGTCTTCGTCTTTGAGGGAGACACCCATACTGGCAAGCAGCTCTGATAAATCAGTCTGGTCTTTTGGCGCATCTTCACTTTTATTTTGTTCTTTGAGTAGTTTTTCAAGCCATGATTCATCGGCATTGTTGTCGATATTGGCATGAATATCATTGGCTGCGGCTGAGCTCAGAGCAACGTGTGCGGCTGATGGCTGCTCTTTTAAGGCAGCACTTGCTAAAGCAGGATTTGCTATTGGATTAATAGAGGAGTGCGTGCTTTTATTCAATGAGGTAGGCGTACTTCTTGCATGTTGATTACCCATAATAGCGGCAGAGTTGCTATTGTTGCTATCTGCGGCTTGAGTCAACCATGCATCCATGCTGTCTAATGAGTCATATTCTACATGTTCATCTTTATCTTCAAAACCATCAGTGTCCATGTCGTCATAAATTAAGCCATCATGAATCACCTCATCCTCAATCATATCATCATGAATAAGAATATCTGCTTCTGCTGGCTCTGATGTGATGTTTGGCTTTGATTTTGTCTTTGATAAGACAGAAGGATTTTGCTTATGAATAGAAATATTGGAAGTAGCGGCTGCGGCAGTTTTATCTTCACTTGCTATATTTTCAAGCGGGCGTTCTGTGTCAGCGGTGACGATAAGGTTGTTATTGACCAAAAAACTGTGCTGACAATGTTCACAGCAGACATTTGCTGTTTTTTGGTCTAACTGAGTTTTTTTAATATTAAAAATAGCATGACAATGAGGGCACTGGGTTTTTATTGGCGTAGTCATAGGGTCAGAATCCAAAAAGGTATAAGTATTAATACCGCATGTTAATACCGTATAGCCACTCACCAATCGCTGCCAATCATTCTAATGTCAATTTAGATATGCTAACCATCATAACCCACAGGCAACTATAGAGCAGCGTTAAATACACAACATTTAACTGCTCCTCTATCGTAACAGATGTAATTAAATGTTGCTAGCCTGTAAATGTACCAGATAAACGCTGCCAATGTTGATCTTCTTGCGCGGTAAAAGCGTGCTTAGGATCAAGGGCAAAGTAGGGCTGATATGCTTCGGTAACTTGCTCGGTTTGGGATTCAATCAAACCTGCTAATACGATGCGACTTTTTGGTGCCATTAAGGTGGCAAAATAAGGCGCTAAGCCAATAAGCGGCTTGGCTAAAATGTTGGCAACCATGACTTCTACGGGTTTAATATTGTTTTGCTGCCAGTAGTTATTGAAGTCTTCTGGCAAAAATGCTTGCAGGCGATTATCAACCTGATTACGCTCAGCATTTTGATTGGTCGCCAGCACGGCTTGTGGGTCAATATCAACGGCATAAACTTGGCGAGCGCCCAACAAAAGCGCAGCAATCCCTAAAATACCCGAACCACAGCCATAGTCGATGACGACTTTATCGGTCAGATCTTGCTCTGTCAGCCAATCAAGGCATAAACGGGTAGTGGCATGGTAGCCGGTACCAAAAGCCAAACCTGGATCCATAATAATATTGGTGGCTTCAGGGTTTGGCGGTGTCAGCCAATTAGGCACAATCCATAAGTTATTGGCACATTCGATAGGCTGATAATTGGACATCCATTCACGTTCCCAATCCTTATCATCGACAGCACTGACCCACGTTCGGCTAGCTTGTACTTGTGCGCCGATTTCATGACTTAATTGCTCAATCGCTTGGCGGCTGCCTGCATCAGTAGTGGCATCGAATAATCCTGTGAGTATGACCTCATCCCATAATGGCGATTCACCAGGAAGTGGTTCAAATAAAGGCTGATCGCCGGCGTCATCTAAAGCAATTGATAGAGCGCCTGCCTCTAATAACAGTGCCTCAGCAAGATCGACGTTATTTTTTTCACATTGTAAGTGCAGTTGTTGCCATGCCATAAGGGTAACCTTAATGTTAAATTAAAAATGGATAATGAAAGGGGTGTAAGAAAATAATCATTAAACGGGATAAAAAATTAACGACTAACTATATAAACCTATTTTAGCGCTTATATAGTCAGTCGTCATGGTAAATACGAGGGCGTGTGTGATTAGCGCAGTGCTTGTTTGGCTTCTTTTATCACGCGGGCGTTGCCTTGAGCTTGTCCTGATTGCAAAATAATTTGCCACAGTGCACGGCGGCGACTGCTGTCTTGAGAGACCGTCAGACCACGGCGGGCCATTGCTTCAGCTTTACGTGGTTGGTTTTTCTTAAGGGCTACTTGTCCCAAATAAAAATAGACGGCTGATGACTTGGGCGCAAGTCGCTGCGCGCGCGTAAAGCTGCTTTCAGCGCCATTTAGATTGCCCGCTTTTAATTGTCCTGTACCCACTTGCATAAGATTACGAAAGGCTGGCAGGTTACTGTTATTGGTCGTGCTTTGCTGACTGCGCTGCTGTGAGTTCTGCCGCGCCCGCTCCAATAGCTCATTATGTGAGGGTATAGATGGCTCAGATATCATGTAATCTTCGCGAGAAGGCGTGAGGATTATGGCATCAGAGCCATCATGACTATCAGGCTGAGTGACTATCGGACTTTGCGTAGACGGTGTGTAGGCCGGCGTATAAACCGGTGTTGCTTCGGTTAATGGGTTGGTTGCCGTGGGCTGCTCAGGCGGCGTATAAGGCTCGATAGGGTATTCATAAGCCTCATCTTCATAGTCATTGCTTTCATAAGGACTGGTTGCATGGGTACTGCTTTTAACAATAGGTGCTTGAGTCGCTGTTGACGGTTGCTTCGCTGTAGTTTGCTTATTTATTGGTTGTGAAGTTTGTACAGCAGAGGTTGTCATCACCGTCGGCGCTGTCTGGCAGGCACTTAAACTCAGCATGCCGATAAGGGCGCTGACCGTAACGATACTATTAATAAGCTTTGTCTGCTTAGTAGCTTGGGCCGTGATAGCCTGCTTAGCGGCGACAGTTTGCTGTATAAATAATGCCATGTTAAAACCCTTTTTTAAGTTTTAAAAACTCTAGAACCATTCAACGGCACGATCATACCAAGTATCGGTACGATTGCTTGAATCCCCCTCTTGCTCAGCATTGTTCTCTTCGTTATCCGCATCAACTGCTGCGCCATTAGGAATATCTAAGCCTTCACGGCGACGCTGCTGATTGATAGAGCCTTGCTGATTTTGCAACTGTATCTGCTCACGGGCACGATCTTGCTGATATAAGCTTAGCGCACAACTGCTGGCTTCTTCTGGTAGATGCGCTGACATAACGGGCAAGTAGCGCGCATCGGCACAGCGTTCATTAGACAGCTTGCCTGAGTTGTTCTCAAGCCACAACCATTCAATCCCTTCGGGTTCTGGCAGGGCTACAGGTGTCAGTTTTAGACGATTCATATAATCGACCCAAACTGGTAAAGCGCCACTACCACCGCTCAGACCAATCGGTTTATTATCATCACGACCGACCCAAACCACACTAACATAGTTACCACTGTAGCCGGCAAACCAAGCATCACGGTAATCGTTAGTAGTACCCGTTTTACCAGCAAGATTTAAATTGCTGCCAAGCGATTGTATGCGTCTAGCCGTGCCGTTTTTAACCACGTCCTGTAACGCATAATTAATCAAAAAGTTGGTTTCAGGCGGGATACTGCGCTGAGTATTTAACCCCGTACGCTGCAAGATACGCCCACGATCATCAATCACGCTACGAATACTGTGGATAGGCGTACGGAAACCACCAGTGGCAAACACTTGGTAAACCCCAAGCATGTCCATTGGGCTAAGATTGACCGAGCCTAATAAAGCCGAAGGATAAGGCGGGATTTTCTCTTTAATACCCATACGCTGCAACTGCTTAACAAAGGTAGGAACGCCAAATTCCATGCCTAAACGTACCGCGCTGTGATTATAAGATTGCGACAACGCGGTGGTAAATGGCACGTAACCATGGTCACGATTGTCATAGTTCCTAGGATTCCACTCAGTACCGTCACTAAGATTGACCGTAATCGGCGAATCATCAACCGAGCTTGCCAAATTATAGCGCCCGCTTTCAAGCGCCGTCATATAGATAATCGGCTTTAATAATGAACCAACTTGGCGTTTGGCGTCGACAGCACGGTTAAAGCCCGTAAATTCACTGCCACTACCGACCACTGCCACCAGCTCGCCCGTTTCAGGGTTGGCACTGACTAAAGCGCCTTGTAAATCCTTGGTCTTACTACCTCGGCGGCGCAGCTCACCAAGTTTTCTCTCGACGGCTTTATCCGCTGCTAACTGAGCAATAGGATCTAAGGTACTGATGATGATCAGACCTTCGTTTTTCAGGTCATCCGAGTAATAAACTTTATTTAATTCGCGCTTAACAATATCTAGAAAATCAGGGAACTGGCTTTTGCCTTCAACGGGTTTATCAACGACACCAAGTGGTTGCTCGATGGCTTTATCATAGTCTTCTTGACTGAGCGAGCCGACCGCCAACATATTGCTTAGTACTGTATTTCGACGCGCTTTTGAATCGTTTGGATGGCGACGCGGATTATAAACACTCGGTCCTTTTGCCATACCGACCAGCAGTGCTTGTTGGTCTAAACGCAGCTCTTTAAGTGGTTTATCAAAGTAAAATTGCGAGGCAAGGCCAAAACCATTGATAGAGCGATTGCCATTTTGACCCAAGTAAATCTCATTCAAATAGGTTTGCAGAATCTCATCTTTACTATAATGCAGCTCAAGTAGTACCGCCATCAAAGCTTCATTGGCTTTGCGTTTCATGGTACGGTCGGAATTGAGATAAAAGTTTTTAATCAGCTGCTGGGTGATGGTTGAGCCACCTTGCCTAGAACCACCGGTAAAGTTGTTTAATACGGCGCGGGCGATACCACGTATCGATACGCCTTTATGCTCATAAAATCCCCGATCTTCTGTAGCGATTAGGGCGTCAATCAGTGGCTGCGGCACTTGGTCTAGCGACACCACCATACGATCTTCGTTGCTGTCTGGATAAATCCCGCCAATATTAACCGGTTCAAGACGAATAATGCCAGTTTTGGCCGGCTGGGTACTTTGTACCGATTCAATCTTGTTGCCAGCAATGGTCATTTTGATAACTTGCTCTTTATCGACATCATTGGCGCTATAAGTAAAGCCGCGCGTATGGATAAAGTAAGTATTGCCGGATTTATGATAAGTACCCGTACGATCATAAGACTTGTTGCTTTGATAATTAAGCAGCTCAAGCCACTTTTTCATCGTGTCTGTATCGACGTTCGCGCCTTGATATAGCTCTAGCGGCTGCGAATAAACCTTGGCAGGAATATCCCAGCGTTTACCCTCAAACTTGTGGGTAATGGTGCGATCAAGTTTGACCAAATACAGCGCCAACAGCACCATACCGGCGATAATGACAATTAATAAAATACTACTAAACACCATGCCGCGCTGCTGTGAAGGTAGCGTATTGATAGCAGGCTTAGAGGACTGTGGTTGCTTAGAATTAGATTTTTGCACTGATGACACACCATTCTGGGATAAAAAACTGCCTCATAATGACGCAAATTGACAATTTTTTCAATCTATCATCGTCAACGCGCGCATTCATCGGGCGTTCGCTAGAGATTCGTTATACGGGTTTTGGATACATGGAGATGGCGCGACTATATGCGACTAAGGGTTATGCTGCTTAGCGCACCTGCTTATAGTATAATGGTTATCTTAATACTTAATGGTATATTAATAGGTTTTTACGCAAGCTTTAGACTCTTTTAATAGAGCGTATTGATGCCATATAGTTGCTATTACCTGAAAGCAATAACAAACAAAAGCAATAGGTTGGTAGGCGGATTCTGCTGGGATAACTTTTTCTCGCTTGCTGTGCTGATGCCGACAGAGGCTTCGAAAAACTTATCCCAGTTTTACTGCATCGTTTTTGAATTGGATAAACTATATAAGCTGTATTAAAAGCACTAGCCAAACCAGCAATTTACCATTTACGTCACTTATATCATTGAAAGCAGTGGCATCATACTTTTCCCGCCATTTGTTTTATGATGCTTTTTATTAATGCTATCTATGCTGCCAATGCTATTAATGAGCCGTTATCGTTTTTGTTTGAGATTTTGTTTATGCCAGTCACGCCAATATCTATGTAAAGTAGCTGTATCAAAACACTGTGTTAAAAAACAGCCTTGCTAAGCAGCTCTTTTACATAGGGATTGACTCTAGTTAATCATGATAAGTTTACTAAAGGCCAGTCGGCTGTAAGTAAACCTGTCGAAAGGAAATAAGCGCGATTATGTCCAGTGTTCCCTCATCAATGCCATCAAGCAGCAACCGTCATTATCAAGACCACTCGATTACTGAGGGTTTGGTGCTGCCGCTTGCTGGTCACTGTTTTCATTGCGGTGATCCTGTGCCACAGCCGCCGTTTCATGCTGAGATATTGGGTCAGTCGCGTGAGATGTGCTGTATGGGCTGTCAGTTGGCTGCGCAAAGTATCGTTGAGGCGGGACTTGAGCAATATTATCTTGACCGCTCAGAGATTAACCGTACGGCCAGTTTGCCCACCCAGCTGACTCGCCTCGAAGCTTATGATCACGACGAGATAAAATCACAATTTGTCTACGCCCAAGACGGTATGTCGGTAGCCGAGCTATCAGTCAATAATCTGCGCTGTGCTGCTTGTACGTGGCTGATTGAGTCGCGCCTAGATGAGTTAGATGGCATCAGTCAATGTCAGGTAAATTTAACCAATCAGCGTATGCGGGTGATTTGGAACGAAGATAAGCTGCCGATTAGTCGTATTTTGGGCGTTATCAATGAGATTGGCTATGAAGCCAAGCCTTATCGGCAAGATACCCATGAGGCTATGCTGGCACGTCATAACAGTCAGATGCTATTGCGGCTTGGTATCGCGGCGCTCGGCTCGATGCAAGCGATGATGTATGCGGTCGCGATTTACTTTGGTGAATATAGCGACATGCTTATTTTCCAACGTGACTTTCTACGTTGGGTGTCGTTATTTGTGAGTACGCCGGTATTCTTTTATGCGGGTGTGCCGTTTTTTACTTCAGCATGGTCAGCGATTCGTGCCCGTCAAGTCAATATGGATGTGCCGGTTAGTATCGCCTTAGTGGTGACGTTCTTTGCCAGTCTTTACGCTACCGTCACGGGGCAAGGGGAGACGTACTATGATTCGGTCAGTATGTTCATTTTCTTCTTATTGGCTGGGCGTTATATTGAGCATAATGCACGTTTAAAAGCAGCCACCATGGCCAATGATTTGGTGGTGGTCGAGCCTGTCTTAGTGCAAAAAATTGCCGAAGATAAAGACGCCGCTGCGCGTATCTTGCAGCTTCTAGAGCAAAATGCGCTTAATGAAACCCTTGCTGATAATGACACTGAACAAGCTGCTAACCCAAATAATGATTTAGCGGTTAATGACACAAGCGCTGTAGCAAAATTGATGCCCAACTTTATGCAAAGCATGGATACCAATATCCAGCAGTTGACCTTGCGTATCGCCCAAGACTGGCAGCAATCCAATAATACGCCCGCCAGTCTCTCAAAAACGCAGCATACGCTAAATAACAAGCAAAAAGACAAGCAGATGGTGACCGCTCATAGCTTGCAAGTGGGTGACATCATCATGGTGGAGGCTGGTTCAGAGATTATCAGCGATGGTATCTTGCTCAGCCCAACCGCTACCGTTTCACAAAGCTTGCTGACAGGTGAGGGTGATTTAATCATCAAAACCCAAGGCGATTATATCGTTGGCGGCGCCCAAAATGACAGTCAGCCGTTTGAGATGCTAGTGACGGCATTGCCAGAAGACAGCCAGATAGGTTTGATAGACAGGCTGATGAACCGTGCCATGAGCGAGAAACCAAAACTTGCTCAACAAGCAGATAAGCTGGCACGTTGGTTTGTGGCACGGATTTTAGTATTGTCAGCTTTGGTATTTATCGGCTGGTATATCGTTGACCCAAGCCAAGCGATTTGGGCGACGGTTGCAGTCTTGGTGGCGACCTGTCCTTGTGCGCTGTCCTTAGCGACACCGATTGCGCTGACGGTAGCGACCAATCGATTGGCGAGTTATGGCTTTTTAACCACACGTGGGCATACTTTGCAAACCCTTGCTGAGATTACCCATGTGGCGTTTGATAAGACCGGTACGCTGACTTATGGTAAGCCCAATCTATTAAATATCGAGCTAATAGCCGCTAATGTCGCGACGACAGATAAAATAGACATAAACGATGCTAGTGACGAAAAGGACAAGCTATTAGCGATTGCCGCCGCGCTCGAAGTCGGTAGTCGCCATCCGATTGCTCACGCTCTGCTCACTGCCGCTTATCAATTGCACCTCCCAGCTACGCAAGCCTTGCAATATTATCCGGCAGGCGGCGTAGAAGCGATGATTGATGGGGTGCTATATCGTATTGGGCATGTGGATTTTGCCTTGAATAAAGCGAATAGTGATAATCATGACTTAGTCATTGATTTGGTTACTCATCGTGCCAGCTCGGCTGTGGTATTGTCTTGTCAGGATAGTCAGTCAAATGCATGGCAAGCGCTGGCCTGTTTTTACTTTAACGATAAGGTGCGTGATAGTGCTAAATCGATGCTTGATACGCTGAAAGAGCTTGGTATTGAACCGGTCATGCTAACCGGTGACCCAAGCCCGCAAGCGCTAATAATGGCTGAGGACTTAGGCATGAAAGCCGCTTATAACGGTCTATCACCCACCGATAAAGTCAATCATATTCAAGCGCTGCAAGCAAAAGGCGCGGTTGTATTAATGGTCGGCGATGGTATTAATGATGCGCCAGTATTGGCCGCAGCCGATGTCTCAACCTCAATTGCGGGCGCGGCAGATTTAGCGCAAGTATCGAGTGACAGTATTATCCTAAATGGTCAGATTGAAGCTATTACTGCGGCGAAACGTATCGCTGATAAGACCAAGCGTATTATTAAGCAAAACTTGCGTTGGGCGCTCATTTATAATAGTAGTGTTTTGATACCGGCGGCTTTAGGCTATGTACCACCTTGGCTTGCGGCGATTGGTATGTCGCTAAGCTCGTTACTTGTGGTATTAAATGCGCTGCGCCTAAAGCGTGCTTAATTTAAACCAGCTTAAACCCATTTAAATAAATTCCTGAAAATTACCCACAAAAAAACCGCCTTTATAAAAGACGATTTTTTTATTTAAATAACTACTAAACAGGGTTTAGATTAGTCTTGTAGGTAGCTTAGCAGACGCATAAATTCGATATACATCCATACTAACGTTGCAAGGATACCAATACTAAATAACCACTCGTAGTCTTCTGAGACGCCCATCGCTACACCGCGATCAATATTATCAAAGTCTAATAACAGGGTAAAAGAGGCGATAACAATCACGAATAAGCTAAAGCCGATAGCGATAGCGCCACCTTCAAATAAGAAGGGTAAGCTCGAACCGAACGCTAAAGACAATACCCACTGCGCCACATAAACAAGCATGATGGCAATCAATGCTGAGGTGACGATTGAGCGGAACTTTTCAGTCACTTTAACCAAACCTGAACGATATAGCCCTAGCATCACAGCTGCGGTGACAAAGGTCGCACACATCGCAGTAACTGGCACGCTTGGGTACATGCGCATAAAGAATAGCGAGATGCCACCTAAAAAGATACCTTCTAATAAAGCATAAGGTACGGCAAAGGATTTGGCTTTTTGTGGTTTAAAGGTGATGAAAATAGCAAGACCAAAGGCGGCAAACATACTACCAAAAGCCGCCATGGTGATAAAACCTTGTGATAGGCCTGCCATTAACGCATAAAAGAAAAATCCAATACCAGTAATCGCCGATAAGCCAAGCAATAGACTGGTTTTTTGAATCACGCCCTTAACCGTCATCGGCGCGCCGCCAACGGCAAGCTCTGCACGACTGACAATAGGATTGGCCATAAAAATGTCCTTAATAAAATATAAATAACTGAGATGCCAGCTACTTTAGCAAAACCGCTATTATTGTCAACTGTGTTTGCGTGACAGCATACAAGGCTCTCAACGACTATTACGCCGGTGATTCGCCCATGTATATAGAAATAGGGTGCGATAGTGAGTAGCTAAACAAACACGCCTAAAAGTGGCGTATGATAGAAGATATATGGGGTCAATTACGACAGTTAACAACGATAATTGATAAACATGCTAGTCTAAGCGCTGTTTTCTCGCTATCATTGCCCTGTACTTTACCGTTATGCCGAGTCGTTTTATGGAAAACTCAGCGCAGTCCGCCCGATTGCCGCACTTACATGAATCAGAGCTGTTCCACGCTATCAAAAATCCTGCTTTCAGGCGTATCGGTCTGATGGGCCGCGCGGGAAAACGTAGCGTGACCCAAAGTTTGGTGCAGATTGCCCAAACCATCAATGATATGAATTTAACATTGATTATGGATGTACAAACGGCCAATTTACCGACGTTAAACCTGACTGAGATTGAGCGCGTCAAAATCGTCAAGCGCAGTTTAATTGGCGAGATTTGTGACTTGGTCATCGTGGTCGGTGGTGATGGCTCGATATTGCATGCCGCTGAAGCACTGGCACGCTACCGTGTCCCTGTATTGGGGGTCAACCGTGGTCGCCTTGGTTTTTTAGCCGATGTAAAGCCTGATGAAGCCGCCTTTAAATTACGCCAAGTATTGATGGGTGATTATCAGTTAGACCATAGGTTTTTGCTCACCATGGAGATTCGTGAAGGTCGCAAGATTATTCATGAAGATATGGCGCTTAACGATGTGGTATTACATGCGGGTAAATCGGTGCACATGATTGATTTTCAGATGAAAATTGACGGTCATGATGTTTACCGCCAGCATAGTGATGGGCTTATTGTCGCAACGCCAACGGGTTCGACGGCTTATGCACTTTCTGGTGGTGGTCCTATCATTCACCCGAGTATGGATGCGATTTGTTTGGTGCCGATGCACCCGCACACCTTGTCTAGTCGCCCGATTGTGGTGAGTGGGACGAGTGAGATTTGTATTCGTATCCATGAGGACAATCGCACCCAGCCGCAGGTGAGCGCCGATGGCAAGCCCAGCATACCGCTCGACCAAGAGCAACGCCTGTACATTCGCAAGCATCCTGATAAGCTGACCTTGTTACATCCACCTGGGTTTGATTTTTATGAGGCCTGCCGCACCAAGTTGCACTGGAACGTCCATGCCGAAGAATTCAGTATGGATGTTGATGATGATATTATAGAAGAATAAGCGCATCGATGATAAAAAGTCTGTCTGATAAGGCTTTTTATATAAAATATAGTAGTGGAGAGTAGGTAAGATGGACAAACAAACGATATTAGCAAGTGTCACCCCCGAAGTGATCGATCAATTCCGTTTGGCGATTGAGATAGGTAAATGGCCAGATGGTCGTAAGCTCACGCCTGAGCAGTGCGAAACTTGTATGCAAGCGGTGATGGTTTGGGAGCATGAGCATCTGCCGCCAGCCGAGCGTACCGGTTATATCCATAAACCTGTAAAAGACGATGGCTCTATTGTGGGCGCTGAATGTGATGTCGAACACGAGCATCATTATCCCAATATGCCCAATCCTAAAGGTGCGGTGCAGCCGGTCAAATTTCGCAATAAATAGATTAACATCGAAGTTTTTGGATAAAAAATAATGCATATAAAAAAGCCACGCTATGATGATAGCGTGGCTTTTTTATGTATCAATATGGCATCACTACATAGCTACATCACTATAGCGCGCTGGTATCAACACTTGGACGCGGCGTTAATGGATTTTTTTCCATTAAGAACCCCTGCCAACCCCAATGTAAGAAATTGCGGATATTGGCATGGTCCGTACCCTTTGGGGTCGCTTGAACCTTGGCATAATGCTCACCGAACAGCTTTAGGGTGTCTAATTGATTTAAGCCATGGTGCTTAGCAAAGCCAAAAATCTTGGCGCTGCCTTCGTTTTCGCCTGCAGCGTTATGGATCAAGCCATTCACAAAAGGCGCTGGTGCATAGCGATAAAAATCATCAATAAAGCTGATGACATCATTGAATCCAATGGCTTTTTTATTCAAACCATTAAGTAGAGCCGATACATCTGATTGGCGGATACTCATAAATACATGACCTCAGAGCAGATTAGAAAGCAAAAATAGGGTGCTTAATTTATGCCCAATAATTATTGATAGTTAGATAGTAAGCGAACCATTTAGCGATTGAAATAGTCTTCATCATCGAATGAAGGCGCAAAGCTGCCTTGTTCAAGATGTTGCATTTGCGACTGTACCGTACGCTCATGCTGGATACGCTGATAAATCTCTTCACGGTGTACGGCAATATCTTTAGGTGCATTCACACCGATTCGTACTTGATTGCCCTTGACACCTAGGACAGTCACACTGACCTCGTCGCCAATCATTAGCGTTTCGCCCACGCGGCGTGTCAAAATTAACATGCGTCACACTCCTTATGTCGCATCAACAGATTATTACTCATCAGATTGCGTCTCAATTACAGGACATCACCGCAGCACTAAATAAGCAAGGTATTCATCATAAAAACAATGCTTAAGGTGGTGCCAATAGCGGTAATGATAGGTAGATTCATTTAGCCCAAATGAAAGCCCCATTATAGGGGGCATAACAGATACTGTCACGGGTTTTCACAAAACTATTAGGTATATACTTACCTTAGCAATAGTAATAAAAGAAAATAGAGCCTAATAAGACTCTATTTAATTAAAACTTGCTAAAAATAATCAATCGTTATTTGCTTAACAAGTATGCAACCCGCTTTGGTTTTTATTAAAGTGCTGATGCTTACAATGTATAAACGCTAGCCATTAAATATTATAACCCAGCAATTTTGCTGTCACCGTCTTCACGGTCAAGCCCAAAGGCCGTGTGCAATGATTTGACCGCTTTTTCTAAATGCTGCTCTTGGATAAGTACAGACACTTTGATTTCACTGGTCGATATCATTTGGATATTGATATTGTTTTCAGCCAAGGTTTGGAACATCAGGCTTGCAACACCAGCATGCGAGCGCATACCAACACCAACCAATGACACTTTAACCACTTCGTTATTGGCCAATATCTCTTTGGCACCAATCTCATCTTTCACTTCATCTTCTAGCACTTTCATGGTTTTATCCATGTCAGTACGGTTGACGGTAAAGGTGAAGTCAGTGGTGCCGTTGGTCGATAGGTTTTGGACAATCATATCGATTTCGATGTTGGCGCGACCGATAGGGCTTAGGATGGCAGAGGCGATACCAGGGTGATCAGGCACACCGCGCACGACTATTTTTGCTTCGTCGCGATTAAAAGCGATACCTGAGATGATTGCCTGTTCCATGTTGTCTCCTTCGTCTATCGTAATTAGGGTGCCGACATTGTCTTGAAAGTCTTGGTCGAAGCTACCATCGTTGTTTTCATCAAAGCTAGATAATACGCGCAGTGGCACGCCGTATTTGCCAGCGAACTCTACTGAGCGAATCTGTAAAATCTTGGAGCCAAGGCTTGCCATCTCAAGCATTTCTTCAAAGGTAATCTTTTCAAGTTTTTTGGCTTTTGAGGTGACGCGTGGGTCGGTGGTATAAACGCCATCGACATCAGTATAGATTTGGCATTCATCAGCGCCCAATGCTGCGGCAATTGCAACACCTGTCGTATCAGAGCCGCCGCGACCTAATGTCGTCGCGTTGCCTTCTTCATCGATACCTTGGAAGCCTGCGACGATAACGACGTTGCCCGCATCTAGTTGCTCACGGATGTTTTTATCATCGATGCTTTCGATACGCGCTTTATTATGGGCGCTATCGGTTTTAATGGCGACTTGACGACCGGTGAATGAACGTGCGCCAATACCAAGCTCTTTAATCGCCATCGCAAGTAAAGAGATAGAAACTTGCTCGCCCGTTGAGACCATTTGGTCGTATTCGCGTGGGTCAGGTTGGCTGCTGATTTGGCGTGCTAAATCGATCAAACGGTTGGTTTCGCCGCTCATGGCAGACACCACCACAATCACTTGATGACCGTTGTCATGCCAGCGTTTGACTCGTTTGGCGACATTTTTGATGCGGTCGATACTGCCCATCGAGGTGCCGCCGTATTTTTGTACTATTAACGCCATAAAAATCTACCTATTATTCACCAATGGCCATCTGTTACTTATCGACATCAATCCATCATGGCGCTGTTTGCAACGACAGTGCTAGATTCATTTTAATAACGATAAAGCCGGATTATAAAAACTGCGCCCTGTATTTTACTTTCTGCTGTTTTACGCTCTGCTGTTTTACTATTTATAGCTAGTGACTAGATATGCTGACCTGCATCTAAGCGTGGTACTTTATACCATATTAGCGGCATAACTTTAAGTGCTAGCAAGCATTAGATGTATGGCGATTGGTTATAACCGTTATAACCAATCATCTATTAGCCTAAGCTTAATACTTAACCAAGCTGCTCTGCAATCCACGCAGGTAGCGCATTGATAACCGCGCTGGTGTTGGCAGCTTTTGGTGCGCCGCCTTGGGCATAGTCAGGCTTACCGCCACCTTTACCACCCAGCTCACCTGCCAAATGACGAATGATATCACCGGCTTTTACTTTAGCGGTAACAGATTTTGCCACACTAGCGGCTAATGCCAATTGCTCATCTTTATCACCAATCAATACAATCACGCTATCAGGAAGTTTTGATTTGATATCGTCCATCAGCGTACGGATGGATTTACCATCAACGCCGCTTAAAGTACTGATAAGCACGGGTGTACCAGCAATGGTTTGCACGTCATCAAGCAAATTAGCGGCTTGGGCGCTGGCGATTTTTTGCTCTAAACGTTCGAGCTGTTTTTCCAAATTGCGCTGCTTATCCGCCATGGTACGCACACGCTGTGCAACCTCTGGACGTTTCACTTTTAGCTGACTGGCAAGCTCGCTGAGTTGTTGCTCACTTTGCTGAATGTTTTTAATCGCATTCATGCCGGTGACCGCTTCAATACGGCGGATGCCAGCAGCAATACCTGATTCGCTGGTAATTTTTAACAGACCAATATCACCGGTACGCTGCACATGTAAGCCGCCGCACAGCTCAATAGAGAACGGCTGACGCTGACCATCAACAATGCTGTCGGTACCCATGGTTAGGACACGCACGTCATTACCGTATTTTTCACCAAATAACGCCATCGCACCTTGCTTCATCGCTTCATCGATAGACATATGCTCGATACGGGCAGGGGTATTGGCTTGGATTTGCTCATTGACAAGGCGTTCGATACGGCTGATTTCAGCATCGCTAACGGGCTTGTCATAGGAGAAGTCAAAACGTAATACCTCGCTTGAAACCAATGAGCCTTTTTGTGTGACTTCATTACCCAATACTTGTCTTAGCGCGGCATGCAATAGATGCGTGGCCGAGTGGTTTTTGGCACTAGCGGCACGAATGCTCGATAATACTTGTGCATCAGCTGTTTGCTGGGCGTTAATCTCGCCCATGGTAACCACGCCATAATGAATAATAGCTTGCCCAGATTTTTTGGTATCTTGCACTTCAAAAACACCGGTTGCGCTGCGGATTTCGCCAAGCTCACCAACCTGACCACCGCCTTCAGCATAAAACGGTGTACGGTCAAGAACAATAACGCCTTCCATACCCTCAGCTAAGCTCTCGGTTGGATTGCCATCTTGATAAAGGGCATGAATAATCACACCATCTTCTTCAAGCTGCTCATAACCGATAAAGGTCGTTGGGTTTTCTACTTGGATAACGCTGCTGTAATCGACATCAAATTTGCCGGCATCACGCGCCCGTTCACGCTGTGCTTGCATGTGCTCATCAAACTCCGCTTCATCAATCACAATACCGCGCTCACGGGTGATATCAGCGGTCAAGTCAACGGGAAAGCCGTAAGTATCATAAAGTTTGAATGCCGCCTCGCCAGAGAGCGTATCACCGTCTTTTAGACCTTCAAGCTCGCTGGCAAGCAGACGTAAACCTTGTGCTAGGGTTTTAGCAAATTGGGCTTCTTCTTTTTGAATGGCGTTTTCGATGACGCTTTGCTTATCTTTTAGCTCAGGATAGGCGCTGCCCATCTCAGCGACAAGCGGCGCGACCATTTTATAAAAGAAGTCGCTATCGGCACCAAGCTTATTACCGTGACGCACCGCACGGCGAATAACGCGGCGCAGTACATAACCGCGACCTTCGTTACTTGGGGTGACACCATCAGCAATCAAAAATGCCACGGCACGGATATGGTCGGCGATGACTTTTAATGAAGATTGTTGCTCGTTTTCAATACCTAAAATCTCAGCCGCCGCATCCATTAGATGGACAAATAAATCTATCTCGTAGTTGCCATGGACGCCTTGCATAATGGCACTGATACGTTCAAGCCCCATGCCGGTATCGACGCTTGGGGCTGGTAGCGGCAGCATAGTACCGTCTTTTTGACGGTTAAACTGCATAAAGACACAGTTCCAAATCTCAATATAACGGTCGCCATCTTCTTCAGGCGTACCCGGCAAACCACCTTCGATATCAGCGCCATGGTCATAAAATACTTCGGTACAAGGACCGCATGGACCGGTATCACCCATCGTCCAAAAGTTATCAGAGGCGTAAGGCGCGCCTTTATTATCACCAATACGGATAATGCGCTCACTTGGGATGCCAATGTCTTTATGCCAAATATCAAAGGCTTCATCATCGGTTGCATAAATGGTCACATACAAACGGTCTTTATCGATTGCCAACCATTCATCTGAGGTTAAAAACTCCCAAATATACGCAATACCAGCTTGCTTAAAGTAATCGCCAAAAGAGAAATTACCCAGCATCTCAAAAAACGTATGATGGCGCGCCGTATAACCAACATTATCCAAATCGTTGTGTTTACCGCCGGCACGTACGCATTTTTGTGAGCTCACGGCACGCGTATAGTCACGCGGCTCCATGCCCAAAAAGGTTTCTTTGAACTGATTCATGCCGGCATTGGTGAATAGTAATGTCGGGTCGTTGTATGGAATCAAGCTCGACGAGGCGACGGGGGTGTGCTGCTTGCTTATGAAAAAATCGATAAAAGCTTGACGAATATCGGCTGAGCGAAATGGCTGGCTCACAGCGGCTCCTTACTGACGGATGTATTGAGTAAAATAAGTAAAATAATTTTGCAAGCGATTTTAGCACAAACGTGCCAAGGGTGTTGAAGATTCATAAGCAAACACCGGGTAAATATGGCTTAAGTTTCGTTATTAAGCAGGCGCTTGCATTGAATATTTGTCTTCATTAAATCGCTTTATTTCAAATAAATATTTTAGGATTTATAGAAAGGTTGTCGCATTATCGTTATTGCATTAACCGACTAGGGTCAATTAGTCAGTTAAATAAATAGCCGGTTAAATGAATTGCCGGTTAAATAAATCAGTTGGTTAGTATAGTCACATCGGTTTTATCGAGTTTATCTTGAATGAGTGGATGCGACTCAATCACCTGTACAGGCATATAGCGTAGCTGCAAGCGAATAGGTAGATAGTCAGGGAAATTATCGGCCATATCTTGGCTGATAATCGCTTCGATTTGACGGACATCGTAGGAGCTGGGCGTTGTTTCGCCGCGAATCACCGCGCGCACGACTTGATTGGTGTCGCTTTTATCAAACTGCGTATTGGTCAGCACATTGCCTTTATCACTAAAGTAGCTATTAATCGTCTCTTTGACGCTGCTTTCAAACACTTGCTGTTTGGCGTTGGTTTGTAGATTAATGGTCAAATAGGTTCCTAATCCGCCCAATAACAATAATGTCACCGCATTGCGCTGCAAAAAAGTCAAATAGGTGTTGGACTTATAATCGTCTTTAACCAAACGGCGAAAGCCCAAAACCCATAATACCAGCGCATTGGTAAATTGAATGGCAAGGATATTAGTCATAGCCAGCAAGAGTGCGCCAAACCCAAGCTGAAGCTCGCCATTGGCAAATAGAATGCCACTGGCAGCAAGGGGCGGCACCAACGCTGTCGCCACCGCGACGCCAACCACTGCCACCGACAGGTGCGGAGAAACCATGGCATAAGCACCAGCCGTACCACCAGCAAGGGCAATCATCAAATCCATCGACGTCGGCTGCGTGCGCGATAGTATCTCTGCCGTTAGCGGTTGGTCTTTGTGTAACCAGCCGACGATAAAGCCCACCAATACCACCAAAGAGATGCCTAGAAACACGGTAATAAGTGACTTACGTAGTAGCGGCATACGATGGTCAATAATCGCTAATGCCACCCCTGTGATAGGTCCTAACATCATGGCAACTAGCATGGCCCCAATGACCACCGCCGCTGAGTTGGTCACCAGTCCATAGCTTGCGATAATAGCCGAGAGGATATTCATGATGAAATACATTTTGCTCGGCAGCGCATTGGCCTCAATCCTAACGCGCACTTCTGGATAGTCTACTTTTTTATTACTAAATTGCTCGGCGACAAACTGCTTATAAGATTCAAGTTTGGCTTCCTTTTTTTCTTTTACCTCTTCGCCTTCTTCATTGTCTTCTTCAGCGCTCTTATGGTTATCATCGCTAACCTCATCTTCTTCTAAAACATTAGCAGCGGTTTGAGTACTGTTTTGCTTTTTATTAATTGGCGGCTCATTTTTGTTGATGTTTTTCTCATCGTTCATTGCTTGAGGCTTAGCCGTAGGAACAGCTGCTTGTTCCTGATTGAGCGCTTCTTTTTCTTCCGTGTTTTCTGCATCTGGCAGCTTATGAGCCTGTGCATCGTTTGAATGCTGTTGACTAAAATCCGTTTCATCAGCTTCTACGCTTACTTCTGCATCGGCATCGTCCTGAAAAAAATCTTCCTCGGTGCTTAGAAAATCCGACTCTGTATGATCATTCACGGCTTGAGAGTCTGTGTCAGGGGTTTCTAATGAGGCAACCACCACATCAGGCGCCACGGTTTCCATCTTTATCTTTGCTTCTGGTGCTTGCGCCGCTGCCGACTCTTTGGCAACTTCTTTATCGCTGTTATTGTCGGCATCAACATTTTCAACAGCCGCATCCTGTGCTGCTGGTTCAGCAATGCCATCAATGCCATCAATGTCATCATTAATGATATTGACGATTTTAGATTCAAAATCGTTTTGGGATTTATCGACAGGCAGTGAACTGTTAGTAGTGTCAGTATTAGATGAGGTCATAGAAGCAAACTTAGCTAATGAGTAAGGATGGAAGAGTGCAAACTAGCAAATGCAAGTGGCAAAGTGCATGTAAGAGTACAGGAAATCCACTATTGTAATGATAAATGCATCATAGCGTATGAACTTTTTGCGACTCAAGGATGAGAGGTACAGAGAAGTTGAGCAGATAAAAACAACCAATATACTGCTTTTCTCCTTATTAAAAACACTTGGCGCAAATCAACAATTATAATATGGCTTTTAATATGAATCACTTGCTATGAATGGGCTGCGGGTCTATAAGAAAACACTTACTTTTTGTATGGATTTAGTGTATAAAGGTGTTATACCCACACAATAAATGAGGAATATATCATGAACTGGCCACTATTCTCTGTCATCTATTCGATAGCCGCAACCGTTACCATCGGCGTATTTATGATTGGCGCATTGGTCACGGGTTTTAACGAGATTCCGCATATTCAAATAGCGGTAGCAGCAGGTTTCCTGGCGTCTATTCCTGCCGCACTTATCTTTACCAAAAAAGTCAGTAGTATCACTGGTAAAGAAGATGGCTATAAAGCGTAATTTTTCAAAAGCAATCGATTTCAAAAAGCTATCAATAATAAAAATAAATGATGCTTAGTTTTTGACTGTGTATTTGATCGTGTATAAAGTAAAAAACAGCCCTTAATAAAGAGGCTGTTTTTTATTGGCATGTAGTTTGTATTAAAAGAGTTTGTATTGCTTTAAACAAAAAAAGACCTTGATACATATCAAGGTCTTTTTTATTCATTTGCATTAACTGCTAACTATTTGAGCTCAACGGTTGCGCCATTTTCGATATTAGCATAAACCTCTAGCACATCCCAGTTAGTCAGACGTACACAGCCTGCCGAGGCTTGACGGCTGATGCCTTCAGGCTTTGGTGAACCATGAATACCATATGAGGGTTTCGATAAGCCCATCCATACAACACCGACAGGGCTGTTTGGGCCTGGTGGTAGCATATGGATTTTTTTATCGGCGCCCTTACCAACGGTTGCTTTATACCAAGGCATTTTTACCTTGTTAATGATTTTAAACGAACCTTGCGGTGATGGCGTGGCGTCACTACCAATGGTGGTTGGGTAAGTGGCAACCAGCTTATCATCGTTATAAGCATATAAGGTCTTATCGGCTTTATTGGCAACCACACGGTTGATACGCTGCTTAAGCGGGGCACGGGTATTCAAAACAGTAATAGTTTCGCCCGCTTTATATTGCTTGTTTTTATTCAGCTTATCTAAATAGCGCACATCCATATGGAAGCGCTCACCAAACATCTCTTTAATGTCTTGATAATATAAGCCTTTCATTTTTGACTTGGCTTCTGAGCCTGCAGGCATATTAGCAAAGTTAGTATTCACATCGTCTTCGGTGATGGTATAAGTCACGAGCACCGGCTTATTGGCTGGGATATTTTTATTTAAAGCATCCCATGTTTTTTGGTCCATTTTACCCGTTGCTGGCAAGCCTTTCATGGTTTGAAAGTTAATAAGTGCTTTTTTACTATTCATACCCCAGCCGCCATCAATAGCACCAGGAGAGGCGTGGTTCCAATCCAATAGCGCCTGCATCTTGATGGTCATTGCCGAGTTGACTTTCATATTCGGTGTCCATGTGGCACCGTTTACTTGTTTGGCATAATTAGATAAATTCAGTGTGGTATGCTTTTTACCGTCGATATCTTCGATGCTCTTAATCGCAGGGTCATTTGCGCTATCAGCGGTCGATGTAGAAGGGGCAGCAACGGCTTGACCTTCGCTGATATCGTCAGTGCTATCAGACTGCACATCTTTAAGAGACAGTTCTTCCACGGTCATATTATCAGCGCTAACCGCTGCTGAATTGGCTTCAGCTTCTTGCTTTGAGTCAATCAGCTGAGTCATACGGTCAGCTGGCTTGGCTTTATTCGCTTGATTGACAGTTGGCTGCACAGTAGTACGAGCATCAATTGAGCTGCTACGGCTTTCTTGCACATCCAAGCTCACTTTCTTAGCGATGCTAGGCATTGAGTCAGCTTTGCGTACTGGTAAGGTGCGCGTCGTGTCGGCAGGTGCAGCAACAGCGCTGATACTGGCACTAACGATAGCAATTGAGATGGCGGTAATAAGAGGCTTCATTTTCATCATATTGGCATACTTATGGTTATAACTAATGGCGCTATTATGCGCATAATTTGGATGCTTCGCAAACTTTTGACACATCTTTTTTCGTTTAGGGCTTGCTAAACGTCAACTGTTGACGTATTCACTACAGTTGGGAAATAATTTAGTCATGCTGGATATAGGGTTGCCGTTAATTATTGCTACAATGGCTAATTTTCTACTTTATAGTCAAATATTATCCTAATGCTCAATCTCATTTTCCCAAATACCTAAACTTGCTAAATTTAACTATATTAGTCGGTAAGCAAGTAGATAGGCAGTTTTGCTTTGCCGTAAAAAACCCAGTCAGTACAATACACAGTTATTGGCGCATCATGACGTTTGCGTCTATAATGGGTGACGAGTTTTTATTTAATAAATCAGCTGCTAATTAAAAGCGATTTAACCCATCCGCATGTAGTTAGTAAGCATGTAAATCAGTAAGGTGCGATATGTCAGAAGACCAAACCATGAGCGCAGAAGAGTTTCAAAATCAGTACTTTGATGATGAGTCGCAAGGCTTGGATAATGAGCCGGAGTATGATTTAGAGACCGGTCTGCTCGGTCAGCACGATGAGTTTGCCAACCTGCATACAGAGCTTGAAGAGGCGCGTGAGCAGCTGGTCAGTATCCGTGATTTTATTCGTTTTGCCGTCACCCAGCTACGCAATTATGATGTGGTGGTCGCTCAAGGAACGACAGATGAGTTCGCTGAAGCCTCTGCTATTGTGTTGCATTCTTTATCTTTAGATTGGGCTGCCAATGATCAGATTTTGGATTGCCGCCTGACCACATCAGAGAAGCAGCAGGTACTGAGTTTATTAGAAGAGCGCATCGCTGAGCGTAAGCCATTAAGCTATTTGATTAATTTATCGTATTTCTGTGACTTGCCTTTTTATGTTGATGAGCGCGTTCTAATTCCACGCTCGCCTATCGCTGAGCTGATTCGTCAGCAGTTCCATCCGTACTTTGAAGTGAGCGAGCTTGCAAAACCGATAGGCGTTAGTATCAATAATCAAGCGCCGGCTTTTTATGATCATGGCTTAGAGATTAAACAGCTATCACAGCCCGAGCGTATTTTAGATTTATGCACCGGTTCTGGCTGTATTGCTATTGCACTTGCCACACGTTTTGTCGATGCACTGGTCGATGCCGTCGATATCGATAAAGGGGCGCTGGAAGTCGCGATGGTCAACGTCGATCATCATGACCTAGGTCATCAAGTCAATGTGATTGAATCTGACTTATTTGCTAAGATTCCTGCTGAACATCAATACGAGCTGATTGTCACCAATCCTCCGTATGTCGATGCCGCTATCATGGCAGATTTACCCCCTGAGTTTTTATATGAGCCAGAACATGCGCTCGCAGCCGGTCAAGACGGGCTGGATTTGGTACATCGCATACTTTTTGAAGCGCCAGATTATTTAAGCCCTGAAGGGTTGCTTGTCTGTGAAGTGGGCGATAGTGAGTGGGCATTAAAACAGGCTTATCCTGAGATTCAGTTTGATTGGTTAAGATTTGCTCACGGCGGTCATGGTATCTTTGCCATTACTTATGATGAGCTCATGACCCATCGCCAGTTATTTGCCGCTTATGTACAATTATTGGATAGCAATCAATAAATCAAGATTGACATTGACACTAGAATTAAAAATCGGCAATTAAAAATCGACTTCATTTGTTTAAGGATAAATATGGCTGGCAATAGTATTGGACAGGTTTTTACGGTAACGACGTGCGGTGAGTCGCATGGTGCAGGCCTGATGGCTATCGTCGATGGCGTGCCACCAGGTTTAGAATTATGTGAAGCAGATTTGCAGGTAGATTTGGATCGCCGTAAACCTGGGACATCTAAATACTCGACCCAGCGCCGTGAATCTGATGAAGTTGAAATTATCTCTGGCGTCTTTGAAGGTAAAACGACGGGCACATCGATTGGGCTTTTGATTCGTAACACCAATCAAAAATCAAAAGATTATAGTGAAATAAAAGACACTTTTCGCCCCGGTCATGCCGATTATACCTATAGTATGAAATACGGCTTTCGCGATTATCGCGGCGGCGGGCGTTCATCTGCGCGTGAAACGGCCATGCGTGTGGCGGCAGGTGCTATCGCTAAGAAATACTTGCATGAGCGCTTAGGTGTACAAGTGCGCGGGCATGTTACCCAAATTGGCTCGGAATACAGTCAAGTGCTAGACCCAAGTCAAATCGACTGGGATTTTGTCAATAGCAACCCATTCTTTTGTGCTGATCAAGAAGCAGTCAGCCGCTTTGAAGTCTTGATAGACAGCTTGCGCCGTGAAGGAACGAGCTGCGGAGCACGTTTGGAGATTGTCGCCAGTGGCGTGCCCGTAGGATTGGGTGAACCGGTATTTGACCGCCTAGACGCTGATATTGCCCATGCGATGATGAGTATTAATGCCGTTAAAGGCGTTGAAGTTGGTGATGGTATGGCGGTGGCTGGACAGTTTGGGCATAGCGCTCGTGATGAGATGACCCCCGATGGTTTTACGGCTAATCATGCAGGCGGTATCTTGGGCGGTATCTCGTCAGGACAAGATATCCGCGTCAGTATTGCATTGAAGCCAACCTCTAGTATTACGACGGCTGGCAAGAGTATCAATACAGAGGGTGAAGCGATTGAGATGCTGACTAAAGGTCGTCATGACCCTTGCGTAGGTGTGCGAGCAACGCCCATTGCTGAAGCGATGTTAGCGATTGTATTGCTTGATCATTATCTGCGTCATCGTGGTCAAAATGCGGATATTAAGCAACCAGTCCAATCGATTACTTAGATTTTCTGCCATACACTTATTTGCCCTTTGCCGCATCTACTGCTGTTCTATTAGATACGTTAGAGGGTTTTTTTATGCATGCTTAAAACTGTAATGATTCAGGTTATATATTCTAATTTAAATATTGTACGTCTTGCTTAATCAAACAAATAAATCTGGTTTTATTTATCAGTTAAAGGAACTTAAAACATGAGTAACTATTTAGATGCCGTTATTGTCGAACATAATCCCTCACAAAAAAAGATAGACAGAGCCGTGATTTGGCTGCATGGCTTGGGCGCTAGCGGTCATGACTTTGAGCCAGTCGTGCCACAGTTAGGTCTTGCGGATGACATGGCGGTACGTTTTATCTTTCCGCATGCGCCTAATCGACCAGTGACGGTCAATGCCGGCATGGTCATGCCCGCATGGTATGATATCTTAGAGATGAGCCTTGAGCGCAAAGTCGATATCGCGCAGATCGAAGAATCCTCACAGCAAATCCATGACTTGATTGCTCGTGAAATCGAGCGCGGTGTTAAACCTGAACATATTGTCATTGCTGGATTTTCGCAGGGCGGGGCAGTCGCGTATCATGTGGCGCTCGGCTATCCGCAGCGCTTAGCAGGTTTGATGGCACTATCTACCTATTTTGCGACCAATGACAATATCAAATACAGCGCCGCCAATAAAGACATGCCGATATTAATAGAGCATGGTACGCACGACCCTGTTGTTCCTGTGGTTTTAGGTGAGCAGGCACAGGAGTTGTTATCAGCGAAAGGCTACAGTGTCGTTTATCATAACTATCCGATGGCGCATCAAGTTTGCATGCCGCAAATCCAAAATATCGGTAAATGGATGAATAAAGTTTTGGCTTAGCACCTTAAGCTGTAACTTAATGTAATACGGACTGCTTATAGGTTGAAAGTCTATGGGTAAGTCCTATATAATAGTCAGTCTTATTGGGGATGTTCTGGCTTCGACGCTGGTGATGAAACTCAATGATGCATGTCGAGAGTGTATGTCCTCTCGTTAATCAAACATATATTGTTATAGTCGCAAACGACGAAACTTACGCTCTAGCAGCTTAAACCCTGCTTACTTGGTTGCTGATCACCTACAGTTGGTCAACTAAGTTGAAGCGTCCGCATGTAGGCTCGCCACAAGTGATTGTCTCAATCGCTTGGGTTCAAAAGTAGAGAATCGTCCAATCCATCCTGACTGTCGGATCGGTGCGGATTAAAACTAAAGACAGAAACTAAACATGTAGATTCATGAGCGTAATGCTGGCGGACGCGGGTTCAACTCCCGCCATCTCCACCAAACAACGATAAAGGGCTAACCGTCATAGACGGTTAGCCCTTTATTTTGGGCATTTTTCAGGTATTGAGGTTTATATAGAGGTATGGCGAACCATATAGAATGTTGGTATTAGGGTTTATACATACGCTCAATACCAACAAAGGATAGTCCAATGCCCTTAACTCATACCGTTATCAATAAGCTACCTACAGCCCAGTAGCACCTCGATTGATACAAAGCGACCTGACAAGCACAGCGATGGTAACGGACTGCAACTATGGGTGCGTTATACAGGCGTTAAGTCATGGATTAGCGCCTACAGGTGGCAAGACAAACCGTCAGCCTTCACTATTGGCACTTATCCACTAGTGAGCCTACAAAATGCACACCAGCGCAATATTGAGATCAAACGCTTGATAGCTAATGGCGCGCATCTGAAAGATCATAAGAAAGAGCACCACGCCAACTAAAAAGTTTCTAATATTTTCTATGGCAACATTAAAATAAATAAAAGACTTATGCTTTTTAGATCAGTATGTATTTTTTTACGCTTCAACCAGAAAAATTGCTAGGACGTTAATCATCCTACGACCTCAAAGCTTGCAAATAATTTAATTAATAAGCCAATAAAAAAACACCTCGATGACGGGTTGGTTAATAGTGCTATACATGAGATTTATAATCATCAAAATACGAAATTGTTCTCTTAACTAGAATTATGAGTTCTCTTTACGTCAGTTTACCGAACGCAATATGCTATATACAATACGTGAACATTAGTAGACATAAAAACATATTATTAAAGTATAACATTGGAAGCTGAAATTAACTGTTAGAAATAAAGGTTGAGACATGAATAATAGACTATCAGGGAGTGATTTAACTAGAGCTATGCTAAAGCGCGGTGATGAGCAAGTGTGGTGCGCTGTGAGTCATAAAAGTGCTGAGCATGCTATGGAGACTATTATCAATGTCAGCAGTGACTTTATAATGCATATTGTGGCATTTGAGGATGGTCACTTTCTCTGTAAAGAAGGTGGTAGATGGAAATACGCGATACCAATTAAAAAGGTTGAAATTACTCAAGAAGAAGTGGGGTTATAGAAAAATTCTAATTTAATTAATATTATTTTAATAAACATTAGTTTATAGTATAGTTAATTGATGATTAGACTATAAATTATATTCATTATTGTGAATAAAGATATATACTATGTATTAAAAAATAGTATTAGGCACGTCTACTGTACCGTTTTGATTTAAAAATACAAAATCATAAATGCGAAAGTCTCAGAGATGGTCAAGGTATAGATTTTATATACCCACTTGTTTGGCTTAATAATCGTAAAATATGATTAGGAGCTATAGGTATGGATGCAGCAATTACAGGAAGTGAACTAACTCGTGTAATGTTGGAAGAGGGTCATCAAGAGGTGTGGTGTGCGGTAGATGATGGTTGCGATCAGGATGCTATGGCCTATTTAGCCAATAATGATTTTACAGCCCGTATAGTGTCTTTTAGCGATGGTATGTTTTATTGTACAGCTGGCATGGCTTGGTCGTGTGCAGTACCAATTAAGATAGTAGCGATAACACAGGCCGAGGCAGGCTTTTGATTCTCAGAACTATACGTATTACGAAAGCATAGGTCATGTATCACCTTACAAATGAAAAGTCTAATTAGGTATTTTAAAATAGTAATAATAAAGAATGATGGTTGATATCATTGATGTTTTAAAACTTTTAATATCAATAATTTGTGATTGATAGTTAGTTTCTGCCATCTCCATCAATACTAAAAATCCGATCACTTTATGGGGTCGGATTTTTTTATGGGGTCGGATTTTTTTCGGTTTCAATTTATGACCAAGTGTGAAGTATGATCTTACAACTAAATTAAAACTACGATTAACCAGTCTAGGCGGACAAATATTATAAAACGGTTATTTTCTCAGAATATTTTTGGTAGCAATAAACGAGAGAATTATTAATCTCATAAAAAAAAACGACACCATAAGAAAAAGGCTTCCAATTGCTTGGAAGCCTTTTAATGTAATGGTACCCGGAGCCGGAACGGTAATTCGTGGTTAAGCATTTGATATATATAGATAAATATTTAAATATGTATTTTAGTACACTTGTCAGTATACTTAAGATTCGTTTTTCAGTTTTATGGTAATTTCGTAACAGAGAATTGATGGCTTCAATCACTACTGAGTTACTAATTGGTTTTTTTATGCTCTTCCAACCTTTTGCTTTATCAGCTTGGCGTTTATCGAAAAAGGATCGCCATCAGCTATTTTATCATCAATGTTGTGAAGATTCTCATCTGAAGCTAGATTACTTTCAGTAGCCTGTAGTTTCGTTAGTGGATCATTACCTTTCATTGTGGAGATATTTGTAGTTGCAATCATAACTTCATGACGATTAATTTCCTCACCAATTGAGTTTTCAGTAGCAGTATCGTCAACGTTATCCAAACTCACAGTTTTATCATCAGATTGGTTCTGTTGAGCATTTACGATTGGCTCGGCATTGTCAGTGCAGACAGAGTCTTCAATATCTGGTGGTAAGTCTAACGCCTTAACCTGAACGTTTACATTTATTATATCATTGCCCTCACAATCGACTAGTAGATGCTCAGGAGTATTATTTTGTACTTGTAAAGTTTGCTCAGTTTCAAAAAGACTAGAATGAGGTTTCTTATAGTATCTAAGCCAATTGTTATTTTTTTTATTATAAACTGTAGAGATAGCTTTAAATGATTGTTCTTTTAATGTATGTTTATTGATATATGCTATTTTTGAAGTTTTTGTAGTGGGTTTATTGAGCTTAGTATTAGAATCGATATCCTTTAGAGTCTTTAATCTTGATTTCTGTTTTTGCCATGTATTTTTCATGGTTCTTATAAATTTAGTTCTTGTTTGAAAGGTATAGTGATTTAAGGGTACGGGGCTAGAGATAGTAGTAGAGTTAAGGAAAATAAAAGCCATGTAATCAAACGAAGCTAAGATATGATTGTATCGACTAGCGGTTTCATCAATATCAAAATAAATATAATCACTTGCACCAAGATAAGTATTTAAAGTGTTGTCTTTACTTCTCTTATTCAGCATATATTCATACGCCCAATCAATTTGTTTCCTATCTTTTCTATCTAACCATTCAAGTTCATTATCTCTAATCTTACTTAGAATAAACATATCTCTAAGTGTATTCAGCACAGCTATTTTTTTATGAACTGTATACTCTAATTGGTAATCTTTAGGGTTTATTATTTTTCTAGAGAGATAGTAAATATTTTTTGAATAGATGATATCGTGATTGGCTGTCATTATCTCTTCACGAGTAGTTATATATTTTATTCTATAATCAGACGATCTTAATGCCATTATAAACCATAATGTTGCTCTATCTTTTCCATGAAGCCAGCTAATATGACTCTGTGGAATTATAATAGCAGACATCTCAGCTAGCAAATTATCGACTCTAATAGGTGAGAAATTTCTTATCTCTAAAACAGTAATTAGTTTTTTCTTGCAATTCCTATCATCCTTTACTAGAAAAACTTTTTCTACTGGATTTATTTGATTTAAGTAATATAAACACCAGTATGATTCATGAGCCGTTAGTTGATTTACTTTGCTTGTTATGTATTCTTTATTAGAGATAATTTTATTTAATTTAGGTTCTTCCATAATAAAAATTACATCCATGATTAGAGTATATAAGGATCGAAATCTACCTAGTTCAGCGTAGTCAAAATCAATAAACAAGCTCTATTATATCGCAAAAAATGGTCATCATATACTGTATTTTTGGTCAGAATATTGTCAGAGGATATGATCGCTATACCTTGAGGTTATGGATACTGTACGGGGATTTCTATGCCAAATTACCTTCATTATGACTCTAACTCCATTCGAACCACTTCCTTATACTAAAGGGTAGCTTAGGATTGGATTTAGCTAAATACTCAGCTCTGCTTAGGATATAGTCTACTTTAATACCATGTTACAGATCGGGTATATATATTATTAACACACACACTAGATATGTTTTTCTAAACTGAGAGAGTAGCTCTCAGTAATTATAATTATAAAATTACTAAGTCTTATTAACTTATGAATACAAATTCATAAGGATGATAATCACGATGTATAACTCAGTCAATAACTCCAAAATAATATCAGATGTTGATATTCTCGTTAGAAAGATAATATATCAATGCATTTCGCTTAAGAATGTTAAAAGTGAATTGAATAGGCTGTATTATCCATTTATGACAATTTTAGATGATGAATTAGCGTACTCACAACCAATCAATGCATTTATAAGTACTACCAATGCTATTGTTGGTGATTCCTACCCATTCAACGTTTCATGGAATAATAGTTTGACTGAGAGTTTTATTCGGTTGCTGTTATCTTATAAAAGCCATATTAATTATGACTATAATAAGTGGTACTCACAAGGAATAAGTAATTCCAATAAGCTTGAAAACAGTATAAGAAAACTATTTATTAAAAGATCTAGACTGCTTTTTGTACGTGTTGACTTAAAGTATTTTCAGGAAGTTAGTGACCATATTACTATTTACGACTTCGATGCTCACATGCAGAAACTGCGGGATTTCATAGGTAATAAAAAAACTTGTTTTGGAGACTTGCTTTTAAATGCTTGGTCCTTAGAACAAGGAGAGGAAAACGGTAGTTTTCACTGTCATTTATTACTCGTTTATGATGGCTCAGAGCATTATAGCGATACGTATTTGGCTATGAAAGTGGGGGAGAAATGGCAAGATATTACAGAAGGGTTAGGATATTTCTTTAATTTACACACTCCTAATTATAAAAAGCGGTTTGAATATAAAAATACGCTTGGTATAGGCATGATTCATCGGAGTAATATTCAGGAAGTTGAGAATGCCGTCAACGCAGCATTATATTTAACCAGACCATTTAAATCAGATGATAGTTACCAACGTCTTAAAGTAAAGCTACCTGGTATGCGTACCTTTGGCAAAAGCATAAAAAAACAAACTACATAGTTTTTACAGTTCTAGCTTACTCTTGATTTTAGTGATACATCAAGTGATATAACCCATAATTTTAAAAAAATAAATATTGTGTTCGCCAGAAAGATATTCATTGAGAAAAGTAATGTTGTTATAGGTTTTTCTTAAATTTAGTTTAACAAAACTAATTTTAAATAGATTGGCTATATTAAAGTAATCTTAGATATATAGTATTCCTATGAGATCAGTCAGGAAGCATCGCTCTCCTGACTGTTTAACCCCAAACTATCCTAATTAAAGGTCTGCTTAATCGCAGGCCTTTTTTATGCGCAATCTAAAAAGGAGTCCTTTATGAGACCGATCTGCCCACACTGTCATTCAGCGAACGTAAAAAGCAATACGGATACTGACAGTCCCTTTAATATCTTTGAGCAACTGTGCTCACAATCTGCCCTATCAGGTCTTGGTGTAAGCATCTGTAGGTACTACAAAATCAATTCAGCAATCGGTGTGGTGGTAGGTACTGCACTGGCTTCTGCGATTAGCTTGGCTAAAGACAAGCTACAGCAACCCCCTTTACTCGTTTTGGCAGCAAAGCCCAGTTATACCTGCAATACCTGCTCAAGAACTTTCAGCATTTAACCTATCTATATAACCCATAATTCTAATCAAATCTAAAAGGAAAAATCATAATGGCACATTTAATCGAATCAATGGCATACGTTGGCGAAACCCCTTGGCATGGCTTAGGTAATGAATTGGCTCCCAAGCAGCCGTTAGAGGTCTGGGCAAAGCAAGCGGGTATGGATTGGCGTATAGAATCCTCAGACGTTAGCTACATGGCAAACAATGACAAAGGGCATAACCTGATTTTGCCCTTTGCTGAGCAAAAGGTGTTGTATCGTAGCGATAACTTTGAGCCGCTATCGGTGGTCAGTCAGCGTTATCAAGAAGTACAGCCGCGTGAGATTTTAGAGTTCTATCGTGATCTTACCGAGCAATCCGACTTTGAGTTAGAAACAGCAGGTGTTCTAAAGAATGGCCGTAAGCTATGGGCACTCGCCCGTACAGGCCAGTCAGCAACGCTCAAGGGCAAAGATGTCAGTAATGGCTACTTGCTTCTTGCAACCGCTTGTGATGGCACGCTAGCGACTACCGCTCAGTTCACATCGATCCGTGTGGTGTGTAATAACACGCTTGCTATTAGCTTAGCGGACGGTTCAGGAGGCATAGTGAAAGTACCGCACTCTACGTCCTTTGATGCCGACAAGGTCAAGCAGCAACTAGGCGTGTCAGTTAAACAATGGGATGAGCATAGCTATGAGATGAAGCAGTTATCTGAGCGCCGTGTGACCCAAGCAGAAGCAGCCAACTATCTTAGCCGTGTATTTAATGATCAGGACAATGACATCATTCTTTTTAACAGCGCTAAGAAAGAGAAAGACGCGGTACCCAATGCCAAGGCGATGAATCAGGTGATGAACATGTTTAACGGTCAAGGTCGCGGAGCCGATCTTGATGCCGCTAAAGACACCGCTTACGGCTTGCTATGCAGTATCACTGAATACGTCGATCACGAACGCAGAGCAATGTCGAGAGACCATCGATTAGACGGTGCTTGGTTTGGCTCTGGCGCTAAGCTTAAACAAAAGGGTTTAGAGGAATCGCTACTGATGCTGGCCTAACCAGCCACATTTAAAATCTAACAATACAATCAACCACGCCTTCGAGCGTGGTTTTTTATGCCGCTTATTTCATTTAATACCAATAATCCATTTATCTAAGGAACTTGCCATGAACATGATCGCATTAAACAGCACGACTCAGCCAAGACAAGCCAAACGTGCAACCATTAGGCTTAAACCAGCGTTAGTGAAAACCAAGCAAAATGATACTGCTGATAAACCTGCCCAATCTAATACTTCAACGACTGCTAGGCGTTTGGTTAATACTAAAGACTTAAGCCGTGAGGACTGGCTACAATTTCGCAGACAAGGTATTGGCAGTAGTGATGCTGCGGCTGCTTGTGGTATCCATCCGTACCTATCCATGCTTGAGCTATGGATGATTAAAACTGGACGCATGAGCTCCGACATCGATGAGAGCATTGAAGGATATTCACCACTCTATTGGGGCAATACCTTAGAGCCGATGGTGGCTAAATATTACCAAGAACATACCGGGAATAAGGTACGCCGCGTGAACGCCATCTTGCAGCACCCTGATCCTGACAAGCACTTTATGCTGGCTAATTTAGACTATGCCATAACTGGTAGTGACGAGGTGCAGGTACTTGAGTGTAAAACTGCTGGGGAACATGGTGCCAAGCTCTGGAAGCATGGTGTGCCCTTGTATGTGACGTGCCAAGTTCAGCATCAGCTGGCGGTCACTGGTAAAACTGCTGCGCACATCTGTGTGCTACTTTGTGGACATGAGGCTAAGATTTATAAGGTTGAGCGTGATAAGCGCTTGATTGCGTCCATCATGGAGCATGAGCGTCTGTTCTGGCACTACGTAGAAACGGACACCCCACCAACCCCTGATCATAGCGAGTCAGCTGCCAAAGCCTTAAAGCTGCTTTATCCAACGCCTAAGCCCTCAAGCAAGGTTGATTTGCGAGATGATGATGGTGCCAATAAGTTATTTGAGCAACTGCTGAGTTATCGTGATTACATGCAAGAGCTAGAGCAGCGTCATGATCAGGTAAAGCACCAGCTGCAAACACTGATTGCCGATAATGAAGTCGCTGTGTTTGAAAAAGGCGCTATTTCTTGGAAACGCTCCAAAGATAGTATCAGTTTGGACAGTAAGGCCGTTATCAAAGCGCATCCTGAGCTGTTGGCTAAATTTAGTAAAACCAAGCAAGGTAGTCGCCGCTTCGTCATCTTAAACGACTAAGCCGCTATTTATTCAATCAACACATAGACAAACCAAAACAAGCGCATAAATACCCACCCTAATCGGTTGGCTTTTTTATGGCTAAACACATTTTATTAAATACATAAGGACTATCACCATGATTAAAGGTCTCACCATAACCCCGCCCGTTTTAGGTCGTATCAGCATTGGACGTGTCATTCAAAAAGATGGTAAGCGTTTGCCTGCTAAAGACGATCAGTTCACTATCACCAGTCAAGTTCAAAATAAGGATGGCTGGATTAATCATCCACTCGATGAAAAGCTACGCGCAAATAATGACGGTAAGCTGAGACAAATACCTGTGCGTATGTTGTTCAATGATCCTGAGCTTAATTTGCGAGCAGAATATACCTTGTTTGATCGTCAAACTGGACGCCCGCTATGTGTGGGTGACGGTGAGCAGTGCCAACGCCGTACAAACAATGGCGTGGAAACACTGCCTTGCCCATCACCTGATCGTTGCCCATTAGCGCAAGGTGGAGCCTGTAAGCCATATGGTCGCTTGTACGTTAATCTCAGTGAAGACGACGAGTTAGGCACGTTTATCTTTCGCACCACAGGCTTTAATAGTATTCGCACGCTTGCCGCACGGCTGAGCTACTTTGCTGCGGTGTCAGGCAATAAGCTGTCGTGTTTGCCGTTGCAACTCACCTTAAGGGGTAAAAGCACCACGCAAAGCTATCGTACGCCGATTTACTTTGTTGATTTAACGCTACGTGATGGTGTAACACTAAAGCAAGCAGTGCAAGATGCGCAGGCAATTGATGCGGAGCTTAGCGAACACGGCTTTGATCAAGCAGCATTAGAACAGGCTGCGAAACAGGGTTACGTCAATTCATCCTTTGAAATTGATAATGATGGTTTGTTAGACGTGGCTGAAGAGTTTTATCCCATGGAGACAGATGACGTTAGCAATAGTCAGCAGGGGAATTATCAGAACGGGTTAGCAACTCATAACGTGACTAGCATTGAGCAAGGGCTGCGGCAAAGCGTGACAGCTGTAAGCTAAAGAAATTGAGGAAGATATGCGGCGTAAATTAGTTAGGCTAAAACAAGCGATTTTAGATCGCTTGTTTTAGATCGCTTGTTTTAATTCTTATCGGTTTATTTTTAGTGGCTTAATACCTAGATTAAGTCTTACAATGTGCTAGTTCTTCATAACGGCATATTAAAAACAGATTATTATTGTTTAAAGTAAGGGTAGCTAAAATGGATTTAGAAAAGATAATGGCATTAAGTATTTCAGTACAACTGTCTAAGAAAATATCTAAAAGAATTACCAATCAAACTCAACGTTATTTACAGAGATCTAGTGAATCTACAGTAACAACAAAACCTCTTGAAAATGTATGGGACGATATTTGCTATAAGTTCCAAACACAAGGATTTTGCGGCAAGGTTTACGAGTTCATGGTTGTAGAATATGTTGGTTCACTGGTCGATGCTTTAGAAGACTATGAATTTAATGCCCTCTATCTTCAAATTGAAAGCCTGCGTACGATTCTATCTGATTCAGCTAAGAGTACGCCATCAGATATAGATGAACAAAGTTCTATTAGCATGCGTTTCTTCAAAGATCGAGTTATTTTATATCTCATTGAAGAGTATATTTATAAATGGGCTAAAGGTTACACAAACAAAAGGCTTAGAAAAGCTCTAAATAGTTTGAATGAAATTGAAAAGAGTTAGAGGAGGCCAGTAAGGTGCTACTGAAAATAAGTTGCTTCAGATAAAGGTTTTTAAAAACATACCAGCCGTAAAACGGCTGGCTTTAACTGCTTAACTCGTTTTTTAATATGATGATAGCTTTTCCAGAATATTTACTGAGGATAGTACATATATTTGATAAATTATAGATTGTAAAATCTAACGAGTATGGAACAAGACTCTATTATTAATCCCTGCTGGTGCCATCACTGTTACTAACTGCAGTGTCAGGCATATCCTCCACTGAATCATCCCCATCAAATCTACCCTGATTAGCTTTTGCTTGAGCTATATTGTTTTTAATTTGCTTTTCATAGTCAGTAAGCCCGTCGTCGTTGTCGTCATCATCGTCTAAGTCGTCACTAAAGTTACGCATACTATTTTGCCTCTAAAGATTGAATGAGAGGATAGTATTCAATGTTTACGATGTTGTTTCAAGAAGTTTATTATTAAAGCGTATGAGGATAGTATTGTTACTACCTAAATTATTATATAAGGACAATAGATGAATCTAACAGATAAGGAGTCTAATGCTCTTTCTAGAGTTACTAGGAAGGATATTGATTCTAATATAAAAGGGATGATCTAAAATGCAACAGCATTAAGCTAAAATCATCAAGCCAAGTATATGGCATAAAAAGGAGCTGAATAATCAGCTCCTTTTTTATTGCTTCAATTAAGGCAAACCGTTGGACGCAATGGGATGCTGTAAAAAAATATAGGACTCGGTAACTGTATGAGAGGAAACGCTCTCATTCACTTATAAGGAGCAAATCATGAAAGATTTAAACGCAGCACAGCCAGGAATCGAGCAATGTAATCACATACCACAGCTATTGAGTATTAAAGATGTTGGTAGCTATACTGGTCTTAGTCGTTCTACGATTTATGAGATGGTTAATGAAAATTCTGATCGTTATGACCCAACATTCCCTAAGAAGGTACAACTGACACAGGTAAGGGTAGTGTGGGTAGCGAGTGAGATCGCAGAATGGATTAATACAAAGATAGCTGATAGGTTTTGCTGATAGGTAGTGGTATAAAATAAGCCACTAATAGTGGCTTATTTTTTTGTTTAGGGTTGTTGTCCGAGCCTTTCCTAAATTTCGTGTAAGTACTTCTACAATCTAAATAATAGTTACACACTTTTTAGGAAAGGCTCATGGTCGAGCCTTTCCTAAATTTCGTGTAAGTACTTCTACAATCTAAATAATAGTTACACACTTTTTAGGAAAGGCTCTGTTGTCCATCTACCAGTCATTAAGTACAAGCGTTAGCATATTCCGTTTCTGTTAAGTCTGGGTTACGACAGTCTTCCGATGCATTATAACCATCTTTAAAACGTGAACGTTCTTTAATGAATTTACGTAAAGAATCCTCTTCACTACCATCGAGTGTAAAATCATTGAGTAAGTCTATCATTTCTTGCGAGGTTTCAAGATCATTGTCAACTAGATAATCGATGTGTGCCGCTTGAGCAGGTGTTAGTGGCCCCGTTATTTCTTTGTAGTCAACTCTTGTAGCATTATTACGGGAAGCCTCATCACCCGAACTATCAGTAGTAATCTCACTTACTTCTGATAAGGATTCAGTACCAGCATCATGTTGTTCAAGTAATTGTGTAGCACGTAGATCTTGGAGTACATCATCAGTGCAAACTCCGTCAGTGTTTTCTTCGCAAATAATGATGCCATCTGAATTATACTGAAGTTTGCTTACTGTTTCTGTTACTTCCTGAGAGGATACCGAGTCTACTACTTCCTCGGATAGTATTTCGTCACTTGAATTATTACCTGCGTTAGACTCACAGCCAACTAAAAACGCAAGAACAACAGTACACCCTAACAAAACACTTTTCATTATTATAATCCTTTTCCGATATGTCTTTCAGATATCAGAATTAAGTTCATTTTTGATATTTATATATAACTAGCCTCTGATAAAGTCGGAAGCTATTTATAATGGTAGGATTAATTCTCTCGCATTCATAGATGCTTTTATATATCAAGCAAATATATAATATTACTTAATGCGTTATTTAAACCTATTTCTTATGATCCAAGTAAATAAGTACAGCTAAACCTTCGCCAAAAATTCTTTCGTCAGCTTTGCTAGCTGAGCCACCTTTATAAAATTCATTCCATCCTGCTTCACTTAAATTAATCGAATAATCACGTTTTAGACTATAGCCTTTATTTAAACCATAACCATCACCATCTCTAGCTTGTTCTTTAATCTTACAGTCTGGGCAACCTGGTGTATGAAAACCATTTGGGATAGACTTCCATTGCTTAGATAAAGCATAAAAAGCATTACAATCTTGGTTTCCCTTACAACGTTGTACTTTCGGAGCAAGCTTAGGGTTTTTATAGTATTTATTTATGGTGGCTACGTCCGCATGGCTAACTGAGAACATAGCAGCGCAACTGATTCCAATAGCAATTTTTAAAATTTTGTTTCTCATAATAGTTTCCTTTTTTGTTTTTTTAAAATAATCTATTCATCCGTATAGCTAACAAATAGGCTATAAGCTTGTTGGCCGTTATTGATTATAATTGTATTTAGGTTTTCAATTGTCGAGTATTAAAAAATACTGCTCATCAATCTACATTCTTAGAGACATAAATTCAGTCTTACCATAAACGGACATGTTCTTTACCAGTAGATGCGTTGTCAATAATCAGCCCACGAGATAGATCCAGACACCAGCCTTCTTGGCATTGCTCTGTTGTTCTGAGACTAAATCCTCCAAGCTCTTTAGTTTCTAAGTTTCCTAGCTCGAAGCTATCCATACTGACATAACGGCTCGTATCATTATCTGGCCACTTAATGGTCATAAGCGGTAAATTTTCATTAGATCCATAGATTTGTTTAAGTACAGGGTGAATATTAGATTTAACGTAGGAGTGTTTAACTAAACACTTTTTACTGGCTGTCTTACCTTTGTAAGCGCAATTAAAATAAGCTTCCCCTTTATCTAATTTCATAAAATCTTTAATAGTTGGTCCAGCTTGTGCTTGAGTTACTATTGAACATACAGCTAAACATGCAACATACGAGATTAACTTCATTGTTTGTCCTACAAATTGATTTTTATCAAAAGAGCATTATATATTAAAGAACAAAATTTTACTCTATAAGAAAACGTCAGAGGGAGATAAATATACAACGATAAAAGATGTCTTAAATATCTAAGATTATAGGATAACGTTGGGCTACAAAATAGTATAATAGCAAGCAGATAAAGCTATACTTTGAACCTAGAAATATGCAAGTCATCAGATTGATTTTCAGCAGTATAATACTTAGGTCTAATAGAACCATAAAAATAGTCTTTTCAATAAAAAGACTATTTACAGACTATTTTCAAATAAAAAAACCATATAAATCAATACTTTAATCTTGTCTCTAGAGATTGAGTAAAAAGACTTTTCTAGTAATTAGTCTTATCTATTACCAACTGCATTAAAAATTCTAGCAAATTATATAAGAGTCAAAATGTATAGTTTTACTGATTTATACGCTTACCTGAACACGCATATCTTCCGTATCTTCACAGTATTTTATCCTAAGCTCTTTAAAGCTCACCTGACCATTTTGGATAGCTTGCTTGATGATTTTCTGTCGTTGGTTTAGCCTCGCATTTCCTGTTTTAACTTCTGCAATAATGAGATGCACGTCCTCGATAGGCACGTTGCCATCAGCGCATTCGTGCAAGTTTTGGAAGATGACGTAGTCAATCGGCTCACCCATAAATCTGCAGTCCGAAGGGTTATAGGGAAAATCAGTAATAAAGGGTGTGAACTGTTCACCAATTTGACCTTTTAGTACATTGCGCTGCATATTGTTGGAACGTTTTTGAGCCTCCTTAATGTCTTTCGCTAATTGCTGTTGAAAGCCTGCTTCTCTTTCGAGCATATCGTTCCTAATTTGCGCAACATCTCGTTCACTCTGTAGCAGAGTCTTATTTTGTAATTGTATCCGTTGTATAGCCCATACAAGCATGGCTAACATCAGCAGTATTATAATTAGTAGCATAGTAGTGAGTGTCATAGCTTTATTCTCCGTATTTTCAAATAGAATCATATTTAAGCAGTAGGGGTCATGTCCATTTCTTGCAGTCGCTGAAAGACAGTGTCTGAAAATGGTTTGAAGTAATTCCATGACTTATACTTTTGATTGTACTGACCACCGCCTTCGTTACGCCATTGCTTTAATATCTCAATAACATCATGGTTGTAGGTCACACACTTAATAGACACCATGCCTGAATTAAAGACTCTGACATCTACCCAAGCATGGTTAATGGTAAAGCGATAGATCGTATAGCCTTTATCAAAGCTTCCGTTGCTATTCTCATCAGTACTGCTCTGGCAATTATAAAGAGGCTCAGGTAATGGTGTAGGGGCTACTGGTATTGTTAAGGATTTCGGTGCTGGGAATATCCACTGCTTATTACTGACACAGTCTAAAATATGATCCTTTGCTTCCTCACTTGGCAACTCAATACCTTGTATAAGGATTTCTCTCAAATCGATCTCAACGGTCTTAATACCCAGCTGCTTAATAAAATCCGATTTATCGGTATCTATGAAAGAAGTCACAGCAACTTCGATAAACATCATTTCCCCATTAATCGTTGCGACTATATCAGGTCGAATACAGCCAACAGCTTGCTCTTCGATTAGTTGATCAAACTGCCAAGTTTTATCCCCGCTATTTTCGTCATCGGGTAGAGATGGCAGTGTTAAATACCTCTCTTGCATAATGACTTGTTTAGCAAACTTGTGTAGGATACTTTCAGGGTGGATAGTGCAGCTTTCCTTATTGTTGAGATGCGCAAAATGATGCTCATTCTTCTCACCTTTACGAGCCACTACAGGCTCACCACATTCAAAGCAAAAACACATACAAGCCAGCCCTCGCTCGACTTGCTTAACATTGACGATTTGCTTTTGCTCATTAACAGCGATTGACATTGACATAGTTACCATCCTCTTGTTAGTTGGTTAGGAGTGAGGTAATTATGAAAAAGATTTGACTATCAAAACAGACCTCTATTAGGGTATCAATAGGGGTTTAATCGGTGCATTACTATGGAAAACAAATACTTAGAAGTCTTTAGTGAGTTGCATAATCAGTTATTGAACTATCCTCGTAATACGCTGCGTGATAAATATCTAGAAATTATTGTTCAAGAGCAACTTAAACAGTTCAAGTACTCAGACGATGGTTTTGAACCTGAGAAGTTATCAAGGCAACAAATTTATGCTAGAGCCAAGAGTATTAATGAGAATACAGTAGATAGCCTAACTGCTAAAAACGCAGTTCAAACGTCAAAGCTAAAATCGACACTATCAGAATTTATTCAATGGCAACCAGATTGTAAAAGAGCATTTATCAATCTAGGATATAAGCCAACCATCGTTAGTTCAGCATCAGGAGGTGGATCAAAGAATAAAACATTGATATGGATGGATATCGAGGCTATTGACAGTGCGGATGAAGGGAATGAGCAGACAGATGGGTCTACTGTTTTGGATTCTGATGACGAAGATCCTGAAGATTTAAGTAGTATCACGTACGAGCGTAAAGCCACATCCGATGTTAAGCCATCATTATTTACGAGACTGTTTTTTAAGCAAGGTGAGCTTAAGATGATGAGCTTTAAAGGCATTGTGTTAATGCTACTGCTATTATTAAGCTTTTTTCTAGATATCTTGATTGCCATATATGCTGTATTCGTTGTCATGCTGATGAATGAGATACCAAATTTAAAGCTTTGGCAGGCGTTCTTATACGCTATTCTTATTCCCGTAGCATACTTAAACTGGCGATACTTTTTTATGCCGCTATATATGCTGCCTTATCACCGTGTTATTAAAGCACCTATGTTCTTTGCTAATATGAATGTTGTTAATGCTGATATCGAGATGTATTGGGACAAAGATAAGCTAAATGTAGCGAGAGTTACTGAGTTTACGGCAACCTGCCCAATTTGTTCTGGAGTAATAGAGCTAGCGAATGGTAAACCTGATCAAAAGCAGCCATTAGTGGGACGCTGTAGGGAAGCACCTCATGCTCATGTGTATAGCTTTGATCGGATGAGCATGAAGGGGTGTTTTTTGGGTGTTACAGCTTATATGACTAGTGATATATGACCTTTCTAACTTTCTTGATGCTAAATAACAGCCTAACTAACAATACTGTTTGATTAGATAAATAAGCTTGTAGCGATTGATAGTTGGTGGATTATAATTTCTAATGGCTTAGAATAAAACCTGTGAAATATATGTTTGTTTCAAGAGTGAGTTATAAACGGTTTATGCTTAAGCTGGTTTAGAAGTGGTATTATTACAGGAAATATACATAGTGGACTAGTTCGAATAATGCATATTTTTAATTGTCACTAATTACATCTTAGATAAGCAAGTTAGCTGAGAAGTATCATGGTCAATACTAATGAGTGTTCGCTACAATCAATCTTCATACCGTATAACGAGTATAAGTAATAGGGTATGAAGATACTTAGCGCCGATCAAGAAAGAGCTGCTCTCCGATATGTTCAACACCTTACGATTTTGTATCTGTCGCTATAACAGACTTATTTATCGAACAAATAAAAAGTCATCATTTAAATATTCAAGGAACCATAATGCCAACGTTAGACTTTAAAGGTAAGCAGTTTGTTTACTCACATCATCTTAGCGTCCCATTTCGCGAGTTAAAGGTAGATTTTGACAAGTCATTGCCTTTAGAAGGGAAATCACCCTCTCTTGATGACAATCTCATTATTCACGGTGACAATCTTGAAGCACTCAAAGCATTGCTGCCAACCCATGCAGGCAAAATTGACTGTATTTTTATCGACCCACCTTACAATACTGGTAATGAAGGCTGGAGCTATAATGACAATGTTCGTTCCCCGCTTATGCAAGAGTGGCTAAAAAAATCTGCGAACCCAGTCGATAAAGAGGATCTTGAGCGTCATGACAAGTGGTTGTGCATGATGTGGCCACGTTTGACTTTGTTGAAAGAATTACTATCTGAGACTGGTACTATTTTTGTATGCATTAATGATGTTGAGCAGCACTCATTGCGTTTAATGTTGGATGAGATCTTAGGAGAAGATAATTTTATTGCAACATTGGTTTGGGAAAAAGGTAAAAAAGGCGATTCTACATTCTTTTCAAATACCCACGAATATATTCATGTATATAGTAAAAATAAGGAAGCCATTAAATCTATCGGTATAAAATGGAGGTCTCCAAAAGAAGGTATCGATGAGGTACTCAGCCATTACAATAAGCTAAGAAAAAAGTATAAAGATAAACACGAAGTTATTAAAGAAGAAATGCAGGAATGGTTTAAAAATATGCCTGATGATGAACCTGCAAAAAACATGAAACACTATACGCACTCTGATAACAGAGGTTTATATTTTCCAGATAATTTTGCTGGACCAGATGATGGTCGGAAAAGTAGACCAAGATACGATATTCTACATCCAATCAACGGGTTGCCTTGCGCAAAACCATCTACTGGCTGGAGATGGGATGAATCAACAACTAAAAGAGCACTTGAAGCCAATCCTCCTTTAATCCATTTTGGTCAAGATAATACTACAATTCCTAATAGAAAAACTTATCTTAAGAAATCTGCCGGTGACGCTTTCAATACAGTTTTTTACAAAGATGGACGTTCTGCCACTTTGCAAGTTGAAGAACTTGTTGGTGAAGGTGTTTTTCCTTATCCAAAAGATGTAGATATAGTTGCCGGTTTAATTGATCTTTGCTGTGATGAATCATCTACTATACTTGACTCATTTGTTGGTAGTGGGACTACGTTACATTCAGTATTAAAGTTAAATAATGCTGATTTTGGTAAGCGACGCTTTATTGGAATCCAATTGCCAGAAGAAATCAAAGCTGATTCAAAAGCTGATTTGGCTGGTTATAACGAGGTTATCGATATAACGCGAACTAGGATGCAACTAGTTATCAAAGGTTATGTAGCTCAAAAAAACATCAAGGAAGAGCTTTTTGTAAAAAATATTAGCTGGTCTGATTTTAAGAATTCACATAAAACAATTAGTGAGTTAGATATAATACAAGATTCAACAAAAGGTCAATATCACTCATATCAGCGAGTGGTTAAAGGTGGAGTGTTGAGGATGTTTGGCATTAAAAAGTCTAAAGAGCAAATAGACGGATTAGATGGGTCATTTTGTTATTGTTCTCTTGGAGAGCCTATACAAATTGAAAGCCTGCTGACTGGCGAAGGTATGCCTACGTTCGACGCTTTGGCTCGTTATGTGTTTTATACTGCAACTGGTGAGTCTCTAGATAATGTTGCCAAAACATCAGCAGATGGTTTTGTAGGTGAAACGGACTTATTCCGTATTCACTTATTTTATCGTCCTGAAATCAATTGGCTACGTTCAAATGAAGCTGCCTTAAATTCCGATAAGGTAGAAGCGATTGTGAAGAGTAATAAAACTAAAAAACGTACTATAGTATTCGCTGTGGCCAAGTTCATGAGTCAGAAAGACTTAACTGAAAAACGTATTGATTTTTGTCAATTACCATATGCTATTCATCGGATCACGGGAGCGTAATATGGAATTAAAGGACTATCAAAATGGGGTTTTGGATAAATTTAATTATTATCTGAATAAGCTTGCCGAATGCAAGACACTAGCAAAAGATTTTGTTGATTTTCAAAAAACGCATGGCAAAGATGCAAAGCTTACCAATTACGCAAAAGATACTTGGGATGCTTTGGTACAGGAACGCCGTATTGACTCTTTAAGAAGCTCAAATGGCCAAGAATTAACGCCGCCATATATTTCACGCTTTGATGGTATAGATCGTGCTATTCCGAATGTGTGTTTAAAAGTACCTACTGGCGGTGGTAAAACATTGTTAGGTGTGGCTGCTATTGAGCGCTTACAAATGGATATGTTTACCAAACAAACGGGAATGGTGCTTTGGGTGGTACCGTCAGATGCTATTTACAAACAAACATGGAAACAACTAGCTAACCGTGAACATCCATATCGGCAAATGCTGGAACGTGCATCTCGTGGTCGTGTAAAAATGTTAGAAAAAGACGATATTTTCACCAGACGTGATGTTGATGAAAATTTGTGTGTGATGTTATTGATGTTGCAGTCCAGTGCAAGGAAGTCCAAAGAAAGTTTGCGGATGTTTCGCGATAGTGGTCGTTTCACGTCTTTTTTCCCCATAGAAGACGACTCTATTGCTAATGAAGCTTTGTTGACCAAAGTACGCAATTTAGATTGCAATGACTTAAGTGACTATGGTTGGCAAGATGGGATTGCTCCAGGCTCTGTCTTAGTAAAACAAAGTTTAGGCAACGTGCTGCGTTTAGTTAGACCAGTTATCATCATTGATGAAGGTCATAAGGCCTATAGTGAAACGGCTAGGGATACGTTATGTGGCTTTAATCCTAAGTTCATTCTTGAGCTTTCAGCGACGCCAAACGCTAATGGCAAACACCACTCTAATGTATTGGTCAATGTTTCGGGTCAAGCACTAAAAGACGAACAAATGATCAAACTGCCTATTAATGTAATCAATGAAGATAAGAGTGATTGGAAACATACGTTATCACTGGCTCATGCCAGACTGAAAGAATTGGCGCATGATGCTCAGAATTTTCAGGATGAGAGTGGTCGTTATATCCGACCTATTATGTTGATCAGAGTAGAGCGCACTGGTAAAGATCAGCGAGACTCTGCGTTTGTTCATGCTGAGGATGCTAGAAAACACTTAATTGAAATATTAGGAGTGAATGAAAACGAGATTCGTCTTAAAACTTCTGATAAAGATGAGCTAGGTGATGATGATTTATTGAGTGATACCTGTCCAGTAAAATACATTATCACTAAAGATGCATTGCGTGAAGGTTGGGATTGCCCCTTTGCCTATATCCTTACTGTGTTGTCCAAAATGACTGCCAAAACAGCCATTACACAGATGATTGGTCGAGTATTAAGACAACCCCATGCTCGTTTAACCTACAAATCCAGTTTAGATGAGTGTTATGTATTTACCTTTGATCAAGATGTGATGGAAGCGGTGGCAGGCGTAAAACAAGGTTTAGAAGATGAAGGTATGAGCGACATAGCAAATCAAGTTAGAGCGAGTGATCCAAGTACACAAAAGGCAGTGATGAGTAAAGAAACCTTGCGACGTAGAGAGCAATTTCGCAGCATACCAAAAGTTTTTTTACCAAGGGTATTACACCGTGACGTCCGAAAGGAAGAAGGGTATCGTATATTTGATTATGAGCGTGATATTTTAGGTAGTCTAAATTGGGAATCCTTGTCTTATTTGAATGTTAAAAACTTTCAGTTGGTGGAGGATAGCTCACAACGCACTACTGCTCGTATCGATTATAAAAAATCCAAGAACAGTCAAGGCGAGTTAGACTTAGCGGAGCCAGTTCATGAACAAGTTGAGTTTGATACAACAGTAAAACTAGATATATCGTTCTTAGTTCGCCAGCTTACTGATGTAATTCCTAATCCTTGGCAAGCAATGCGTATTTTGACTCAAACATTGGCTGTGCTTCGTAGTAAAGACATCGATGAAGAAGCCTTATTCAATAATAGATTCGAGTTATTGAAAGATATGAAGCGTGATTTGAAGGCTCAAGTTGCGTTATTATCTGAGGAATTATTTAGAGAAAAACTTGATAAGGGCGATATTTCTTTGCGTTTATTAGCTTCAGACAGCGCTCAGTTAAATTGGGAACTAGCACAAACTCTAGAAATTTCTGTAGCTGAGCATGATCAGGTCTTACGTCGTAAGGATGGCTCAGAGTTAGAGCGAAGCTTGTTTGAAAAGATATATAAGAATGGCCTTAATAATTTAGAGCAAGAGACTGCATGGTACTTAGACAAGCACGAATCAGTCTATTGGTGGCATCGTATTGCAGTTAATCAACGAGAATACAGCTTACAAGGCTGGCAAAAGCAAAAGATTTATCCTGATCTATTGGTATGCGTTGAAGAGCCCATTAATGGTCAATATCGTTTTTCGGTATTGGAAACTAAAGGTGAACATCTTAAAGGCAATGATGATACTGAGTATAAGCGTTGTTTATTTGAGCTTCTTACAAAGCATGTTAAAACAGCAGTGGATGCTGGTGAAATAACCATTGAAGCAGCCTCTGGTGGTATTTCCTTCAAGATGCTGATGCAAGATAACTGGTCTCAGGAAATTATATCTGAGCTAGGATAGAGTTAGTACATTTTATTTGCCATACCAAATTTAATCATAAGTAAATCAATACTAGCAATTTATAGCATAAAAATTTGGATTTTGGAGGTATGGCTCAAGAAATTGTCATAGTAGATATCCATACAGAACTCTACCTTTCTGTGAAATTGACTTAAAAAAAGACTTTTAGACAGCTGTGATACATAGTCTAAGACCTATTGGGGATGGTAGGCTAGATAATAATTATTAGCCATTTACTTATTATTACCTAATAATTAACGAAATAATAACTACCAATTATGTTGTCCCTCTTTTACGGTATTTGTTACAATTGATGTATTATTTTGCTTAGTAATATGATGAGAGTCAACCATGGCAACTGCTGAACAGATTAAGAACCTAGTTAGAGCGCACTATCAAAATGATACTAGTCGTTTTCAATCTATTTCCTTACAAATCGCTGCTAGTGAAGCTAGAGCAGGTCATCATAAACTTGCAAAAGAGCTTAAGTCGATAATAGATAAAGGTTCACCCATTCAAAATAGTTTTGATAAGAATGGCATGAGTCTTTCAGTTAAAGATGAGTTAAGTGGTAGCCTGCAGCTTAAGTTTACTTCGGTTAGGAAGAATGAAATTGTATTTTCGCCCGCCGTCAAAAAACATTTAGATAAAGTAATAAATGAACATAAGAATATTCCTAGTCTTAGAGAGTTTGGCTTGACCCCTCGCAGAAAGTTATTGTTCTATGGGTTACCTGGAACAGGCAAAACGATGTCTGCAGCTATGTTAGCTACTGAACTAAATATGCCATTTTATGCTATTTTACTTGATGGGTTGATGAGTAAGTATATGGGAGAAACGGCAGCTAAGCTAAGGTCGGTCTTCAACTTCATCTCAAATAATAAAGCTGTATATTTATTTGATGAGTTTGATTCTATAGGCGCTGCTAGAGATAGTGGGAATGATGTTGGTGAAATAAAACGTGTACTTAATTCTTTTCTTGTTTTCTTTGAGGAGGAACAGTCTGATAGCATAGTGGTTGCTGCCACTAACCATATAGAAGCACTTGATAAAGCTCTTTTCCGACGATTTGATGATATTATTGAGTTTGATTTGCCCGGTGAAAGTGAAGTGCAACGTCTTATACAGAACAAGTTCAATTTATTTGAATATAAAGTAAAGGATTGGGATGCAATTTACTGTGCAGCCAAAGGATTGAGCTATGCGGTAATCTCTAATGCCTGTGATGATGCTGCAAAAGAGGCTATATTAAATAATAAAAAATTGGTAGATGAAAAATTCTTATTACAATCCCTAAAAAATAAAACAAGACTTTGAAGAGTATTTCGATGAGTAACTATAAACCTCACTTATTTTACGGCACAGCGGAAAAATACAAGTATTATCCAAATAAGGGCGGTCCTGGAAGCTCTGTCATATTGCCTAAAGATAGAGCTCAACATGGCACAAATTTATTAACTCAATTGAATGACTCTCTAATAGAAATTAGTGAAGTAGGATCTTATAAAGCAAAAGATACGAGAATAACATCACGTCCTTTAGCTAGTCCAAATGGTATTTTTTTAAGTGTAGTCAGTGATGTAGGTGCCGATCTAGATATTAATACATTTGATAATAAATCATTTAGGCTTAAAACATTGAGATTTGAAGAAGGGAGACAAATTCTTACTTTCTATTCAAGTGGTGATAGAAAAGATTTACTCCGCAAGAAAATCATAGAATTCATTGAAAAGAATACGAAATTAAATAACCCTAGAAATCTTTCAATGTTAAATAATATATCATTGATAAGGCCCTCAACACTTGAGGACTTATGGAATGATGACCTAGCTCTAATACCAACTAATGAAAATATGTCTGTAGAATGCGAAGTTTGGATTGCATTTAATGACGACGAGATAAAAGAACAATTTATATCAAGAGCTGAAAATCCAGAAGATGAACTTATTAGTAGCTCATATCTGTCTTTGCCAACAGTTAATGTTTTTAAAGTTGATGCTACACGCTCTCAACTAATCGAATTAATAGCATTATATCCAGATATAGTCGAATTTCGTCTATCTTCCGAAAACCCAAGTGTGTTTACTGAGATGGATTCAATATCTCAAATTGAGTTTACCGAAGACCTAAATCAAAGAATAAGTTTGAATCTTAAGGAGGACGAAGTATTTGTAACCATATTAGATACAGGCGTTAATTATAACAATCGTTTACTTAATAAAGTATGTAAGCAAGAATATTGTACGTCATGGCGATCTGATTGGAGTGATTATACTGACACATATATGTCTTCTTTCAATGTGTATCATGGGTCTCATCAAGCTGGTATATCAGCTTTTGGCACAAGATTGATTGAAGACATAATAAGTACTCAACCTATTGAGGTAACTCATCAAATAGAATCTGCTAGAATTATGCCACCTCCACCAAGTCTTAATAAAAAAGAGCTATATGGTGCAGTGACAATAGACACAATAAATAATCTTGCAATTGATAGACCCTATGCTAAAAGAGTTTATAGTTTAGCAGTGACTGCTGAAGCTTGTGATGGTTACCCTACATCATGGTCTGCTGCTATTGATAACTTTTGTTACGAATGCTCAAATAGAAGCTCTGATGTTTTTATTATTTCTACAGGTAATGCTACTACTTTCCAAAAAGACTATTGGACTAATGCGAGAAGTACTAAAATTCAAGATCCTGCACAGGCTTGGAATGCTATCACAGTAGGTAGTTGTACTAAGCTTTATAATATTAGTGACATACCTAATCCGGTAGTATGTTCAAGTATAGAAGATATTAACCCAACTACTTCCAGCTCTCATGACTGGGAATGGAGCGATGCTCCAATTAAACCAGAGATACTTTGCGAAGGTGGCAATAGAATAATTCGTGACGATGGTCAACTTGATTTTCATGAGGACTTATCAGTTTTAACTGCTTCTGGTAAAGTTCAAGGTAATGTATTCGGATCACATACTGACTCTAGCGCGGCTACTGCTGAAGCTTCATATATAGCTGCAAAGATAATAACAGCTTATCCAACTGCGCAACCTGAGACTATTAGAGGCTTAATAATTCATTCATCCGAATGGTCGAAGCCCATTTATGATAAGTTAGAAGAGCTAGCTGAAAGTCATACTACAAATAATGTTACTCAAGAATATAAAAAACAGATTCTTAAAGTCTGTGGGTATGGAATTCCTGACTTAGAAAAAGCGGCCAATAGTCAAAATGATAGATTAACTTTAATTATTGAATCTTCTATTAAACCATTTGAACATGAAAAAGATTGTAAACTTAATGAGTTTAATCTTCATGATCTACCATGGCCTCAAAAAGTATTAAGTGAATTACCGCCTAATGCTAATGTTAAAATGATAGTAACTTTGTCCTATTTCATTGAGCCTAACCCCCGTGTTTCAAAAATAAAAAGTAAGTATGTATATAGATCGCATGGTCTTTCTTTTCATCTTTGTAAACCTGGACAAGATAAACAAGACTTTATTGATAGTATTAACAGAAAAGATGAGCGAAGAGAAGATTACATAGAACATGACTTTCCTCATGGGTGGTTTCTAGGACGTAATTTACAAAAATCCGGCTCTATACATAAAGATTATTGGGAGGGAACGGCTGCTGATCTTTCTGAAGTATCTAAGATTGTAGTCAAACCTGTAACAGGTTGGTGGAAGCTTAACAAAGATAAAGAAAGGTGCGCTAAAACAGTAAACTACTCACTAATTGTTACGCTAGAAGTTGATGATAATGAAGTAGATATTTACACTGAAGTCGCAAATAAAATAGGTGTAGCTGTTCCTGTAACTATTGAGGTTTGATTAAAAAAATAAAACATCATAGCATCTGTACCAAAAATTGATATGCTTGAGCTTGAGGAAAGCTATAATGGGAGTTTCCCAAACTCTGTGTAACTGCTTATAATCCACTAACAGGAGAATAAGCAATGACTAACCAATCTGACATCAAGAAACTGGCCGAGCAAATGGCTGGTAGCATGAACAGCTTTGATGACATCAAAGACTTCCAAAAGCAGCTCATGCAATCCTTTATTGATACTGCCTTAGAGGCTGAGATGGAAGACCATCTCGGCTACCCCAAGCATGAAAAGGCGAATAAGCCAAACAAGCGCAATGGGCACACTAAAAAGAGAGTCCGTAGCGACACAGGCGAGCTTGAGATCTCCACCCCAAGAGACCGCGACAGTAGCTTTGAGCCTGTACTTGTCAGTAAGCATCAAACCCGGATTTCAGGTCTTGATGACAAAATCATCAGCTTTTACGCCAAAGGTCAAACCACTACTGAGATTGTCGAAACCATCAAGGACATCTACGACGTCGACATCTCAAGCAGCTTGGTTTCCAGAGTCACTGACAACATCTTGGATGACATCACCGCTTGGCAGAACCGGCCACTGAGCAGCGTCTATCCTATCGTCTACTTAGACTGCATTGTCGTCAAAGTTCGTCAGGACAAGCAGATCATCAACAAAGCTATCTATCTGGCCTTAGGCGTTGCTCTTGATGGTAAAAAAGAGCTGCTTGGCATGTGGCTATCAGAGAACGAGGGCGCTAAATTCTGGCTTGGTATTCTCACTGAGCTACAAAACCGCGGGGTGCAAGATATCCTCATTGCCTGTGTAGACGGCCTAAAAGGCTTCCCTGATGCCATTAATACGGTCTACCCTAACGCTCAGGTTCAGCTGTGTATCGTGCATATGGTGCGCTATTCGATGAAGTTTGTACCTTGGACGGACAAGAAGGCAGTAGCGGCTGATTTAAAAGCCATCTATGGCGCTGATACGCTTGAGATAGCAGAGGCCAATCTTGAGCACTTTGATGAGGTGTGGGGCAAAGAGTACCCGCATGTCATCAAGTCTTGGCGCAATAACTGGGAGGGCTTAACGGTATTCTTTGGTTATCCTAAAGATATTAGAAAAGCCATTTATACCACCAATGCTATTGAGTCATTAAACAGTGTGATTCGGACAGCGGTGAATAAGCGTAAGGTGTTCCCGTCTGATCAGGCAGCTTTCAAGGTAGTGTACTTAGCAACCCAGCAGGCATCCAAAAAATGGTCGATGCCGATCCGTAACTGGACGTCTGCTTTGAATCGCTTTATGATCATGTTTGATGACCGTATTAGTAAGCATTTAATCTAAATGGCAGTTACACAGAATCTGGGATGGTCTCGCTATAATTATAATTTGCCTTTATTTCATTCTTAAATTGAAAAGCTACATGCTCATTTGGTTTATATATCAGAGATTAATAATCTTACTAAGGCTTGCTTTTCAACATTTCAAGCACTTTGTCCTCTCCCAACTGGTCAATCAACGCTTGCAGATGGGTAGTAGAATCAGATTTGTTTTGGGCATCTGCTCTAAATTCTGCCGTATCTCTACCTTCACGCAAAGCATCTAAATAGTCCGCCCACTTCTGCATCATATTACTACGATCATCAATGTATTCAAATCGACCATAGGCGGTTCCATTAGGATCTTTCGTCGTATGACCCAATGCCATCTCTACAAGCACAAGTGGATACTTTAACTGCTCTTGTAAGATAGTCTTCGCTGTCGCTCTAAAGCCATGAGCACAATGTATGCCTTTATAGCCTAAATCCTTCAAACGCTTATTCGCCGTCGCATCAGATATGATCTGATGCTTTTTTGCCGTCTCACTGTAGAATACAAATTTAGTATGACCGTTGATTTGCTGCTGCGCGTGTAAGACAGCTACTGCTTGACGAGGTAGAGGCACGACCATGTCCTTGACCATGTTTACCTTGCCTTGGCCTTTTAAAGGCTTTAACCGCCACCTACCAGCCTCTAGATCTAAGTCAGCCCAGCGCATACGGCGGAGATCACCATTACGCACAAAAAGTAATGCTAATAGCCTAAGGGAATTGATCGTGTTTAGATCACCTTCTATAGTCTCGATATCCCGCAGTAGCTTAGCAAGCTCTTTGGGTTTGGTAATCGCAGGACGATGACCATAGCTCGATTTAGCCAATTGGCTTTTGATCAAGGCAGCTGGATTGCTACTACAGAAGCCGCGAGCACCAGCATAGACAAATACTTCGCTAGCAATACCTGCACAGCGTTCAGCCTTGTCGGTGGACTTACCATCCTTGTTTAATGAGTTGGCTTGAATGTCTAACAGCACTTCAAGCATTCTAGGAGATGTGATATCGCTAATTGGCTCGTCACCAATATACTTGCATATAAGATCAAGACGACCTTTCTTACGAATGAGGGTATTGCTCTTCTGAGTCTGATCTAAACTGTCAAAGTATTCCCAAGCAAAATGATTAAAAGAATTTTTAGTTTTACTAATAAAACTTTTCTTTATTTCTTCACGATGGTGTTTTGGGTCAATGCCTTTGCTTAGTAGGCCTTCATATT
>NZ_JAQISM010000016.1:0-195811 GCF_027919975.1 Psychrobacter sp. ANT_H3 | reverse complement strand
GCAATAGTGGTTTTTTATTTTGAACGTTGCAATTCATTCATACATTTAAAACAACGTAATCATGCATCATCTGCATGTGTTTGCTTAAACTCAGCATACTCAACTTGATACAATGAGCCAAGGCGTTGCTGCAAGTCGCTATCTAAAATCTTTTTCGCCTCTTTAAAAAACTTGTTTTCTTCTTCTTTTAAATGATGGCGTACCTTATGAATCAAATCTGCACAGGTGCTATCCCACTTCTCTTTACCAATACGTCCATCATCCAAGGTTTCCATCATCTCATCCATTTCATGATGCTCAGTAATGGCATGCCGAGACAAATCAAGCCCATCATCATGCTGCATGACGGGCACATATAAATGGCGCTCTTCTGCCGCCGCATGCGAGTGTAATTCAAGCTTTAACTCTTCATAAATGGCTTTACGCTGCGCCTCATCTTTCGTGCTTTCAAGCTTATCGCATAACGCCCGCTGTATCTCATGATTGTCGATTAAGGCTGTAAAAATATCTTGTGTTAAATCAACTTCGTTAGCATTATTATTGTTATTACTCATTACTTTCCTCTTTAAAGTTATTGCTACGTTAAGTATTCAAATGGTTCTATTTAATCCTCAAGTATCATAACAATAATAAAAGCCGCTATTGTCATCTATCAGTTAGCAATAGATAGTCATTTGGTTAAGGTCAGCATTCAACAATGATGAATCAGAAAGTTATTCAATACTTTAATCACTGTATATGCTAAAACTTAATCAAATGGCAAGTTTGCCAAGAATTCAAAGTCTTTACCCGCCAAAATGAACAACAATCCTGCTAAATTAATAATCACAGTTAAATAATAAGTAATACGAAATTCAGGCTTTTGTGACTTATGACGTAAGTAGGTTTGCGCGACCATCGCCCCGACCCAACCGCCAAGCGCACTTAGCAAATGCAATGTTGACTCAGGCGTCCGCCAAGCACCACTTTGGGCAGCAGCTTTGTCTTTGGCATACATGCCATAGGTTATGACGCCTAATACCGCGTACCAAGCAAGTACCAGCCAGCTTAGCTTATTCATGACCACCAATAAAATTAAAACCCCATAAAAGCCAAGGCCAAGAAACAAGCGTTTCTTTTGGCCTGCTTCAAATTCTGCTTGGGCGCTGCGTTTATGATTCCGCTGCCGGATTTGGCTGTTCTTTTGCGCCATTTTTTGCTGCACAAAGCTGAGCTCTTGCACATCCTTTGCCTGCAAGCGACCCTGATTGTCTTGCCCCACTATAAAAACCACTTGCTCGCCAATTTCGGGACGACGCTGGGCTTTAAACGCGCTGACATGAAAAAATACCGACTCGCCCGCAGCGGTTTCGATAAAACCAAAACCTTTATCGTCCTGCCATTTTTTAATATGACCTTGTTGTTTGGTGCTTAGGTTTTTCGTTTTCATATTCATAGTTTTTTATCATCGATTATTTTTACAACTATTATATAACTTTCCTGCACTCATAAAAAAAGCTAAGAGATTTACTCTTAGCTTTTTAGTGACCATAAAAATACCTTAACAAGACATTAAGGTATTAACGGCATTTTTTCTGCTCATACAAGTTGGTCAAATTATTGCGACGATCTTTTGCCGCATTGATAGCTTCTTCAGTATTAGAATAGGTACCAATCAAAGCTGGCCAAAATAAAATTGCGGCAGCCACATTCTTACCAGTCGCTTTACGCTCAGCACGTGCTTTTTGCTCAAAGTCATCAGCTTCAGCTATTTCACTAAGAATTTGCTGACAAGATAAATTAACATCACTTACCTTTTTAGTTTGTACAACATGTGGCGTAGCACACCCTTGAGCCAATAATGCGAACATTCCAATTACTAAAACCGCTTTTTTCATAATCATCTCAGAAGTTGTTTAACTTACAATTATTAATAGATAAGTTACGTTGCTTAAATTAAGTTTACATTTATATACATTAAGAAAGATAATGTCAACTTAATTTCATTCTTGAACAACTTTAATTATTTATAATTTTTAGTCGAGCTATTAACGCATTGTATTTATTAATTTTTTAAAAAGACATATGAAATAGATTGGTAAAAATATCGGTAACAGCTTATAAAAGTGGCCTAACACATATCTGTCACATCAAGAGGTTTAGTCTATGGGCTATGCTAAACTCTCTATTATAATTAACCCTCTTAATCCTATTCTATAAAAGACACATTACTATGACCGATTCTCAATTTATCACGCCTAATGAAGACATTCGTATCACTCACGGCAGCCTTGTGAAGCTGCATTTTGAAGTATCGCTAGAAAACGGTACGATGATTGATTCAACCTTTAACCGCGATGCGCCTGTGACGCTGACGATTGGCGATGAGAGCTTATTGCCAGGCTTTGAGCAAGTGCTAATGAACCTACGGGCTGGCGACACGCGTAGCGCCCACCTTGACCCTGAGCAAGCGTTTGGTGAGTGGAACCCTGATAACATCCAGCATTTTAGCCGCACCCAATTTGCTTTGGTCGCTGACAATCCTGAAATCGGTATGCTGGTCGAGTTTGAAGACAAAGGCAAAAACACCCTACCCGGTACCATTAGCGCCATCAATGACGACGAAGTAGAAGTCGATTTTAACCATCCACTTGCTGGTCAATCGGTACTTTTTAAAGTAAAAATATTCCAAGTCACCCCACCGGGCGTCACAGGTATCAAGCTGATGTAGTATAAAAATAGCTCTGTATTAAAATCAAAAAGGACAGATACATGCAATACCAAACACTGCCGCAACTCAATGAAAAAGTCTCAAAAATTTGCTTAGGAACGATGACGTGGGGACAGCAAAATAGCGAAAGCGATGCGCATGCACAGATGGACATGGCGCTTAATGCAGGCGTGAACTTTTGGGATACCGCTGAGATGTATCCGTCGCCGCCTGATAAAGACAAACAAGGCGATACCGAACGCTTTATGGGCACATGGTTTAACAAAACCAAACAGCGTAACAAGGTCATTCTTGCCAGCAAAATATCACCGATGGGTTTTTTACGTGACGGTCAGACGCGCTTTAATGCCGCGCATATCAGTAGCGCCATCGATAGCAATCTTGAGCGCCTGCAAACCGATTATATTGATATTTACCAGCTACATTGGCCTGAGCGTCAAACCAATTATTTTAGCCAGCTCGGTTACACTGAAGAGATGGCAGCGCAGTCGCTAGATGACTTGACGCCTTTTTTGGAGACTATCCAAGCACTAAATGATGAGATTAAAAAAGGTCGCATTCGTGCTTATGGACTATCAAACGATACTGCTTGGGGTTTAATGCGCTATCTATGGGAAGCGGAAAAAAATGGTTTAATCACGCCTATCACGGTGCAAAATCCTTATAGTTTGCTAAACCGCGTATATGAAGTTGGCATGGCAGAGATTGCCCATCGTGAAAATGTCGGTTTACTTGCCTACTCGCCGCTCGGCTTTGGGGTACTGTCTGGTAAATATCTTGACGGTAAACGTCCTACTGGCGCGCGCCTGACGATGTATGATCGCTTTGCTCGTTATACCAATGAAGAAGCACTATCAGCCACCGCCAAATATGCCAAAATCGCAGCAGATGCTGGTTTGGATATGGCGCAAATGGCATTGGCCTTTGTCAATTCGCGCTCGTTTGTCACCAGTAATATTATTGGGGCGACCACCACTGAGCAGCTGCAATCGAATATAGACAGCATCAATTTAACTTTAAGCGCAGATGTGCTGAAAGCTATCGAAGCGGTACATACCCAGCATCCTAATCCGTCACCATAATTTTACGTGGTCATAGATTGATATTGTTCAGCTGACAATAATCTGACGTTCAGGTATTGGTAGAGTAAAGAAAAAGGCGCAAATCGTTAGTATTGACTACTAAGAGTTGCGCCTTTTTTATGACTACTTTTCTGCTACTACTTTTTCTAGTAAAACTTTTCTATTTTAGACCGTTTGATGCTTGCTTATACTTTAGCTGCTTTCGTTAATACGCGCGAATGTAATTCAGCCAAACCTTCTTGCATGTGCGCTTGTAATAAATCAGTCAGCTCACTTTTGCTCAAGCCTTTAGGATCTATCGGTTCAAGCGGTAAGACAAAAGCCGTCACGTCTTTACTATCAAGCACCTTTTTTAGACTTTGTTTCATCGTCAGCTTACCGTAATAAGGTAACGCTTCACTCAAAGTGCCGTCCTTATTCACATAAGCAATCACCAACGGGCGTACAGGCACGTCTGCATCTATCGCTGCTTGTAGCAAGGTGCCGTGGATACGCTTAATTTTTTTGCCATCAGTGGTGGTGGCTTCTGGAAAAAAGATAACCGAAAAGCCCTTGGTTAAAAAGGTGGCAATTTGGGCAGCGACCGTGCCAGCATCACCGGAACCACGCTCGATAAATACCGTCCCTGCCGCATGCGCCAACTTACCAAATATCGGCCAATCGCCAATCTCAGCTTTTGATAAGAAAAAAGCAGGGCTTAGCGTACCCACTACCGGAATATCCATCCATGACACATGGTTAGAAACCCATAGACCGTGGTGTTGCTCTACGCGCTCGACTGCCACGACCTGTACGCCAAAAGAGCCTGCCATTTTTCGGCAAAACGCTTGAATATAGCGCGGCAGTTTTTCTCGTGGTGGCTGTTTAAAGGCACCGATACGTTGGGCTGCGCGTAGTCCGCCAGCGATAGTGGTGGTCATGCCAGCGATTTGTTTGCCGCGACCTAATTGCTGTTTGAGTGAAAAGCCTGACTTAGATTGGCTCATCTGTGTCCCTCGTGGTTAAAAACTTATGGGTTAAAACTTATTTATTAAAAAGCCTATTTATTAAAAAGCTTAATGGCTAAAAAGCTCATTGCTTAAAAAACGTATGATTATATCTCGTAAACAAGCGTCATGAGTATAACAAAATTTATTCATTCAGTGACGACTTGTGCACTGAGTTATGAGTGGCTTTTGTTAATATTTTGCAATAGTTAGCTATCAGCTCATTTTTACGCCTCTCATTTTTACTTTACCAGCGCTCGACAGATTAGCACGTTTAGAAAAGCCAACCTTGCCGTTAATAGCTTCTTCCCGAAAACCCCCATACTTTCATTATTAAAACATTTAATAATAAACGCTGTAACATAAAAGTATGGCTAATTGCCTTAATACGCTTTAATATCAAGTGATAAGACCACATATAGAGGGTCATACGAAGGCTATAGCGACGCTTAACAAACCGATATTAGCCATCTATTTACTTAATGACATAGGTGATACTCTTTGGATTATTTTGAAAGACATGAAGGTGGCGAGCGCGCCATTATAGTACATTTAGACATCCGCCAAATTCAAGATCCTGATGATCTCAATGAATTTGAGCTGCTTGCAGATTCGGCTGGTGCCGATCGTTTGGCACTGGTCACAGGCTCACGTGCACGTCCTGATGCCAAATACTTCGTCGGTAGCGGTAAAGCACAAGAAATAGCAGAATTGGTACGCGAACACGACGCTGATATCGTCCTTTTTAATCACAATTTATCGCCATCACAAGAGCGTAATATTGAAGCTTTAGTACAATGCCGCGTCCTTGACCGTACAGGCTTAATTTTAGATATTTTTGCCCAGCGCGCCCGTACTTACGAAGGTAAGCTACAGGTTGAGCTTGCGCAGTTGAATCACTTATCGACGCGTTTGGTACGTGGTTGGACGCATTTGGAGCGTCAAAAAGGTGGTATCGGTCTACGTGGACCGGGTGAAACCCAGCTTGAAACGGATCGCCGCTTATTACAAGTGCGTGTAACCCAGCTAAAAACCAAACTTGAAAAAGTACGCCAAACTCGTGCTCAAGGTCGAGCCCGTCGGCAAAAATCAGACGTGCCGACTATCTCACTCGTTGGTTATACCAACGCGGGTAAATCTACCCTGTTTAATCGCTTGGTTGATGAAAACATTTATGCAGCGGACAAATTATTTGCCACCCTTGACCCGACATTACGCCGTTTAGACTGGCAAGGCGTCGGTCGCGTGGTTTTAGTTGATACCGTTGGTTTCGTCCGTCATCTCCCGCATGAACTGGTCGAGTCGTTCCATGCCACCTTAGAAGAGACGTTAGAAGCTGACTTATTACTGCATGTTATCGATTCGTCTAGTGAAGATATGCATGAGCAGATTCAAGCCGTCAAAAACGTACTTGCTGAAATCGACAACGATGTGCCTGTGCTCAACGTTTACAATAAAATTGATATCACTGATGAGCCTGCGCACATTGGCTATGCTAAGGAAGGTCAGCCAAATCGGGTTTATGTCTCTTCTCGCCAAAATCTCGGTATGGAAGAGCTATCCCTTGCTGTTCAGCAGCTATTAATGGGCACTTTGACCACCTTTGATTTGACCCTACCTTATAATGCGGGCCAATTTAAAAACACTTTGTATGAGCTTGGCGTGATTTTAGAAGAAAGCTATGATGATAACGGTCATGAATGCTTAACCATTCGTCTGCCAAGCGACAGGCTTAAACAGCTATTAGGTCAAGCCAATTTAAAACCGTTAGATGTCTTGCCGTTGGCACAGGCAACATTGCTAATGCCGATACTTGAAGAGTTTGAACAAATTGATGAAGAAGATAGTCATGATGAAGAAGAGTCTTTGACGGCAGAAGAAGAAAATGCCTTTGCCGAGTTTGAAGCGTTAAATTCTGCGGCACAAGAATCTGATTCGCAAAGTTAAATAACCTCGCCTCAAACTATTTACTCTAAATGATATTTAAGAAAAGGACGCTATTGTTTGATAGCGTCCTTTTTATATGCCCTGTGCTTAGTTACTGTTGTATGAGAGATTTAAAACTGCTTCATACCCTTATCATACCTGCAATCTACGCTTAGGCTTTATTAGTGCGCCTACTCTCTATATAATCAGGCACTATGCTTGCGTTAAAATGTTACATTTAAAAAGCAGCTGTTAGAATCTCTATGTTAAAACGCATCCGAAAAATAATACCAGTAACACTCAGTTGCGCAGTTATTAATACTGCTAGCTATTGATGCAGTAGGATTTTTTATAATCGCAGCATTAAATGCTATGTACTTTTATTAGCTCCCGTTTATACCCTCTCTTATTATATTTTATTTGGCCAAAATTGCTTATGAAGCCTTCCTCTTCTTCAAACATACCCTTATGGATGGCGTTAATATTAACGCTGATACTGGTTGTGGTGGTTCGTGAATCCGCCGTTATTGTTTGCCAATGGGCCGGTATCGAAAAAGCCGCCAATATCGTTGGTCTGCTGACGATGTTTGTCATATTGATGGTTTGGCGACTGGTAAAAGGGCTGCCCAGTTGGCTAACCCAAGCAAGTAACACCTTATTGGTTGATAGTGGCTTTGCTTTTTTGCCCGTTTCTGCCGGTGCAGGCTTGCTGCTATTCGCATTAGGCGATGAATTTTGGGGTGTGATGCTAACGATGATTATCAGTACACTTATCCCGCTTTGGGGACTGGCTATCCTTGCCAATCGCTCTCTTAATAACAGCGGCGATACAGACAATACGCTTAACGACAATCTGAATACGACCAACAAGCAGAAGGGACAGCATTAAGCTGTAGGGACAAGGCAACGTTATGAGTTTTGATAGTGTGTTTACAGCAACCCTTGCTGCGATATTATTAACCTTGGCAGCGCACGTTATTGCCCGCGTCCTCGCGCGCAAGCTGTCATGGTTACCAATGGTCATCACCGCATTGGTATTAGTGCTGCTATTTTTGTTTATTTTGCAATGGGATTACAACCATTATTACAGCGTGGCAAAACCGGTATTCGATCACCTCCTAGGCTATGTGACGGTATTACTGGCCGTACCATTGGCAGCGATGAACTTTAAAGGCTTGCCAGTTAAAAAGCTCACTATGATTGTGGCGTTGGCTAGCGTGGTTGGCGCCTTGCTACCCATGTCGTTGGCCTATCTATTTTCACTTAGTAACGAGACCATCTTAGCATTTGCCACCCGTTCAGTGACCACACCCATTGGTCTCAGTGTGGCGGACTTGATTAAAGCGCCACTGGCGATGGCAAACTTGATTATCATTGTTTCAGGACTTATTGGTGGTACCCTAGCGCGCTTCTTATTTCGCGGTATTGACGATGACCGCGCCAAAGGCTTAGCACTTGGCTTAGCAGCGCATGCCTTTGGCACCGTAGAAGCGTGGCAAATCAGTCATACTGCTGGACGTTATGCTGCCTTTGGCTTGGCCGTTAATGGTTTGGTTACCGCTATTTGGGTACCTATCTTTATCAGTGCCCTATCGTCTTAAAATGATTTAAGCTAAATGTAAACACAAAGCCCATCATCCTTAATGGGCTTTAACTTTTACCTAAGCTTATTTTACGGACTTTTTTAGCTTCATTTCTTAATTACCTTTACCGCAAATATAAAGGCAAAAACTTCGCTATTATTAGCTGCTGAGCAACTTCACTTCTATTACCATCTTGATTTCATTCAAATTTTTTTACAAATTAAAATAACTTTTGACTGCGCGTGCACGCATTCAGATGTGGCAAAAACTTATTTTGTGTTATAGTAAACAACTATTATTTTTTGTATCTATTGCAAGTGGTTTTGTTAGACGTGAATTCGTAGGTAGTCGCCATATTTGGTTACTCTAAAATCCTACAGACGCGATAACCGCTTTGACGCGCGACCTGACGCGCTTATAGGCAAAGCAATTTGCTATTACTCGATAAAAAGTGATAACCCTATGATAAATATTGCACCTTTAATGACGCGCTGCTTGTCTCCCGTTTTACTGACGGCTATTACCCTCTCTAGCCTTCCTATCGCCGCTCAAGCAGGCAATATGTATATCTACAAAGACAAAGGCGGACAAGTACTCCTTACCAACGTCAATCCTAGCGGTAATTTTGATAAATTCACTAAAAAAGTGAAGGTTAGTTACTATAAAGATTCTAAAATATATGATGGCAGTAATAGTAGTTATGACTACGGTAGCAGCACAGCAAGTAGTAGCGGCAGCCGCAACTCCTATGACAGCTATATTCGTGCTTCAGCCGAGCGTCATGGCGTAGATCCTGCGCTGATGAAAGCCATGATGCATACCGAATCTGCGTTTAACCCCAATGCTCGCTCACCTGTCGGTGCCCAAGGTTTGATGCAGCTGATGCCAGCGACTGCCCGTCGCTTTAAGGTCAGTAATCCATGGAATCCTGCCGATAACATCGAAGGCTCAGCGAAATATATCGCTTGGCTGATGCGCCGCTTTAACAATAACGTTGAATTTGCCGTGGCTGGCTATAATGCCGGTGAAGGTAACGTCGATAAATATAATGGCATTCCACCGTTTAAAGAGACGCGTAATTATGTCAAAAGTGTGATGAGCCGCTATCATAGCCTATATAAAAATGACTCAGCGTTATCAGGCAAAACCATGAATGCCAATAATGCTAGCAGCACCACTAACGGCAGTGGTATGCAAAATGTCAGTTATGGTACCAGTAGTAATACCAACAGTGCCAGTTACGCCAACTCTGCTTACTTAGCGCTACGTTAATACTGATCATTAATATTTACACTCAGCATAAATAGCTCATCTTTTAAATCTTGCAGAAGTAAACAAACACAAAAAAGCCCGTTATATCAATGACGGGCTTTTTTACGATTTATACTGCTTGTTCTATATTACTTAAAGCTTACTTGCTAGCAGCTTGAGCAGCAGCAACTTCAGCAGCAAAGTCTTCTTGCTTCTTCTCGATGCCTTCACCAACTTCTAGACGTTTGAAATCAAGTACTTTTACGCCTTCAGCTTTTAGTACGTCACCAACTTTTTTCTCATTGTCCATCACGTATGGTTGACGTAGCAACGTTACTTCGTCTAGGTACTTACGTAAGCCACCTTCGATCATTTTCTCAACGATGTTGTCAGGCTTGCCAGACTCTTTCGCTTTTGCTTCGATGATGTCTTTTTCGCGTGCTAATACATCAGCATCTACGCTTTCATCATCTACTGCAACAGGGTTGAATGCTGCAATGTGCATCGCAAGGTTTTTGCCCGTGTCTGCACTGCCGCCTTCATAAGATACAACCACACCGATACGTAGACCGTGGCGATATGCAGCAATGTTTGCGCCTTCAAGTACTTCAACACGGCGGATTTGGATGTTCTCACCGATTTTTTGTACTAGAGATACACGTGCTTCTTCAACTGTTTGACCACCGCCATAAGGTAATGCAGAGATAGCTGCAACGTCAGTCTCATTGTTTTCTAGGGCGATGTTTGCGACTTTTTCTGCAAAGGCAGTAAAGTTTTCATCTTTTGCAACGAAGTCAGTTTGGCAGTTAACTTCTAACAAAAATGCTTTGTTGTCGCCTTGAGCGATAATGATAGCGCCGTCAGCTGCGATGTTACCCGCTTTTTTAGCCGCTTTCGCTTGACCTGATTTACGTAGGTTATCAATGGCAACTTCAACATCACCATTTGACTCTTCTAACGCTTTTTTACATTCCATCATGCCAAGACCAGTACGGTCGCGCAATTCTTTTACCATTTTGGCAGATACTTTTACTTCTGACATAAGAGTTACCTTTTATTATATACATGAATATTGTTATGTAGGGGTATGCTTAAAATCTATTCGATAACTTGATTAATATTAAGTCAACATTACTCTTAATATTAGACTTAAGCCTTAATAAAACCACTCATATTTAATGATTATTCATCATCAAAAAAGCAATGTGGCTCGTATAGACGATAATACTCGCCCAATCATGACACGCTTATTAATTTTGACCATAAACCATTAAGAGCAAGGCATGACGAGTAAAACTACATCATGCCTTTTATGAGCTTATATGCTGTTAATAACCTTATATGAATGCTGACAAGATAACTATCAAGACATCGTTACAAAGTTAAACCTTAGCGGTCAGCGATTTATTCTGCTGGAGTTGCAGCAGCTTCTTCAGCTTTAGCTTCAACTGGCGCTTCTTCAGCAGCAGCAGGTGCTTCTTGGTCAGCTTTGCCACCAGCTTGAGTTTGTGCGTATTCTTTACCAGCGATAATCGCATCAGCCATAGAAGTTACATACAAAGTCACGGCACGGATAGCATCATCGTTAGCTGGGATGATGTAATCAACGTTATCTGGGTTAGAGTTAGTATCAACGATACCGATAACTGGAATACCTAGGTTTTTAGCTTCTTTGATAGCAATGGCTTCATGATCTACGTCTACAACGAAGATTGCGTCAGGTAGGCCGCCCATGTCTTTAATACCGCCTAGTGAACGCTCAAGTTTTTCCATGTCACGGGTACGCTCTAACGCTTCACGCTTAGTAAGCTTAGCGAAAGTACCGTCTTCAGCTTGTTTTTCTAGCTCTTTTAGACGGTTGATTGACTGGCGTAGTGTTTTCCAGTTAGTCAACATACCACCTAACCAGCGATGGTCAACGTATGGCATGCCAGCGCGAGCTGCTTGCTCAGCGATGATACCGCTTGCTGCGCGTTTAGTACCCACGAACAATACTTTGTTTTTCTTAGCAGCTAGGCCGTTTACGTAAGTCAATGCTTCGTTAAACGCTTTTACTGTGTGCTCTAAGTTGATGATGTGAATCTTGTTACGGGCACCAAAAATATATGGACCCATTTTTGGATTCCAAAAACGTGTTTGGTGACCAAAGTGAGCGCCGGCTTGTAGTAAGTCGCGCATTTCGATTTTGGTTGGATTCTTTGTAGCCATGTTAAATGTCCTGTTGGTTGGGTTATGCCTCCACATCACAAAAACTGCCTATCTAGCGACACGCATCTGCCCTTGTTAATGCTCATCAATAGCGCATTAAGCCAATAGTAACTTTGGGCAAATTAATCAAGTCGCCAAACACCCAGCAATTTTTTGCCATGATGTGTGTGTCATTGGTTGATGGGTTGGTTTAAAAAATGAACTATGATTTGAACGTAAAGAATAATACTAAATGCTAAAAAATAGCTGGGCTGTATTTTATCATATAAGTGAGAGTGACTGCTAGCGCTATTATGATGTTTAAGGGGATGATATTCCATAAAAAAACGACGTCTAAACGTCGTTTTTACTTGGTAACTTTACTTATAGCATCATTAGCAGCTATCAGTGCTGAGCATTAAGCTAAGCGATAGAAATACCGATAACAGCCTTGTAGCCGCGCCACGTAAAGGGCGTGACATAACTTTGGCGGTCTTTTGGCAGATAAGGAATGCTCGGTATACCTTCAATAATCTTGGGCGGTGAGATAATAAAATCGGCACCAAACTCAGTGCGGGCATTACCTGAGATGGTATTTGCCATCTCACCCAATAAGTCTTTCATCATTGTAATAGAAGAGTCAGGCTCACCCATTACTTTGATTATTTCCCGCAAAATATTGCTCGGGGCGCTAACATACACGCAGCCTTCAAGCGGTCCAGAGATTGTAATCATACCGCTATAATCATAACCCACGGCATTTTTATTACTGTTTAAATACGGCGTATCAATCACCACTGGCTCATCATCAATCTGCGCGAAAAATGCACTGATTGAGCTTAAAAAGACGCCTAACTTGTCTACATTAACCATAATAGTTTATCGTCCATATCGATCATCATTGGGGGTTGGATTTAGTCTTGCAAACAAACCACAATCTCCCCAATTTGACCTCGCCAGCTGACTGGAATGATAAAAGAACGCCCATTTTTAGGCAAAATAATGCTTTGCGGTGAGCCTTTAAACACCAATGGTACAGAGATATGAAACTCTGCGCCAAACTCGTTGCGAGCATTACCAGATACGGTGTTAGCGACCTCTCCTGCCAAATCGACCAAGTTGTCTTCGCTCTTATCGGTTTCACCCATACTGTCTAGGATACTGGCCAATAATGCGCTGGTGGCAGAAAAATAAACCACGCCTTTTTGTACCCCTGAGATACCGATGACGCCTGTATAATCATGCACTTTAGGCTGCTGATTTTCTAGTAAATAAGGGGTATCAACAATCAGCTCTTCAGTACCAAACTGATTAAAGTAATTGGTAATGATACTCACAAAAATTTGTAACTTTTGCTCTTTCATAATGTGTGTTCTTTAATAAGATATTTACTTAATTTATTAGGGCGTGTCCTAACGGCTAGTCTTGGACAAGCTCATACAAAGACTCTACCAGCTCTTCTTCTGAAAAAGGCTTGCATAGGAAACCGCTTGCACCCAATGATAATGCTTCAATGCCAGTCGATTTATCAGATAACGCCGATACCACTAAAATCCGCACTTCAGGGTCAATCGCAATGATTTTTGCAATACATTCAAGTCCATCCATTTGTGGCATGGTTAAGTCCATGGTCACCACATCAGGACGATGGATATTGAATTTCTCGACGGCTTGGACACCGCTGGTTGCCGTAGCAACCAACATAAACTGACCAGAATCATAAGCACGCTGAATACGGTTTCGAATGATATTTGAATCATCCACAATCATTAATTTGTACATAGTTTCTTTATTGTCCTTAATTACGCAGCAGGCAAGGTAATGACAAAACGGGTCATTTTTCCAAGCTCAGTATTAACGTTCAGCTTACCGTTGTGCTCTTTGACTAACGCCTTGATGACGTCTAAGCCCACACCGCGACCGCCATCTTCATCGGCTTGTTCTTTGGTTGAGAAACCAGAAGCAAACAAGGTTTTGAGCAGATCACCATGAGTCATCTGACTTGCCTCTTCTGCACCAAAGCGACCATCGGCAATCAGCTTATGACGAATACCTTCATAGTCGATACCTTGACCGTCATCTTGCAAGGCGATGATTAAGTTTTGATTATCACGCTGCATCTCTAAGTCAATACTACCGATTGCAGACTTACCTACTGACTGACGCGCTTCAGGTGATTCGATACCATGTACCACCGCATTACGTAACAATTGAATACTGATCTCTTTGATCGGTTGTTTGAGGCGTTCAGGGATGTTTATATGTGCTAAATTATGGCCGTTTAGCTGTATTTGTTTGCCTTGTCTTACCGCAATATCTTTGGCAAAATCTTGATAATAAGATAAATACTCGTCATCTGACTCATCGCTCAAATCAACTTCATTACCGCCATCAAAATTTATGCTAGTGGTAGCAACATCTGCTACTTGGGCTTGGACAATGCTTGGTTGTGGCGCAGTCTTTATTGACGCTACAGGGGTTGCACTAATGGGAGCTTTCGGCGCTGCCTGATTAATGCGTTCACCTAGCGTCTCAATGGTGTTCGAGAGGCTGAGTAAGTCATCCAAATGGACAGCGAGCGGCAAGAAGTTATTGCCCGATAGCTTGCCCTGATTTTGCAATGCATCAAGCTTGTCTTCCGCGTCTGACGCAATTTTAGTGAAGCTATGCAGTTTTAGTGCTGACGCTTCGCCTTTTAAGCTGTGCATTTCGCGATAAATCGCATTGAGCTTACCCTCAAGCTCAAATTGCGAGCTCCCAGGGTTTTTCAAAATATTGTTCATTTTATCGATATGAACTTTAGTGTTATTAATAAACTCATTAATGATTTTTGGATTGACGTTTAAGATGGTGGTCAACATCTCAATTTGCATGTCATTTTGTGAACGCTCTTTTTCTAAGCGCTGTTCTAGATAAACGGCATCTGAGACGTCATTAACGTTGACCAGAATACGAGCAATGTCTTTATCTTCATAAACACGTGAAAACTTAAAGTCTAGGAAGCGGCTCGTAGTGTTCTCTTCGCCAGATGCATTGTGTAGCATGACTTTATGCAATGGGTTTAAAGAATCAACCAATTTTTCTTTAACGCGTGGGTTATACAATTGCTCAATAAACTGACGCGTGGTTTTCAAATCTTTGTCCGAAATACGACCGCGTAGTACATCGGCAAAGTTCTCTCCTGCCAGTCTTTCTTCACCAATAATGCCATTTAAGGCTCGAGAATGCTGCTGACCAATATTCAAATCTTTATCTAACAAGAATAGACCCGTATTGACGGTTTCCATAATTTCTTGTGTTTCGCGGCGAGCAGCCAATGCTTCCGCATCGGTATCACGCAAACGGCGTACAAAGAAGAATACGAAAATTAGGAAGTAAGCAAAAATAGCCGCAACCCCTAATATCTGAATCAGACGTATGGTGTCTGCTTGGCGTTCTGCGTTGATAAACACTTCATTGGTAAGCTGGTCTAACGAATCGTTTATCAGGAGGCTTGAGGTTTTAGCCTGTTCAACCGCTTGAATCAATTCATCAGATGAATCGACCATGATGTTATCAGCGTCTTTTAGATAATTTTGAATCTTAGGCTCTAAAAGTAACCACTGCTCATTCGCCGCAGCAACGTTGGTTTGAGAGTTATTATTAATTTTCGGTAAATTATAGCTTTTGCCATCGACATCGGTAATTTCACCACCTTGTTCAATGGCAGTGATAGAGCTAGTAATAAGCGCTGTATTTTGCTCCAAACGCTCTAATACTCGTTGGATATGCGGCGAGTTGGTGTCTTCACCGTAACTGCTATCTAAGTCAAATAAGTCTTTAATTACCGCTTGCGCGCTATTGGCGACTTGGTTGGTTCGATCAATCAAGACTGTATTGCGCTCTAGTAGACTAGAGGTATAAAACGTAAATGCCAGCAAAGCGCCAATCAGCGATAAAAACAGTGCAATTGAAATAATCAGACTGTGATAGCGTTTATTGTCAGTATTATAGGTGGTTGCCATCTTCAGTATTCCTTAATTCGTTTGCTGATTATTTAAAGTACTTTTGGTCGCAGGCTCAGTCGCACCTAGCCATTTTTCTTCAATTTCTTTAAATGTACCTTTTGCTTTTAGCTTGGTAATACCTTCGTTTACGCTCTTTATGAGCTTGGTATTTTCTTTTGCCATTAAAACGACCTGCTGTGCTGAAGGAGCATCTGCTGCTTCATAAGGTACAATCTTAACTTTATGTTCTGGATAACCTTTTATAATGTATTGTAAAACAGGCATGTCATATAAGAACACATCAGTATTACCTTGAACTAAGTCCTGATAAGCCAAAAATGCAGTAGATCTTGAAACCAGTTCAACTGAACTGCCCATCTCTTTTAGAGTATCTTCTTCTTTAGAACCTTCTAACGTACCTGTTTTTAGACCCTTAATATCGTTTAAATCTTTGATATCAAACTTTCCTTCCAAGTACATAATAGTAGCTGGATTAAAAAAGTAAGGCGTTGATAGACCATATCTAACTGCACGATCATCTTTATAAGAAATACCAGAAATAGCTAAATCACGTTTTCCCGATTCCACGCTATCAAACATGTTTTGCCACGTTTCTTTATAGAACTCGACTTTAAAGCCTTGCTCTTCCCCAATGGCTCTAATCGAATCAACATCAGTGCCTTGCATGTTGCCATAATCATCTTGAAATGAGAAAGGCGGTAAATCACCAGTCATCGCCACCTTTAATGTTGGTGCTGTATCAGGAAGTTTACTTACAAAATTGTCTTTATGTTCCGTTACTGTTGTACCAGATGCACTAGCATTATCTTGGGTAGAAGAATTTCCACATCCAAATAAGCCGACACTCAATATAACTGGTAACACTCGATATAATAGCTTCATCTCTTATCCTTAAGCCTCGATTTTGTTCTAAAAAAATCAGTTATAAAAACAATTCTGTAAGTTTAAGTAAGGTATTAAAACACTTAATTACAGAAAATTACCTTAGATAATAATTGAGCAAGTCTACTATTGCAATAATTTTGTTTAGCTATAGCGTACATATTTTTATATATGACAATAAGCGTATATAAAAATATTATGAATCATTGAAGTTATTGCTTTAGTGTTTAATAGACATATATCCATTAAAAATGGATATCTTAATACAATTGATAGATAAAAAAGGGAAGATGGTATAAAAAGCAGACATAAAAAAAGTATTCAGGCCTTTTCTATGCACTGAATACTTTTTTGTATAAGTTAAAATTAAATGAAATTTATCGGTTAATTATTCTGCATTATCCAAATTCAAATTACGGTCTATTTGCCAAATTAAATAAGTACCAAGACTCATCAGCGCAAACATCGCGATACCGATTTTCAATACCGGATTAACGGGGAATAAGTTTAATAATAAGCCGCCAAAGATACCAACCGAAAACATCAACGAGCCTTGTAGCGCACTTGCCATACCAGCGCGGCGTTTTTGGAAAGCGAGGGCAATCGCCGATGCGTTTGGCTGCGTCAAACCTAAACCAGCAATACAGAAGAAAATACAGGCTAAAACCAGCGGCAACCATGCATCAGTACCAAAAACCAATCCTATCCCAAATAGTGCCCCAGCCGAGATGACTTGCATCATCGCACCAAAACGCAGAATACTCAAAATACGGAAACGATTGGTCAGCCATTGATTAAGCTGGGTTAAGCCCACAAACCCTGCCGCATTCATGCCAAACAACCAACCGAAATGCGTCGCTGACATGCCGTAGGTATCCATGATTAATTCAGAAGCAGAGCTAATATAGACAAACATCGCCCCCATCAGTAGTCCGCCACCAATCGCTGGATAATTAAAAGTCGGATCCTTTAATAAATCCCAATATTGGCTCAGCACTTCTTTGGCAGGACGAACGTTACGGTTTTCTTCGGTGAGCGTCTCAAAAAAGAAAAACTTGGTGAGTAATAAGTTTAGCGTGCCAAAAGCCGCCAAAAACCAGAAGATAGAATGCCAACTAAAGAATTGTAAAAATATAGCACCCAATGACGGCGCTAATATCGGCGCTAAACCCATCACCAATATCATGATAGAAAACGCTTTCGCTGTTTGCTTGGCAGTCAGGCGATCACGAATGGCAGCACGGGTAACAACCGCACCAACACAAGCACCAAGCGCTTGCAACGTACGACCAACAAACAATACGTATTCATTATCGGTGGTGGCACAAATAATCGAGGCAATCACATATAAGGTCATGCCGATATATAAAGGTTTGACGCGTCCAACGCGATCACTAAATGGGCCATAAAACAGCTGACCAAATACCAATCCGACAAAATAGGCTGGAACGGAGTTGGCCATAAACGCAGTTGAAACACCAAAATCCTCTGCCATCGATGGTAATGCAGGTAAATACATATCAATCGATAATGGCCCGACTGCAACGATAAGCCCAAGCATCATAATCCATGCAACAGGCAAATCGGCAGAGCGCACTCGGTCAGCAGCATTCGGTTTATTAGGCAGGGAGGATTTTGGAGCAGACATAATTAGACCATATGATAGAGTGATTATTATTTTATTATTGATGCCTGATTTGTTTTGTAATTTTAATAAGCTTTTATTTTAAACCGAGCTTTGTTAAAAATAACTTCTACCAACAATCATGCCTACTGATAGGCAGCGACGCAAGCAGACATTCAGACAGCGAGACAAGCAGTCTAGAAAAACAGATAATGCTATATTGCACTATCTGCTTGTAATTCAATAGACGCTTGATGTGAATAAAACAAACCTGTGTAACTAAAACAATCTATCAATACATGGCTAAATTTTTCTAACGGTATTGACGTTTGCCAAAAGCGGTACTGGCTTGCTTGGCTTTTCTAAGCGCCAGTTTACGGTTGCGACCAAACATCATTTTTAACTGCCAGACTTTTTCTTTATATAACGTGGTGGCTGGCTGCTGGAACATCGCATTGATAACGCGCTTACTTGCTAGCACCGCATCAGGTGAGCGCTCAGCAAACTCAGCGGCAAGCTTTTGTGCCTGCTCAAGTGGCGTCTCACTACAATGGCTGACCAAACCAAGCGCTTTGCCTTCCTCGGCATTCACGGTACGAGCCGTCATTGCCAGCTCCTTTAAGATATCAGCGCGTACGACGCCAAACCCTGATTGGGTTAAGCCCATGTCAGGTACGAGCCCCCACTTGGCTTCCATAATAGACAATTTGCATTCAGGATGGCTAATACGCACATCACAAGCCAGTGCCAGTTGTAAGCCTGCGCCAATACAATAGCCTTCTAAAACCGCAATCACTGGCACAGGAACATCACGCCAAACCAAGCAGACGCGTTGAAATAGGCTTTGCCAAGGTTTAACAAGTTCCCATAGCGCAAAGGCTTGGTTTTTGGGATGGTTTAAATCGCCTAAATCGATACCGGCACAAAACGTGCCTTCAGCGCCATTAAGAATCACTGCGCGTATACTTTTATCTTTACTGATACGACCGGCGACCGCTATCAACTCTTCGACCACTTTAAAACTCATGGCGTTCTTTTTTTCTGGTCGATTAATGGTCACCGTTAATATATTGTCATTGGCGCTGACTTGTAATGTCTCATACTGGTAAGTGGCAATAGCGTGCATAATCATCCTTAATAATAAATAAAACAACTGTAATGGTTGGTGCTCAGATTAATATTAACAGCCTTGCTTCAACCCTTCCTTATCAATAACTGACTGCTAGGGTATCGTTTATCGTCAAGACCATCCAAGTTCTGTCTCAACTCTAGCTCAGTTTTGCCTCAGCCCTATAAAACCAGCTGCCTTAAATCATTTTCCACGTCATATCATTTTCACTTAGGCGGTGATAATTAAGCTGTGGATAAGCCGATAAATCCAGTGTTTGTAAGTTATTTAACGCGGTCAATAGTGCTTCATAATAAGGCTCGAGCATCGCAAATTGAGCGGGCGTGGTATGTTGGATATTTAATAAGCATTTATCCTCTAAATCTTGGCTGGCTTGCCGTAACTGCGGCACGCCCGTATAGCGACTGCCGCCTAAGATACGATGGGCAATTTGCGCAAGCGCACTGCGGTTGCGACTCTCCCATGCCTGCATCAACGCTTGCTTTTCATCATTAATGGTATCGAGCATCATAATAATCAGCTTGGCAGCCAAATCGGGTTTATTGGCTGAACGCGTCAACGCATCTTGCCAATTTAAAATCTCCGAAGTATCAAGGGCGTTTGCCCCCAAGTTCGTATTACTTTGCCCTTGCGTTGTCTCTACAGTTTGCTCATCTTTAGCACTCTCTGTCATTTGATAGGGCGGATAACCCAATGGTGCTTGCCCCTGCCCTTGATAGCGTAAATTCTCATAGCGTGGCTTTTCATAGCGTGACTTCTCGTAACGTGGTTGGGTTTCGCGCGGTGTTTCGCGTCTATAATCTTCACGCGGCTGACTGTCACGCAAATAGTCATCACGGATTTTTTTGAGCGATAAAGGTCGGGTGATTTTTGCTGGACTGATCGCGTCAGCATCTCTATGAGAATCAGCATCTCTATGAGAATCAGCATCGCGATGACTATCATCGCCTTTAACCATCGGATAAGTCGGCGCTGTCAGACCTGTATACGCCGTTAAAGAGTCTTGCGTTAATGTATTGTTAAAATTAGAACTTGGTAAATCCGAGCTGGGCGAATTTGCAGGGTGTAAATCATCGTTAGTAAGGGCGGTTATTGGCGGCACTGAAGTGGTACGGCCAAGCCATTTTTGTAGCACTTGTAATAATTGTGGCTGACTAATAGGCTTACCGACATAATCATTCATACCGCTAGCAATCAGCTTCTCGCGCTCATCAGCTAAGCCATGAGCGGTCAAAGCAATAATGGGAATATGATGATCAGGGGTTTCGATATTACGGATCTGCCGCGCCGCTTCATGCCCAGACATACGCGGCATTTGAATGTCCATAAATATCAAATCAATGCTGTTTTTGTGCGCCGTATTGCCTTTATCATCTGTCGTGGCATCGTCAAGATGTAATGAGTTAACCGCTGATTTACTGACGTCGTCGCGGGCTTCGGCTTTAGATATTTGGGTCTTTTTCGACAGACTTTGTTTTTCATTTTTAGCGGTTTTGATATGTTTGGTTTGCTGTTTACTGATGATTTCTATGGCATCAAAACCACTACTGGCAGTAATCACATGGATACCAAGCTCACTTAATAGCGCATCAAGCACCAGTAAGTTTGGTAGATGATCGTCGACGGCTAAGACGGTAACGCCTTTCCAGCGCGGCTCTTGAACGCCACTCGGAGCGCTACGCTTTTGCGTATCAAGCATCGCATAGAGCTGCCTTTTATCCAATGGCTCATACAAAATGTTGGCATGATAACGATTAAGCAGTGCTTGGTCAGCGGCAACTTGATAGCCAAATACTGCCAGCTTACCCTGATAATGCAGGCGAATCTGTTTGAGTAGCGCCATCATATCGTCTTGGGTATCATCATCCACGATGACCCAATCCCAATAATTGCCGCGCTCTTTGAGAGACTCGAGTACGCCCGGTAAAGAGTTGGCTTGGGTCAGGGTAATCGGTAAATGTTGTAAGCTGGCTTTCAGCACCTGTATCGATGCCGTATGATTGATCCAAACCAGCACATTAAACTCGTCCGTATCGCTGGCAAGTGGCGCGAGCACGGGCAACTCAATCGTTTGCCCAGTAGCCGCCTCTAGAACATCGACATGGGCTGGCATCCGAAACCAAAACGTTGCCCCTTGGTTAGAGATGTTTTCTTGCACATTGTCATAAAAACCAATATCGCCGCCCATCAGCCGCGTTAGCTGCTTGGAGATGACCAGACCCAAACCGGTACCGCCATATTGACGCGTAATCGATGGATCGCCTTGGCTAAAGCTTTGAAAGAGCATCTTTTGGTCAGATAATGAAATCCCTTTACCGCTATCTTGCACGCTAATCATCAAATAATTGTCGCGATGATCGTCTAAGCTGACGCGAACGACCACATCGCCGCTATCAGTGAATTTAATGGCATTACCGACGATATTGGTCAGTACTTGTTTAAGACGCAGGGCATCGCCGTTGATGCGCATCGGCACGTCGTTATAAAACAACACCGCCATGCGCAGCCCTTTTTCTGCAGAAACCGGCGATAGCATATCGACCACATCATAAATGGTGTCATAAAGGTCAAACTCGTGACGGTCAAGTACTAGTTTACCCGCTTCAATCTTGGAGAAATCGAGCACATCATTAACCAACGCTAACAGATGCGCCGACGATTTACGAATGGTTTGCACATACAAATCTTGTTCAGGATTAAGCTCGCCGTGCCGCGCCAGCAAATTAATAAAACCATCGATACTGTTTAAGGGTGTACGCAATTCATGACTGATATTGGCCAAAAACGCCGATTTTGCTTGACTGGTTGAGATTGCCGCATCACGCGCATTACGGATAGAGATGTTTTGCATCTCCATCTCATCAAATGCCAAACGCAAATCATCCTCAGTTTGCTCGGCATGGTCTTTTAAATCTTGGAAGCTGGCATGTAAACGACGTAAAGTCTTGACCAAATCTTGCTGTAATAAATTCAGCTCACCATTCGATTCAACCGGAATAGGCTGATAAAGATTATCGACATGGGTACGTTGTAATTGCAAACGCAGCTCGTAAATCGGCGCAATCCAACGTTTTGAATAGATATTTAAGCTTAACAATAAAATTAAAATGGTAAATAAGCCGGTAATCGCCAGCGCCATGGCAATACGATAACGGGCGATATAAAGCGGTTCATTATCCATATCGACCATCAGCCACACTTGCTGCCCGTCAAACTCACCCAAGGTACTACCGTAAGCTGTGCCAATAGGCGTGGGCTTTTGCGATAAAAAGCGCTCTGATGCATCTATCAGTGGCCATGCCTCATCGATACCATAGCCGACACTGGCCAGTACTTCATTGTTTTGATTGATAATGGCAATACGTTGGACATGCTGCTCCGACTGCATGCGCCCGAGCCTATCTCGAATACCTTCTAGCGTCGCGATCGCTACTTGCGATTTAGTATCGGTCTTGCTTTTACCGTCGCCCGTTTCTGCTTGCTGCTTTTCTTGCTCTAGTAGTTCAGGGACGAGCTCCGCAATCGCAGGCGTATAACGAATCAGCACCGCCTCTGCCAATACTTCCTGTTCAGAATTACTGGCGCGCATGGTTTCATAAAACACCAAAATGCCACCTACCGCTGCCAATAAACAAATCGGCAAAAATACCAATATAATCAGCTGACCATAAGCGCTACTGGTATCAAAACGTTTTTTGTAAGCCATGCTGGGTTTACTCTCCACTGATATTGGTGACAGATATTATTGGTGATAAATATTGTACGATGCGATTATGTGTTAATAATTGGCTAAACATTAAGGACAGGCCAGCAATTATAGCTTGAGATTATCTTAGCAGGATTCTATCAGGGGCGGTTAACCATTCGTTGGCTCATCTTCATTAACCAATGCTTATTAAGCAAGCGTTATTGCTCAACAAGCTGCGCCTCATATTTATGCTTAATAACTTATACATTAATGTAAATACACAAGGTTATAAACAAATAAGCTATCCTCAATAAAAATTTATGCATTAAGCGCAGCTGAAAACAAAATGATATAATGACGCAACTTTTTATTGCGTCACCCTCAATACCTGATAGTCATGAAGTACTGGCCTGTTAATGTCTTAGTACCTATCATTTAAACAGCGCCTATTAAAAACTTAATAATTAATAAGGATACCTTATGTCCGCTACGGCCCAGTCAAACGCCAATTTTATTACGCAAATCACTGACCTTGCCGATTGCGTAGGTCAGACGCCATTGGTTAAATTGCATCGTCTGCCTGAGCAAGAGCAGATTGCCAATGGGGCCGTGGTACTTGCAAAGCTTGAAGGTAATAACCCTGCCGGCTCGGTAAAAGACCGTCCAGCGTTTAATATGATTTATCAGGCTGAGCTGCGCGGTGATATTAAGCCGGGCGATATGTTGATTGAAGCCACCAGCGGCAATACCGGTATAGCTTTAGCCATGGTTGCGGCGATGCGCGGTTATCCGATGACCTTATTAATGCCAACCAACTCGACCCAAGAGCGTAAGGATGCCATGACCGCTTACGGCGCGACGCTAATCGAAGTTGATGAAGGTATGGAGGCGGCACGCGATATGGCGCTGCAGATGCAAGCGGATGGTAAAGGTATCGTCTTAGACCAATTTAATAATCCTGATAATAAACAAGCACATTATCTGACCACCGGCCCTGAGCTATGGGCGCAAACGGACGGTAAAATCACTCACTTTATCAGCTCTATGGGCACCACTGGTACCATCACTGGGGTGGCGCAATATCTTAAAGAGCAAAACCCTGCTGTTAAAATCATCGGTTTGCAGCCTGATGAAGAAGCGTCTATCGCCGGTATTCGCCGCTGGCCTGCTGCTTACATGCCGGGTATTTTTGAAGCCGACTTGATTGATGACATCATGGATGTCGATCAACATATCGCCGAAGTCTATATGCGCAAACTGGCCAAAACCGAAGGCATTTTTGCTGGTGTATCCTCAGGCGCTGCCGCATGGGCAGCCGTCGAAGTCGCAAAAGAAAATCCAGACGCGGTTATTGCCTTTATCGTTTGTGATCGCGGCGATCGTTATTTATCAACCGGCTTATATAATGTTATCGACAACGATGCTGACGACAGTAACGTGAAAGACAATGTAGATAGTGAAAAATAAAAAGTACGCAGTAGAAAGTCAGAAATAGAATGTACGCACAATGCAGCAGCATAAGCGAATAAATCATAAGCTCAGCAATGATAGTTTTATCAGTCATCAACCAAAGCCAATAGTTAGGTAGGATTATTTATGTCAAACGCTCTTTCGTCCAAACCTATCTTGGTCTTTGATATTGAGACGGTTGCCGATACCGAGGCTGCCCGCCGTATTTATCCGCAATTGGCTGAGCTAAACGATGCCGATGCCTTAAGCGCATTGACGGCGCTGCGACTCCAAGAAGCGGGACATGACTTTATGCGTTTGCCGCTGCAGCGTATTGTCTGTATTTCTGCCCTTTATATTAAAGACGGTCAATTTTCTTTATTTTCTTTGACGGCAGATAAGTTTAGCGAAAAAGACATTCTGAGCAAATTTTTCCGTGCATTCAGTGACCTTGAAAAGCTGCCGCAGCTGATTAGTTGGAACGGCTCAGGCTTTGATATTCCGGTGCTTATTTATCGCGCGATGCAGTATGACTTGGCAGCGCCGTGGTTATTTGAAGAAGGCGAGCGCATCAAAAACATGCGCTTTGATAACTATGTTAATCGTTTCCATACTCGCCATCTTGATTTGATGGACAGATTTAGCCAATACGGTGCCAGCCGCCGTGAAGCTATGGATGTCGTTGCCAGTCTTTACGGCTTACCCGGTAAGACCGATGTTGATGGCAGCATGGTTGGCGATCTGGTCAGCAATGGCGATTGGCAAACGTTGTCAATATATTGCGAATCCGATGTGATGAATACCTGGCTGATATATCTGCGCTGGTTACGGTTGACTGGTCAGTTATCCTCTCCAGATTTTGACGCGTGGCAGCAGCAAAGCCGTGATTATTTGGCAAATTATACCCAAGCAGATGGCAGCCCACGCCATCATGAGTTTATTGCCGATTGGTCATCTGCGCCTGCACCATAGCAGACATTTTTATATAACGGACGTATTTATAAAAACGTCTTTATAAAGATGGCTGTTTTAACAATTAACGTCTCACCCTCATTTATCGTTATTTATCATTTATCATTTATTACTTACTATTTATTATTTAAGGCAGGTTTATGCAACCCACCGATTCAAAAAACTCTACCATCTTAGATACCAGCCAACAGCCTAACGAGACTCAGACCATTACCATTCCGCCAAGTAAGAAAAAATCCAAGCCGTCATCAAAAACGCGGCGCCGTTTAAAAGATGCTGAGCCACTACCTTTTAATATCGATGGCTTGTCACATGATGGTCGCGGCGTTGCGGTATACGGCAATGGCTTTGGTGAAGCTGATGGCCATATCGAAGACAAGCATGGCAAAAAGATTTTTGTCAGCTTTGCGCTACCGGGCGAAAGCGCCTTAGTCAAAATTACCAATAGCCGTACCAGCTTTGAAGAAGGTGATGCGGTGAGCATTACTGCCAATCCAAACCCTGAGCGCGCTGTACCACCCTGCCCGCATTTTGGCGTCTGCGGTGGCTGTAATCTGCAACATTGGCAGCCAGAGGGTCAAATAAACTTTAAGCAATCTGTGCTTGCTGAGATGCTTATCCATCAAGCCAATGTCGAACCGGAGCATTGGCTCGCGCCGGTGGTCGGTGATCGTTTAGGTTACCGTACCAAAGCACGATTGGGCGTGCGTTATGTGGCCAAAAAAGAAACCGCCTTGGTTGGTTTCCGTGAGCGCTCAAGCAACTTTTTAGCAGAGTTAAATGAGTGTCATATCTTAGACCCACGGATTGGTTTTGAGATTGAAAACTTAAAAGCACTTATCAGCACCTTAGAGAGCCGTGACAAAATTGCCCAGCTTGAACTGGCTATGGGTGAAGCGATGCCGGAGCTACCCGATGGCAATCAGCCGGTTGCGCTTATCGTGCGTAATTTAGCGCCATTATCAGATGCTGATATCGAGAAGCTAAAAACGTTTTTTGCAGCGCGCAATTGGCAGTTGTATTTACAGTCAAAAGGCGCCGATAGCATTCAGCGTATTGCTTTGACGGAGAGTGACGATATGAGTGAGCAGTTTGGGCGCTTATATTATCAATTACCAGAGTATGATTTGACGTTTGAGTTTATCCCAACCGACTTTACCCAAGTCAATTTATCGGTAAACCGTCAAATGACCAAGCTTGCTTGTGATTTGTTAGACTTAAAAGCGGGCGAACGCGTGCTAGATTTATTCAGTGGTTTGGGCAACTTTAGCTTACCGCTCGCGCGTTTAGTTGGCGAAACAGGCTCGGTGGTCGGCGTTGAAGGCAGTGAAGCAATGACTGCCCGTGCGGCTGACAATGCTCGTCGCAACGGCATTAATAATACTGAGTTTTATAGCCAAGATTTAACCCAAGATTGCACCGATAAACCTTGGGCCAATCAAGGCTTTGATGCGTTACTTATTGACCCACCGCGTTCGGGCGCTTGGGAAATCATGCAATATCTACCGAAATTTAACGCCGAACGTATTGTCTATGTTTCTTGTAACCCTGCTACCCTCGCCCGCGATACCAAAGCCTTGTTAGAGCAAGGCTATCGTTTGACGCATGCAGGCGTGATGGATATGTTCTGTCATACCGGTCACGTTGAGTCGATCGCGCGCTTTGAAAAAGTTTCAGCTTAGCACTTGCTTTAAGCGACTAATCTTTCAAAGCATGGCTCTTTAAGCGTGGTTTTTCGAGCATGGCTTTTTAAGTGTGACATTTTAAGAAACATAACGCTCATTTTTAACCGCATCGCTTTATGCAAAAACGGATTAAGCGATAAGGTTAATAATGCTGTATGTTATCAACACCGACATGATCATTACAGAGCCTTGCTTGATTTGTCATTGCAAAATGAGATAATAATAACCAATATATTGAGGCCTTCTTAATCGAGATATCATGAGTCTTGGTACTCATGGCTCTATATGTTATTTATCTCTAACATTTTATAGCTGCTAGAAAAGGATTTTTAGCGGCTGAATTGATTTATCGCTGTTATTTGCCTATCGCAAAATTTAAGTCTGCGTGGCAAATGAGGCGCTAATCAATTTTGAATAGCTAAGAGGAGTGGGCTATGGTAAAAATTCGTGAAGGATTACCGCTGGTAGATGGACAAACCACGCAAGCCGATAGCGCAACATTGGCAGCACAACTGGTCGCGAGCCAACGCTCGCACCAGTCTGCCAATAGCTATGCCCAAATTCCACTCGATATCAAACATCAGCTTGCTACTCACAAGCTGCACACCACTTTTGATCGCTCTGCTCAGTATGCTTATCATAGCCATGACCCGAATCTTAAAGATGAGTATTTGGAAAATCAGCTTCTTGATGACAGCTCTACGCTTTCAGAAAAAGAGCTTGAAGCGATTGATTTAGATCAAATAAATATCGACGTCCCCACTTGGCTTGATAATGTCGCCAAGCGTATCGGTCAAGAGTCTGTACCCGATCTTGCCGCTGCTTGCGAGTTTATCCGCAGTCATATGAATACCAGTGAATCTGAGCGCTCAGGCGCTTACGTCACGGGTATTGCGATGACCGATATTTTGACTTACCTTTATCAAGATGAAGATGCGCTCGTCGCAGCGATGCTCTATCGTAGCGCCCGTAAATCGATTATCAGCTTAGCTGAAATTGAAAAAAAATTCGGCGCTGATATCTCAACCTTGGTCAAAGACACCTTGGCAATGGGTAAGCTGTCCGAGATTATCGAAAGCAATAAGCGCTTAGAAGATCACTTTGTTAATAACCAGCGTGATCAGCTATCGAATATTTATAGCATGCTTATCTCCGTCACCAATGATGTACGCGTTGTGCTGATTAAATTGGCTGAGCGGACTTTTGCCATGCGCGAATTGACCTTTTCTAATGAAGAGCGGCAACACCGTGTCGCGCGCGAGGTCATGACTATTTATGCGCCATTGGCTCATAGGCTCGGTATTGCTCAGCTAAAATGGGAGCTTGAAGATTTAGCGTTCCGCTATCTTGCTCCTGAGCGCTATAAAGAGATTGCTCGGCTATTATCAGAAAAACGTAGCGAACGTGAGTCTTACATTCAGCGTGTACAAGATAAGCTCAATGCAGCCTTAGCAGAAGCCGGTATCGAAGCCGAGGTTTCAGGGCGCGTTAAGCATATCTATTCTATTTACCGGAAAATGAAGCTCAAAGGCTTGTCCTTTGATCAGCTTTATGACATTCGCGCGCTGCGCGTTTTGGTCACCAACCCTTCGGATTGCTATCACGTTTTGGGATTGGTACATGGTCTATGGCGCTATATCCCTGAGCAGTTCGACGACTATATTACCAATCCAAAATCTAACGGTTATCGCTCACTACATACGGCAGTCATTGCCGAAAATAAATCGCTTGAAGTACAAATTCGTACGCATGAGATGCACTTTGAAGCCGAGCTTGGCATGTGCGCGCACGTCAACTACAAAGAAGGCCTGAAGAACAAAAAGGATAATTACCTTAACCAAAGAATCAGCTCATTACGGCAACTGCTTTCTATCAATAATGAGACGCGCAATCAGCCGCGTTCAGCATTATTAACCGGCGAAGAATTAGAAGAAATCGAGTTTGACGAAGAAGAGCAATTGGTTGATTTTGACGAGCTCGAGCGTATTTATATCTTTAGTCGTGATGGCGATATCACTGAGCTGCCAAAAGGCGCGACGGTACTGGATTTTGCCTATTATGTACACACGCAAGTTGGTAACCGTGCCCAAGCAGCGCGCGTCAATCAGCGTTATGTGCCACTGACTTATCAGTTAAAGACGGGCGAACAAGTAGAGATTATTACCAAAGCATCGCGTGAGCCGAACCGCGATTGGCTGGTCGCCTCGCTTGGTTATATTCATACCAACCGCGCGCGCTCAAAGCTGCGTCAATGGTTTAACAAACAAGACCGCGATAAGAATATTGAGATAGGTCGCCAAATGCTTAGCAAAGAGCTTGAGCGTTTATCGGTACATCCAAACAGTATCGATTTAAACGACTATACGCAGCATTTTAATGTCAATAATACCGATGATATTGTCGTCGGCTTGGTGACCGGCGATATCGGTCTTAACCAGCTGACCAGTCATATTTCTCGTCAGCTCCATCTAGAGCCGGAAAGACCTGAAGACGACTTTACCCCTAGCATTGACACTAGAGATGCCGGGAAACTTGATGCCTATAAAATTCATATCGATGGTTTGGATAATATCGAGATTAACCTAGCAGGCTGCTGTCATCCCGTCCACGGTGAACCTATCGCAGGCTATATTACTTTGTCACGCGGCGTCAGCGTTCATAATCGCGGCTGCCCTGAATATCTACGCTTGATTGAGCGCGACCCTGAACGCGAAATTGATGCTGCTTGGACCGTTAAATCGGGTCGTTATCAACCGGTAGATATTCATGTAGAAGCTTATGATAGACGCGGATTACTGCGCGATTTGACCCAAATTATTGATAAAGAAAACGTCAACATTCGTCAAGTTGAAACGTTAAGCAATGATGACAATATTGCCTTTTTAAAGTTTCATATTGAAGTCTCGGGGCTGGCCCATTTATCTAAACTACTGGCCAAACTTGAGCAGCAGCATGGTATATTACATGCGCGCCGCGCGGTTGCCTGACAGTTAAGCTAGCACAATTTTCCAAGAACACCTTTAATCCATAATAGAGTTTTCATAAGAAATACTATGCCTGAGTTACCCGAAGTAGAAACCACCAAAACCAGCCTTACGCCGCTATTAGGTCAGCAAGTCACCAATGTCAAAGTCTTCCAACCAAAACTACGCTGGTCGATGCCTGATGATTTGACTCAACTGGTTGATTACACTTTGGATAGCGTTGAGCGCCGAGCAAAGTATTTAATTCTGAACTTTATACCTCTTATTTCTGCGAATACCAACGCCTCTATCCAACCTGAGAACTTAGCCCCGCGTCAACTGTTGATTCATTTGGGTATGTCAGGTAGCTTACAGCAACACAGCTATGGCACTGATAAGCGTAAACACGATCATTTGGTAGTGACGTTCAGTGGTACTGATGATAGCCAAACACAGCTGCATTACTATGATCCAAGGCGCTTTGGATCGGTATTATGGTTTGATGATTATGGCCCTAAGCTACTAGATCATTTGGGTCCTGAGCCATTATCAGCAGAATTTACCGCTGATTATTTATATCATTTAATTCAACGCTCAAATAATCCAAATCCAACCCCTAATGACAGTATCGTTAATCAAAGCAGCAATAATCAAAGCAACCCTAAAAAAGCGACGGCCAATAAAACACCTAACAAGCAACCAATCAAACGCGCCATTAAATCCGTTATTATGGAACAACAAATCGTCGTCGGCGTTGGCAATATTTATGCGACTGAAAGTCTTTATTTATCAGGCATTCATCCTGCAACGCCCGCTCATCAAGTTTCTTATGAGCAAATAATGACTTTGGTTGACCATATCAAAGCAATTTTAAAAAAGGCGATAACCCTTGGCGGTTCCACCCTACGGGATTTTACCGTTGCTAGCGGCCAAACGGGTTATTTTCAACAAACCTTAAATGTCTACGGCAGGCAAGGCGAAACTTGTCCACACTGTGACACACTATTAGAAAACGTTAAGCTTAATGGACGTGCCAGTGTTTTTTGCCCTGCCTGTCAGCCAATCAATAGTAAATAATTCCTGCTTAATAAGACTATACAGGTTTAAAGCAATATCATTGCTTAGTTACTTTAAACTGCCTATTTATAGTCCTGCCTAAACTCATTTAGCATGACTCATAATAAAAAAACGCTCTGCTAATACAGATATCCTGCGCATTTTTGTTGCTTATTAGCCTACATCTTGCTTTAATAGTGCTAATATTTACATAAATAGTGCAAACCGTTTATTTATCTGTAATATTAAGAATAACTATCGTTGTCGCCTTATTTCTATAGGGAATTTGTCTCTGTGTGGAAATAGCAGCAGCTATTAATCATACTACTTATGAGTTTTAGGATATTATTATGAGTGCTCCAGCTAACATGAAACGCACCGCTAAATATAAGTTACTGACCATGATGGCAAGCGTAAGCTTAGTTTTTGCTAGCATGCAACCCGCTTTAGCAGCGATAGAAATTGATGAAACTGATTTTGGCCCTTCTTACGAGACCATGGCAGTAGACACGATTGTCGGTAAACCACTACAATTGGTAGCTGCGGTAGCGGGAACTGCCGCCTATATCGTAAGCTTACCCTTCTCGCTGATTGGAGGCAATGCAGATCAAGCACAGCAAAAGTTATTCGTTGAGCCATGGGATGCGATGGGACGCTGCTTAGGCTGTACGGTTGCTGAAGACAATTACTATAAATCACAAGTCGTTGATAATAATGTCGTGCGTATTGTTGTCGATCGTCCTTCAGAGATTCTAATTAATACCAATGACTATGTAGTAGTGACGCCATAAGTTATAAGCATCGGGCTTATCAATCGACAATAAAAAAGGCTAACTTCTCGTTAGCCTTTTTTATTGTCGTAAATAAATGATATGATTTTATTTTGTAATGTGAGTATTGCTCAGCTTAGCACTAATCTCACGAAGCAATTGCACCTCTTCTGACGGCTCTTCTATTGCTTCTTCTACCTCGTCTTCACGGCGTAATCTATTCACCATTTTGACCATCATAAAAATAATAAACGCTAAAATCAGGAAGTTAATCAATACAGTGATAAAACTACCATAGGCCAATACTGGCACACCTGCCTCTTTAAGCGCATCGTAAGTCATACCAACGCCTTCAGGTGCATCGCCTAACATGAAAAACATATTTTTAAAGTTGATTTCGCCGCCAGCAATAAAAGCGACGATAGGCATAATAATGTCTTCAACTAAAGAGGTCGTGATGGTCGCAAAAGCGCCGCCAATGATGACACCGACCGCTAGGTCCATCACATTACCTTTTATAGCAAATTCTTTAAACTCAGATACCATACTCATAATGTCACTCCTCAAAAGTCTTATCTATGTCAGATAAACCTATGGTCAGATAAACAGCCGAATAGTTAATCTCATTTAGAGACCGTCTCTTAAAAACCGTCTCTTAAAAGCTACCTCTTAAAAGCTACCTCTTAAAAATCACGTTTTAAGGGCAGCGTATTAAAAATGACGTAAGCAATTCTAAACAAACCAATCCAATTGATTAGCCGTATTATTATATATAAAAAACAGACATAAAAAAAGCAATATAAAGTGAACCATATTCGACTCACTCTATACTGCTGATTATAACTCTGACTTAATATAAATAAAGGAGATCTTTACCAATATCAAATACTTCTCTCAATTCTTAACAAAATGTATGATTAATATCATTTTTTGTCAATAATTAAGCACCTTTCTTACGACCGTGACGCTTACGCTCACTCTCAGTCAAGTAGCGCTTACGAAGACGAATGGCCTTCGGTGTTACTTCTACTAGCTCGTCATCTTGAATAAATTCAAGTGCTTGCTCAAGGGTAAACTTAACCGCTGGCGTTAGGGTTAGCGCTTCATCAGTACCACTGGCACGGACGTTGGTCAACTGCTTAGCAGTCGTTGGGTTAACTGCCATGTCATCGTTACGCGAGTTCAAACCAACGATCATACCTTCGTATACTTCTAGCTGTGGCTCAGCGAACAACTTACCGCGTTTTTGTAGGTTAAATAGCGCAAAACCTAGGCAAACGCCCTTCGCCATAGAAACCAAGACACCATTAGAGCGAGCACCAACATCACCAACTTTCTGTGGGCCGTAATGTGAGAAGCTTGACGTCATGATACCTGTACCTGAAGTTAAGGTTAGGAACTCAGAACGGAAACCAATCAAACCACGGGCAGGCATTGTCGCTTCGATACGCATACGACCTTTACCATCAAGCTCCATATTGGTCATCTCGCCTTTACGCAAGCCAACCTGCTCCATGATAGGACCTTGATGCGCGTCTTCGATATCAAAAACAACGTTTTCATACGGCTCTTGTAGCTTACCGTCAACTTCTTTAACGATAACTTCTGGGCCTGAAACACCCATCTCAAAACCTTCACGGCGCATGTTTTCAATCAATACAGACAGATGAAGCTCACCACGACCTGATACTTTAAATTTATCAGGAGACTCAGTGTCTTCTACACGTAGTGCCACGTTATGAATCAATTCACGCTCAAGACGCTCACGAATATTACGTGAGGTCACAAACTTACCTTCACGACCAGCAAACGGTGAATTGTTTACTTGGAAATTCATAGATACGGTTGGCTCATCGACAGTCAATGCTGGCAACGCTTCAACAGCGCTAGGATCACAAATTGTATCTGAGATATTAAGCGCATCGATACCAGTAATACAAACAATATCACCTGCTTGTGCATCTTCTACATCAATACGATCAAGACCATGATAGCCCATAATTTTTAGAATACGGCCATTACGAGTATCGCCATTTTTATCAATGACAGTTACTGGTGTATTGGTCTTTACTTTACCGCGCTGGATACGGCCAATACCGATAACACCAACGAAGCTGTTGTAATCAAGGCTAGAGATTTGCATACGGAATGGCGCTTCAGCATCAACTTGAGGAGGCTGAACCACATCAACGATGGTTTTAAACAGCGGCGTCATATCGTCCGCTAAGTTGTCTGCTTCTAAACCAGCAATACCATTCAATGCTGAGGCATAAACAACTGGAAAATCTAATTGCTCATCCGTCGCACCAAGGTTATCAAACAAATCAAAAATCTGATCCATTACCCAATCAGGGCGTGAACCTGGACGGTCAATCTTGTTAATAACAACGATTGGTTTTAGACCTTGCTCGAATGCTTTTTGAGTCACAAAACGCGTCTGTGGCATCGGGCCATCAACGCCGTCAACGACTAATAGTACGCAGTCAACCATTGACATAACACGTTCAACTTCACCACCAAAATCGGCGTGACCTGGGGTATCAACAATGTTAATACGGTATTCAGTGCCATCAGTATCATCTGTCCAGCGGATGGCTGTATTTTTTGCCAAGATGGTAATACCACGCTCTTGCTCAATATCACCTGAATCCATTGCACGTTCAGCAATGTTTGCACGATCGCCAAAAGTACCAGATTGATGTAATAGCTTGTCAACCAAAGTGGTTTTACCGTGGTCAACGTGGGCAATAATTGCAATGTTACGCAGGTGTTTGATATCGTTCGCCATATAAAATGCTCGTTTCGTCTTAAAAAAATGCAGTAGCAGTTAGCACCGCTGGATAAACTGTTACCACCAACCAAATAGACATGATTATTTTATGATTAAATGATTGCGCAATAGGCACAATCGATTAATATTATTAAAATCAAAGACCTATGCTGGTAAATCCATCGTACAGATAGCTATGCTAATGTACACTTTGTCAATTTACAAAGTGTTTGGGTCGTTAGTATAACATTATTGCATCATGATTTTATGCAATAACTTACTTTTCTCAACACATAAATAAAAAAAAGCCACCCAAAGGGTGACTTTTTTTGTAACTAATTACATTATAACATAATTAGTAGCTATTACTTATTGAACAACCATATCTTTAGTTTGTTCAACAGTCATGGTTTTGTCACCAGTGATGATGGCATATACACGACGGTTCATAGCGCGACCTTCTTCAGTGTTGTTGTCAGCGATTGGTTGGTCATAACCATAACCAACTGTTGATAGACGGTTTGGTGCGATACCAAATTCGTTAGTCAACATAGATTTCACTGCAACAGCACGGGCTTCAGATAGACGTTGGTTGTAACGTGCTGAAGGACCAGTTTTAGAAGCATGACCTTCTACGCGTGCTGTAGAGTTAGGATACTCACGCATCTTCTCTGCTACTTTAGCGATTTCTGGTTTGTATTGGTTTTTGATAGCTGATTTGTCGTTATCAAAGAATACACGTAGTTCCATTTTCAGCTCATCAGTAATATCTACTGGTACTGGGCAACCGCGCTCATCAACCACTACGTTCATTGGAGTGCCTGGGCATGCATCGATGCTATCAGGTACGCCATCACCGTCAGAGTCAAGATCAGACTCAACAACAACGATTGGTGGAGTTACTACGTTAGGCTCTTCCATTGGTGGAACAGCTACTGTAGGTGCTAAATGACCACCTAGTACAACTTCTAGACCGGCCAAAGCCATGCCTTCCCACCAGTTTTGGTCAAAGTTATGAATCGCACGAGCTTCACCACGTAAGCTTAGCGCATCATTGATACGATACATAGCACCTAGACCTAGGTTACCGATAGTATCTTTAGTACTTGTAACTTCGTTACCAGAAGCATCTTCGATTTCGATTTTAGATTGACCAGCACCAACTAATGCATATGGTTTAAATGCGTTATCAGTGTAGCCGCTGAATTCTTCAAAACCAATCAAGAAGTTACCAGAAATCATTTCTTGTTCTGTGTCTAAAGTTCTACCTAAGCTACTGATAGCATCAGTATTAGATACACCATACTCAACTTGGAACTGAGTAGAAGGCGTTAGTTCAATACCGAGTGCTGCACCAGTATATAAACCATTTTCTTTATAAAAGTTTTCGCCGCTTCCATTATAGTTTTCTAATAGCTCACGTTGCTCATCATCAGCGCCTTCGCTGTAATGATAACCAAGTAGTAATGGGCTAATAGTAACACCAGCGTTTGCTGCTAGTGGGGCCGCTGTGATGGCAAACAATGCCAAAGCAATTTTATTTAATTTCATGAACTTCCTCCAAAGGATAATTTTAGTAATGCGTTAAGCAAAACCGCTTCTCAAGATGGCTGAAAATAGACATCATTTACGAATTTGAAATTACAAAGCAAAACCAATTAAGAAGTAGCTTAGCGATTATCAATTCAGTTTACAACTTTTTTCGTTAACCAGCTACACATTATTACACGATAATGTCATAACTAAAACACATTAGCCAGCTTAACTTACTGAGAACTAACACACTTTACACTTTTTATCTTTTGTATGTTAGGTCGCAATAGGTGATGAAACGAATCATACCTATTGTTTGGCTTCATTTTAATACAAAACCTTAGTTTTCTCTATTGATAAAACTGCTCATTCACGAATTGAAACATTTTTTGACAGTAGACATATATTTAGTTTATATTTGCACTAATGAACATTTTTTCACTATTTAGCTAAGCACTTGAAGCTTAATGAAATATTATATACATCAATAATCTAGATTACGCATGATGCTGAATGTTAATAGTTAAGTATAAGCTGAACGTTATTATTGATATTAAAAATATTGATACTAGAAATCCTTGCTCAATGACCTCTCATATATTGCCATACCTCTTATATAGGTAGCAGTTCATCATGATGAAATCATATAAAGTCTTATCCGACAGACAAAAGCAATTTCAGCCAAAGAATGAGCGGGGTTTTACTTTATTAGAGCTGATAGTCACAATCGCAGTCTTAGCTATCCTAACAATGATTGCGACGCCTTATATCTTAGAGCAATTAGCTCGTATGGAAGCGAAACGTATTGAAAGTCAAATCAGGAATACGCTGACATTAGCAAAAGCTGAAAGTTACATAAGAAGACAAGACTTGCTGGTTTGCCTGTCTAACAATGGTGCTATCTGCGATAGAGACAGTTATAAGCAGTTATTATTATTCTTAGATAGAAACAATAATAAAAATTTTGATTTAGGGGTCGACGACTTGCTAGAAGAACAAGCCTTAGAGCCTAAATACAGTACATTATATCTACGTGTGGGAGATAAGCGCCATTACACTAAATTCTGGGGCGATAGCGGTAAGCCTCGCGGTCATTTCGGACATTTTAAATACTGTCCGACTTCTACCTACAATCATACCATGTATCAAATCTCCTTCAGTCAAGGTGGCCGTGTGACTTATAAACCTAATGCGAGCCACCCTACTGATTGCGGAAAGTAAAAAATGATAAGGTTAAAATAATTAAGCACTTTGATGCATAGCATTTTTCATCATAATCACCGCCTGCTCTAATCCAACAAAGACGGCATCGGCAATAAGCGCATGGCCGATATTTAGCTCATATATACCGTCAATTTGGGCAATTGCATAGACATTATCGCGCGTGAGGCCATGGCCTGCATTAATCAGCATATTGCTATTAGCATCTTGGGCAGTCCGCACCGCTTGCTTAATCCGCGTAAGTTCAGTATTCATTCGCTCGAAGTTACCGGCTAGACCTGCCTCAGCATAAGCACCTGTATGTAGCTCAATCGCATCGGCACCGCAGGTTACCGCTGCAGCAATTTGCTTAGCTTCTGGATCAATAAACAAAGAGACTTTAATACCGATTGCTTGTAACTTGGCAATATAATCCGTCAACCAAGGCATCTGCCCTGCAATATCAAGACCACCTTCGGTAGTCAACTCAGCACGCTTCTCTGGCACTAAGCATACCCAAAATGGCTTGACCTTGCGAGCAATCTCAAGCATCTCAGTCGTTGCTGCCATCTCTAAATTCATTCTTGTGGTCAGCTGCTCGGCAATCTCGTACACATCGGTATCTTGAATATGACGACGGTCTTCACGCAAATGAATCGTGATGCCATCTGCCCCTGCTTGCTCACATAACAGAGCGGCTACCAATGGGCTTGGATAGTTGACACCTCGTGCTTGGCGTAAAGTCGCTACATGGTCAATATTGACCCCTAATAGAGGTTTTTTTAAGCTGCTCTCTAAGGTTTGTGTTGAGTTAGCTGCCTGTACTGCCGTTATATTAGTCATAAAAAATCCTTTCAATAATATCCAGATCATTTACTAAAAAGTGGGGTATAAAACCTTTATAAACCCTAGGATTGATAGCGTTGTTGCTGCTGCCAAAGCAAACGACTTTGTAATGGTTGGTAGTCAAGCAGATGATCAATCAGTTGTCGATGTAAACGTGACCAAGTATTGAGAGTAACAGCAGATATGCCCTGCTCTACCATCACTAGAACCTCACTACCTTTAAAAACTGTTTGCGCTATTGCGTTTTCGTTATCATCATTATGAACAATCGCTACCAAGCCCACATCAGGCAAGAAGCGATACATGGCATTGGATTCAATAGGCTGATCTAGACTGTCATGTTTTAACGTTAAAGCAAAGCCCAACTCATTAAACAAATAGGTCTCAAACTGGCGCAAACACAAACGCAACTCGTCCGCAGTTAAAGGTTGCTTAAGCTGGTATAGGCTGTTTTGATAGTGTTGCCATAATACTGGCATAGGATCTTCAGTAGGTAATAGCCGCCATAATATCTCATTCAAGTAAAGGGCAGCATACTGATGTTGCCCACTAATACTCTCGTGGTGCAACGCTTCTGCTAGGTTTGCCTGACTGTCTTCTGGCGCTAAAAAATCTTGTGTTACAGAACCTTGAATTGAGCTTAATGGCGCAATATTAATCTGACTGAATGTTTTTAAATCGCGTTTACCAGTTGCAAAAAGTTGCAGTGGCATAAAGAGCGGCGCGCCTTTTTTGCCAATCCCGTGGATAACCCCATGTTGCTGAGAAAATAAATAGTATAAGGCGCGTTTTTCTTGGTAAGGACGCTGATGTAATAAATAACCGATTAACGCTTCATTACGCATGGATTATTACCTCAGCAATGATGATATAAATGCATGGCGACACAAATATATGACACCATGCCATTTCTGTTAAAGCGCTATTAATATCCTAAACTGGTCAAAGCACGCTCATCATCAGACCAACCACGCTTCACTTTTACCCACAGTGTTAACATAATTTTCTTATCAAACAGCTGTTCCATATCTTTACGCGCATCCATGCCCACTTGCTTGATACGCTGACCTTTATCACCAATGACGATTGCTTTTTGTCCACTGCGCTCGACATAAATGGTCGCATCGATAAAGGTACAAGCTTTACGGGGACGACCAGTTTTTGGGTCTATATGCGCCGCTTCGTCTTTAAAACCATCAATCTGTACCGTTAAATCGTATGGTACTTCATCGCCTGCACTACGCATGATTTTTTCGCGGATGATTTCACTGGCTAAAAAGCGCTCTGAGCGATCGGTAATTTGCTCGGTATCATAAATAGGATCAGCGATTGGCAAATGTGAGGCGATCACTTCTTGCAAACGATCTAAGTTTTGATTTTTTAAAGCGGAAACAGGGACAATATCAGCAAAATCGAAACTGTCACTAAAGGTTTCGATCAGTGGCAACACGCTGCCTTTATCTTTTAAAGTATCGGCTTTGTTAATTACCAATACCACGGTCAGATTGGTATCGCCAAGTTTTTGTAGTGTTAATAAGTCATCATCGCGCCATTGATCTGAATCAACAACAAATAAGACCAAGTCAACATCAACCAGTGCAGATACCGCGGCTTTATTCATGCGCTCATTGATAGCACGTACTTCATTGCGATGAATACCTGGGGTATCAACAAACACAGCTTGCATCTCATCGTTAGACAAAATACCGTGAATACGATGGCGGGTCGTTTGTGGTTTACGCGAGGTGATAGACAGTTTTTGACCCAACAAGTGGTTCATCAAGGTTGATTTACCCACATTCGGGCGACCAACAATGGCGACGTAACCAGTTTTAAAACCATCAGCCATATGGACATTGTTATTAGGTGAAAAGAACTCTTCAATAGCCGTATCATTTTCTAGCGCGTTGTCTTCTATTGCGTTACTTTCTAATGCATGGTTTTCTAACATAGCATCTTTTGTGCTATCAACATTTAGCTTAGTATCATTTAATCTAGCGTTATTTGATTCAGCATGGTTTTGGGTTGAACTGGTATTGGTGTTTTCGGTCATATTTTTGGCATTATCTTCATTATTTAATGGCAAGTCGTTGTGATTGCTCATGGGTTAATCCTATGGAGGTTGTCATCAGTCACGCCACTTAATTGCTGGTTTGAATTAAAGCGGCATAAATCTGATCGTGTTAAGAATATTTGGTATTTCGAATAATCATTTATTAAAACAAGCGAAAACTAAGTATTTAGGAAACTAAGTATTTAGAAAACTAAGTATTTAGAAAACTAAGTATTTAGAAAACTAAGTATTTAGAAAACTAAGTATTTAGAAAATGGACTTTAAAAATTTTGTTTGAAACACGTTTGAAAAATTAGCTATGAGCGTTTTTTAGGCTGACCTGGCAATTTATGCAATTGATTAATCATCAGCTCTGCCGCTTTTTGCTCAGCGATACGGCGACTTTCGCCCGATTCAGTAATATCAGGACAGTTATTAATATTTACCTGACAGCGCACCACAAAAATTTGATGCGGGGCATTGCCACGGGTTTCCATCAGCTCATAATGCGGCAAATCAAACTGCTTAGATTGCAACCATTCTTGTAAGCGGCTTTTGGCATCTTTGAGCGCTTTTTGATCATTAACATTATCAATGAGGTCACCATACCAAGACAGCACGCAATCACGGGTAATATCCATATCTTGGCTGTCTAGATAAATCGCCCCAATCAATGACTCGACGGCATCCGCTAGGATAGAAGCACGATTGCGCCCACCACCTTTACGCTCACCGACTCCCAATATCAATTGATTAGAAAGCTCTAGGTTTTGCGCAATAATAACCAGCGATTCTTGCCTGACTAAAGTTGCGCGCATACGGGTCAGACGACCTTCGTTTTGCGTCGGATAACGGTGATATAACGCTTCACCGACTATCATACCTAGTAGCGCATCGCCCAAAAACTCTAAACGCTCATAGTTTTTCTTACTATCAAACGAGCGATGGGTGAGCGCCAGCTTAGGCAGACTCAAATCATTAAATACATAACCCAACTTGCGCGTTAATATCGCTAACCGTTGAATAAATTCTGAGCTAATAATAAGCGTGTCATCAGACATGCTACTTTTTTGGTGATTAGGAACCGCCTGAGGATACTGCGAAGTTGGTTTCATGCGTGGTTTGTGATTATCCCTTTTGTTGCATTAATGAATATGAATTGTGACGAACTGGTGCTGCATTAAAATCTATTAAATTTCTTAAAAAAGTAAATATCAAGCAATAACCTTCACTTTTCTATGAAATAGAATGGTCATTATTCGGCTGTGGTTGCATCAATGTCGCCTTCGAAGCGATTAACGATATCGACATTACCAAAAAGTTTATTGGTGACTTCATACTGCTTATGAATAGCCAACTGCCCTGTTTTTTTATCTGTAAAGGTAAAAACCTCTTCTGCTTGCGTATCATAATTCGCATTAATAGACAGCTGTCTATTGACACGTTCAACAAACTGTTTGGCTGTTTCTTTATTGGCGTTGGATTCTTTAAGCTGCGCGCTTAACGTTTTAGTCAGCTGATAATCACCAATCTGCGCCGGTACGATAGCGACAATCAATTTTGCAGCCACACCCAAAACGATAATGATAAAAACAACACTAGTGACACTAGCACCGCGCTGCGAAGACAAACCAGATAATTGATGCACTATAATACCTCTCAAAGGGTAAATTACTTAAGTTGCTATAGATAAACCGCTAAACGTTCAAAAACTGTATTTTAATCTTACTTAATAACACCGTTTCTAAATCGATATATCTAAGTCAGTTAGCAGTTTATTAGATAGGCATAATATTAGCACAAACTATTATCGGTAAATCAATCTTTAGCGCATCGATGATATCAATCAATACTACCATTACGTTTAAAGGTCGGTAAGTTAAGACCGGGTGGCTTATGCATCCAGATATAGACCGCTTTACCGGCTAAATTGTCATCAGGAACAAAGCCCCAAAAACGCCCATCAGCACTACGATCGCGGTTATCACCCATCACAAAGTAATGACCTTCTGGTACGTTGATACGCCATTCTGTCCCTTCAGAACTTACTACTTCTGGCGATTCTTGCTGTAAAAATGGCGCATATTGTGCGCTATTCATATCTGGTAAGTAGCGAACCAAGTGTTTGTTATCCCCTTGAATCTCTTCAAAGTACTGCGCTGCGTTTTCTTCCTGTTGACCCATTTGTATAGCATTGTCTTCCGTCAAGACTTGGCCTGGTGCAATTTGTCCTGCTGGATATAACTGTGAGGTCAGCTCAGCATCGGCATCAAAATCTACCGCTTTGGTAGGAACTGGCGTGTCGTTAATCGCTAGCGTACCTTGATTATAACTGACGGTATCACCCGGCAGACCAATGACGCGCTTAATATAATAAATACTTGGATTTTCAGGATAGCGGAAGACCGCTACATCGCCATGTTCAGGCGCGCCTGTATCAAGCACCTTATTATAAGTGAGCGGCAGGCGCACACCGTAAGCATATTTATTGACCGCGATAAAATCACCGGTATATAGCGTTGGCACCATAGATGATGAAGGAATATTAAACGGCTCAATTAAGAATGAGCGCACAATCAACACCACCGCTAGCACAGGGAAAAAGTCATACGCCCAGCGCACCAGCAAGCTTTCTTGACCGCGGCCTCGTGTTTTACGTTGTTTGAGCGTCAGCTTGTCTAATAGCCAAATAATACCTAAACCAATGGTTAAAGGTACTAAAATCAAATTAAAATCAAAATCCATACTTATTTGCCTATTAGCGAGCTACTTATCTGCCAGTCTTTATGATTAATAAATGAGATATTAAAAAAAGATATTAAGACAGATGACGTTTGATCATTTATCGGTGATTTATTCAACTTGCAAAACGGCTAAGAAGGCTTCTTGTGGAATTTCCACATTACCCACTTGCTTCATACGTTTTTTACCAGCCTTCTGTTTTGAGAGCAGTTTTTTCTTACGCGAAACGTCACCACCATAACACTTGGCTAGCACGTCTTTACGCATGGCTTTTACCGTACTACGGCCGATAATTTGACTGCCAATTGCGGCCTGAATCGCTACATCAAACATCTGACGCGGAATCAGCTCTTTCATTTTGCCAACCAATGCATTACCACGGTAGCGTGCTTGGTCTTGGTGCACAATCATGGCTAAGGCATCGACTTTCTCACCATTAATCAGCACGTCAACTTTGACCAATTTATCCACCTGATAACGCTCGAAGTTGTAATCAAGTGACGCAAAACCGCGCGATACTGACTTTAGACGGTCAAAGAAGTCCATGACCACCTCGCCCATCGGAATATCAAAAATCAGCTGCACTTGACGGCCCATAAAACGCATATCAACCTGTACACCGCGGCGCTCGATACAAAGCGTCATCACGTTACCCAAGTAATCTTGCGGTACTAAAATCTGACAGCGGGCAATTGGCTCACGGAACTCTTCAATATTATTTGGCTCAGGCAATCTTGATGGATTATCCACATAGATTATTTCGCCGTTCTTCTTTTCAATCTCATAAATAACTGATGGCGCCGTAGTGATTAAATCCAAGTCATATTCGCGCTCTAAACGCTCTTGGATAATCTCCATATGCAGCATACCTAAGAAGCCACAGCGGAAACCAAAGCCGAGTGCATCAGAGGTATCAGGTTCAAAGAATAATGACGCATCATTAATCTGTAGTTTTTGCAGCGCTTCGCGGAATTTTTCAAAATCGCTAGAATCAACTGGGAACATACCCGAATAAACTTGCGGGGTAATCTGTTTAAAACCAGGAATACGCTCAACGTCAGGAGTTTTAGAATGGGTAATCGTATCACCCACGGGAGCGCCTGCAATGTCTTTAATACCGGCAATGATAAAGCCAACTTCACCGGCTTCTAAAATCCCTGTATCTAAAGGCTTCGGCGTAAAGACACCAATCGAGCTGACCAAATGCGCTTCTTTGGTCGATAAGATATAAATCTTATCGCCTTTTTTGACCGTTCCTTCACGGACACGTACGAGTGAGACCACGCCTAAATAACTGTCAAACCATGAATCGATAATCAATGCTTGGAGCGGCGCCTCACGATCGCCAGTCGGTGCTGGAATAAACTCGACCAAGGCTTCTAGCAGCTTATCGACGCCAAGACCAGATTTCGCTGATACGCGCGGCGCATCAACGGCATCAATCCCAATGATATCTTCAATTTCTTGAATCACACGTTCGGGCTCAACTTGTGGCAAGTCAATTTTATTAAGAACCGCCATTACCTCTAAGCCTTGATCAACGGCGGTATAGCAGTTGGCCACTGATTGCGCTTCTACCCCTTGCGCAGCATCAACGACCAATAGCGCACCTTCACAAGCGGCTAATGAGCGTGATACTTCATAAGAGAAATCAACGTGACCGGGCGTATCAATAAAGTTTAGCTGATAACGCTCACCGTTAGGATGGTCATAAAACAAGGTCACAGACTGGGCTTTAATAGTGATGCCGCGCTCACGCTCAATGTCCATAGAATCGAGGACCTGCGCCTGCATTTCACGGTCTTGCAAGGCACCGCACATCTGAATAAAACGATCGGCAAGGGTCGACTTGCCATGATCAATGTGGGCAATAATAGAAAAGTTACGAATATTGGCTAATGCAGTCACAAAGCGCCTACTAAATAATGGAGGATTGAATAACGAAAATAAATGCTGTCAGATAGAATCAATACAATGCTTACTCATACTTCGTATCAGCCAATACGCCAATAGTGTCGTAATAAGTAAAGAAATTATCGATGCTAAGGTAAAAGTTCATGGCGCTTATTACTACTTACTAACTCAATTGGTCAGTGATTAATACGCGCAGGCATGTGAGGGTATTCTAGCAGTTTTCCACTGTAAAGTAAGGCGATTTTATTAGCAAGATGTTGCGTGATACATGACGGCAATCAAGCATGATTAAAATACAAAAATACTTACTCATTGAGAAGTAAGATAAAGCCGCTGAGCTAGACGCCACTTGGCAAAAATCAGGCAAAAAAAAACCAATCACAGAATGATTGGCATTTTTAATACTGCTAGTCTTACTATAAATGGTGGCGATGAAGAGACTTGAACTCTTGACCTCACGATTATGAGTCATGCGCTCTAACCAGCTGAGCTACATCGCCATTTAAGGCTCGGTATAATACCGATAGAGATGACTATCGTCAACCCCTAATTATCGTTTTTTTGCAAAAAATAGGAATTTAATTCAAATTAATGGCAAATATACATAATACTAACGATAAAAACGAACAATAAAAAAAGTTGGTAGACCGATAAGCCGGGTTCTGTCGTGGACGATCATTCCTCTAGGCGTATCATCGCTGATACGCTCAAGCAACCTACCCGCATCGAACGCGGGCCGCGCCATGCCGATGCCTATTTGGTCTTGCTACGCGTGGAGTTTACCATGCCGTGAACTGTTGCCAGCCACGCGGTGCGCTCTTACCGCACCCTTTCACCCTTACCGATAATGTCTTGCGACACTAAAGGCGGTCTACTCTCTGCTGCACTGGTCGTCAAGTTACCCTGCCCAGCCGTTAGCTGGCACGCTGCCCTATGTAGCCCGGACTTTCCTCCCCTGCGCATCTGTTGCCAGTGTGCAGCGGCGATCGTCTAGTCTACCAAGCGCGCTAGTATAGCAAACCTAAAGGCTGCGTGGGAATGTCTTTTGTGCTTATTTTGAGTTTATACCAAATAATTCAAATAATGGCTTCAATAAAATGCTGCGGTAATATTAAATCACCATTTATTTCTTCTTCAAATTTATTTTTAGCTTGGCGTGACAGCTGTAACCAATGGGCATTTGGATAATCTTGCGCTAAGTGGTTTTTTAAATAATCAATCGTGCTATTAGCTATTTGCTTATCCGTCTGGGCAGCACTGTCATGAATATGGTTATAAATGACGCTATGTACCGTTAAGCCACGCGCGTTAATCGCCTCTAAACTCAGCAAGGTGTGATTGATACTACCAAGCCGACCTGATGTGACTAGAATAACCGGATAACCTTGAGTGGCAATATAATCTAAGGTTAATAGCTGCTCGGTTATGGGTACAAGCAAGCCACCTGCGCCCTCTAACAGCACCACATCGTAGTTTTTTTGTAATTGCTGCGTAGACTTAGTGATGACGTCAGGGTCTAAAACGGACTTGGCAATTTTCACTGCCAAATGCGGCGACGCTGGCTTCTCATAACGATACGGACAAGTGGTAAAGTCAAAATCACAAGGCTGTAGCGCTATATCCATTAATTGACGATGAGTAACAATATCATCGGCAATATTCATCTCACCAGTATCACAATTGACGCTAACACCTGTTTGTACCAGCTTTTGAGTGATGACGTTAATGCCTTGCTGCATCAGAGCTTTTGCTATCATGCCTGTGGCATAGGTTTTACCAATATCGGTATCAATACCGGAGATAAATAGCACTCTCATAGCGAGGCTCTATTGGTGGTAGAAGTTTGATTCAAATAAGCAGTGACGACGGTTAGTAGCGCTTGGCATAACGTCGCCAGCTCATCATCGGTAATGACGTAAGGTGGCATAATATAAACCAATTTACCAAACGGTCGCACCCAAATACCATTATCAATCAACAAAGATTGGAAAACTGGCATATCAACGGCTGTCTCTAGCTCAATCACGGCAACGGCGCCCAAACAACGTACTTCTTTAACGCCATCTAATGTCTCTGCAGGGGCGAGCTGTTGTTCCATCACGGCGTGCATATTTGCCGTACACGCTTCGATATCGTAGGACAGAATTAAATCAATCGATGCACAAGCAACGGCACAGGCTAGCGGATTACCCATAAAAGTTGGGCCATGCATGAGCGCCGGATAAGCACTGTCATGAATGGTATCAGCGACTTTGCGCGTACATAAAGTCGCCGCAAAAGTCATATAGCCACCTGTAAGCGCTTTACCAATGGTCATAACATCAGGGCTAATATTGGCATGTTCGCAAGCAAACAGCTTGCCACTACGACCAAAGCCTGTCGCGATTTCATCAGCAATCAGCAGCACGTTATGCTCATCACACAGCTGGCGCAATAGTTGCAGATATTCCGGACTATAAAAGCGCATCCCGCCTGCGCCTTGAATAATAGGCTCAATAATAAAACCAGCAAGCTGATGGCTATGTTTAGCAAAAAATGTCGTTAATTCATCACGCTCATTTTGTGTTAGCTCACGCTCAAACCCTAAGGGCGGTGCAGGCACGAAATGCTGCAAAGGCAATTGTTTACCATACAGGCTATGCATGCCAGCAAGCGGATCGCAGACACTCATTGCGTGCCAGGTATCACCATAATAGCCTGACTGGGTCGAGGCAAACTGGCACTTTTGCGGCTGCTGAGCAGCAATTTGATATTGCAGCGCCATTTTTAATGCCACTTCGACGGCAATGCTACCGCTATCGGCATAAAATATCGCATCGAGTCCAGCAGGAACGATAGCAAGCAGTTTTTTACCCAAATCTATGGCTGGCTGATGGGTTAACCCGCCAAACATCACATGCGCCATCCTACCCAACTGCTCAATCATCGCTGCATTTAACTTGGGGTGATTATAGCCATGTACACTCGCCCACCATGACGACATACCGTCAATCAGGCGTGTGCCATCTTTAGTGACGATATAAATACCTTCGGCATGGTCAATAACGATATTTGGATAGGTGGGCGGTAAACTGGCATAAGGATGCCAAAGGTGTTGCTGGTCGAAGTCGCTGGTAGCAGTATTGACAGTCATAGTACGCTCTCAAACGACAAGCATTTATTTTTAAAAAAGCGTATGGCAAGTTGAATATCCGTATTCGTCATATTATTCCTAGTGTTTAACACTTTCGTATATCGATAGCATAATCTGCAACGCATTACTGACCGGTAATGCGTTTGTATTTGGCGAGCAAATCACTCTCATTTTCGACATGGTTTGGGTCATGAGGAATGCAGTCAACCGGACAGATGACCACGCATTGCGGCTCATCAAAGTGACCGACGCATTCGGTGCATAAATCAGGGTCAATGACATAGATATCATCGCCCTCTGAGATAGCTTCATTGGGGCAAGCAGGCTCGCAGACATCACAATTGATGCATTCATCGGTAATTAATAACGCCATAAACTGCTCCTTATTTGCTAGCAGCTGATAATAAATGAGTACATTCGTTGTTTACTACTAAACTCAATCTTTAACATTCAGCCAATATTGAATGCTCACTTAGCGAAAGTTCATTTAGTAAACGCTCAACTTAGTAAGCACTTAACTTAGTAAATATTCAGCTAAATACTAACTACTGAGTTTTTGTATAAAGGCTTCTGAGACGCATGGTGGCACAAACTTGGTCACATCACCGCCAAGCTTGGCGATTTCACGAATCATCGTCGATGAGATAAACGAGTAATTCTGTGATGGCGTTAAAAATACCGCTTCAAAGTTTTCATCAAGCTCGCGGTTCATATTGGCAAGCTGAAACTCGTATTCAAAGTCTGACATGGCTCGCAAGCCGCGCAATACCGCCGTGGCGTTCTTTTCGCGCATAAAGTCGACCAGTAAACCTTCAAAGCCAATCACCGACACTTGCGGTAAATCAGCAAATACGGTCTCGACCAAATGAACGCGCTCCTCAAAATCAAACAACGGCTTTTTATGATGTCCTGAGGCAACCGCGATGACCACCTCGTCGAACAGTTTCGTCGCCCGTTTAACCAAGTCTACATGACCATTGGTAATAGGATCGAAGGTACCAGGGTATAAAATCTTAGTATGCAGTTTTGATGAAGTAGCAGAAAGGCTCATAACAGGACTAATATGGTTAATGGTAATGCCCCATATGCTAGCAAATTTTACTCAAACTTAATACTTATCTGCTACATTTGTCCTAACAGTCGATTTACCTTTTCGCCGTCTGCTTTGCTACAATAGTCGGTTCGACTCATCCCTTTTGCTCCGCTTGATTTGCCATGCTTGATATGACAAACCAGCATGACAAAAAAAATCCCTATTAAAGGGTTAGGATGAGGAATAGTTAGACCGGGACACTGTATGTTGAAGCGATACGAGAACAAGATATCCAAAAACAATATATTAAAGTCCTTATGGAGAAATTATGTCAAAAAAATCAAAAAAACCTGACAATCAAATTTGCGCCAATAAAAAAGCTCGTCATGAGTATTTTATTGAAGAGACGTTTGAAGCAGGTCTATCGTTACAAGGTTGGGAAGTGAAGGCCATTCGCGCCGGTAAAATGACCATTACTGAAGCGTATATTATCTTTCGTAATAATGAGGCGTTTTTGTTTGGCGCCCATATTCAGCCGCTGCTCTCAAGCTCAACGCATGTGAGCCCTGATAGCATTCGTACCCGTAAGCTGCTGCTCAATCGCCGTGAAATCGAAAAACTCATGGGTGCGGTCAATCAAAAAGGCTATGCTTGTGTGCCGTTATCTTGCTACTGGAAAAACTCTTTGGTGAAATGCCAAATTGCCTTAGCCTTAGGTAAAAAACAGCATGATAAACGTAAAACCCTTAAAGACCGCGACTGGGAACGTGATAAGCAGCGTGGCTTTAAACAGCATTTAGATTAAAAGACGCTATCAGCGATTGATTTTAATCTAATGTAAAAAGGACGATTCAGCATACTGTTGAATCGTCCTTTTTTATTTGGCAAATAAATTAAATCAATTTAGTGCATCTATTTTCAAATTGTTTGGGCTATTTTATTAAACTGCGACTGCTTATGAGCGCGGCGTAGTTGACGGATACCATGCACAATTAAGCAAGCTATACCCAGCCATATCAAACCATAGCTATAAATCATCGCTGATTCAAAGGGATTGCCCAATATCGTAATGGCCAAGATAAATAATAAAGCGGGCTCTATATAACTCATCATACCGTAGACATTGACGGGGAGCATTTGACTGGCATCGACATTGGTTTTCATCGCAATCACACTAAGCACGCCCAGTCCTGCCAGCATCATGATAAAAAAGCCAGAACCGCCAACTATTTCTAAACTGCTCGGTGCGAATAACCATAGATAAGCTAAAGCAAAAGGTGCAAAGATGGTCAAATCAACCAACAATCCAGTAATCGCGCCAATACCTTGCAAGCGGCGCAAAATATAATAAATAGGATAGCTGCCGCAAACCCATAACGTCGCCCACGATATGCTTTGGGTGCGCACAATCTCACTGCCCACACCGACAGCGGCAAATGCAACCGCCAACCATTGCAGACGGCTTAATTTTTCACCAAAAAGAACACATCCAAATATAACCATCATCAGTGGAAACAGAAAATAACCCATTGCCGTTTGTACGCCTTGGCCATTTACTGGTGCCCACATAAACAGCCAAAACTGACTCAAAAATATCGGCGTTGGCAATAATAACCAAGCCCACTGCTTAACGGTTTGGAGTGTTTTTAACTTATTAATATGCAAACCCAAGCGCCCACTAGTCACAAGATAGCCGATTAGCGCGGCCCACATTGCCAGCATCCGCCAGATAAAAACTTGCGTACCAGATAACGGCGCTAAAAAACTGCTATAGGCATAAAGCACACCAAACAACAGATTTGATAATATCGCCAATGCCACGCCCATAATTAGCGTGCGCTGTTGTTTGCTGCCAGCTGTCCACACCGCAGGCAATGGCAGACGCGAAACCGTATTTTCTAGCGTATTAGCAAAAACATGAGATAGCGTTGAGTGAGACATAGTAAACACCGTAAATATAAATAAACGTTAGATAACCCAACTGCTTTTTATTTTGCTTGCCGGTTTGGATTGATAGGGTGTATTTTACGGTGGCATAAAGAGAAATTATCTCTATATAGACATATTCGTGAGTAAAACTATCTATTTTATGATTAAATTATGACTATTTTCTTATATTCATAATTTATAACGATAATATTTATAATAGATTTTAAATAATTATGATTTTTTAGAGCTAAATGCTATGAGCCATATTTTAGACGATACCGATAAAGCCATTTTAAATTTGCTACAGGACGATGCGAGCTTACCGTTAAAAACGGTGGCAGAACGCGTGCATGTCTCTATCGCTACGGCTCAGCGCCGCATTCAGGCATTGATAGATAACGGAATAATTACCAAACAAGTCGCTATCGTTGACCCAAATAAGGTGGGTTACGGGCTTACGGCGGTGGTAATGATAGAGATGTCGCGCTCCAATACCTCGATGCAGCATCGATTTGAGCGCTTAATGCATGATCAGCCACGGGTGATGAGCTGTTATGAAGTGTCGGGCGATGCGGATTTTATGTTGATGGTTAATGCTAGAAACATGAATGACTATCATGAATTTACGCGTAATTTGCTGACTTACGAGAACAATGTGCGTAGTTTTAAAAGCCAGTTTGTGATGAATTTCACGAAGAGTGGGACAAAGATTTTGTTGGATTGATAGCGATTAAAAAATGAATAGTAAGGTTAGCTTTTAATCGCTCTTAAATAAAGCAAATACGGCACAGCAAAAATAACAGCCAATAGCCCATAGAACGATATAATTAATAAGAATGAGCCGAAATCAATACCGCCTTTACTCAAATTCATCAAATACTCAAATGTAATTAACGCCATTCCAGCTACTGGGGAAAAAAGCGCCACTAAAAGATGTTTGACTGTGAATGATTTACTTCGATATAAGCTGTTTCTTTGAAAACTGACCACTGCTATCAAGTGAATAATGGATATTAACGGCATAAAAAATACCAATAACAGCATCGCAAGCATGATGTTTCCTCATCAAGCGGATTATTAATGTCTACTATATCGCAGTTTTTACTACGTGTTTAATTTTATTGTCTACTATCAATTACTTATCTTCTTATTAGTACTAATCAGCACTCACATCCTGAGCGTAATTCATGTTAAAATGAGCGCTTTTAAATGAGCCGTTGTTAATGAATAACAATAACGGCTATTTTTTAGTGCCATTTTTCTAATTAACAGGTCCGCTCATGTCTGCCGATACCATCGCCCGTACCGCCTTTAAACAAGGCACCAAACCACTTTACGACTACGACAAACATTGGGCGAGCTGCTACGAGCCTGCGCCTTATTTGCCGATGAGCCGCAAAGAGATGGACGATTTGGGCTGGGATGCCTGTGATGTCATCATCATCTCAGGCGATGCCTATGTCGACCATCCAAGCTTTGGCATGGCGATTATCGGCCGCTTATTAGAAGCACAAGGCTTTCGTGTCGGTATCATTGCCCAGCCAGATTGGAAGAGCAAAGACGCCTTTATGGAGCTTGGTAAACCGGTTTACGCGTATGGCGTGACCGCTGGCAACATGGACAGCATGATTAACCGATATACCGCTGACCGCAAAATCCGTAGCGATGATGCGTATTCGCCGGGTAACGTGGCTGACAAACGCCCTGACCGCGCAGCCATCGTTTATAGCCAGCGTTGCCGTGAAGCTTACCCTGATGTGCCAATTATTTTAGGTGGCATCGAGGGCAGCTTACGCCGTATCGCCCATTATGACTATTGGTCAGATAAAGTCCGACGCAGTATTTTGATCGACGCCCGTGCCGATGTCTTATTGTATGGTAACGCTGAGCGTGCCATCGTCGATGTGGTACATGGTCTCTCAAAAGGCTATACGTTTGAGCAAATGAGCAAACTGCGCGGTACAGCGTATTTATTGACCCCGACTCGTCGCCATTGGCAAGCAGGCATGACCGAAGTTGCCAGTAATGATGTCGATACCGTCGGTCGCGTCGATCCAATTATCAATCCATACGTGATGACCGAAGACGTTGATAGCTGCAAAATTGAACAAGAAAAGCCATCTGACTCACCGGTCGGACAAGCTATGACAGGCATGTCCGCGCAGTATCAGGGCTTTGTTGCAGAACCTGTGACCAATAAAGTATTGAATGCTGAGCAAGTGGACGAAGAGACGCAAGTGGTACAAATGCGCGGCTTTAATAAGCCGATGACGGCGCGTAAGCATAAAATTAAAATGCCGCCGCGTGAGCAAACCGTTATTCGTCTGCCGGATTACGAACACGTCAAATCTGACCCTGTTTTGTATGCGCATGCCAGCCGTATCTTACACCTTGAGACCAACCCCGGTAACGCGCGGGCTTTGGTGCAGCGTCATAGTAGCGGTGCCGGTAATTCGCATACCTCGATTGACGTTTGGCTCAATCCGCCACCGATTCCGCTTTCAACCGAAGAGATGGATTACGTCTTTGATTTGCCGTATGCACGCCTACCGCATCCAAGCTATGGCGATGCGCGCATCCCTGCTTATGACATGATTAAATTTTCAGTCAATATCATGCGCGGCTGTTTTGGTGGTTGTACGTTCTGCTCGATTACCGAGCATGAAGGTCGTATTATTCAAAACCGCTCAGAAGAATCCATCTTGCGTGAAGTCGAAGCGATTCGTGATACTGCGCCGAACTTTACCGGTGTCATCTCTGACCTTGGTGGTCCAACGGCCAATATGTATCGCCTGAACTGTAAAGATGAAACGATTGAGAAAAACTGCCGCAAGCCGTCTTGCGTCTATCCTGATGTTTGCGAAAACCTAATTACCGATCACAGTAATTTGACTCAGCTATACCGTAAAGCACGTGATATCAAAGGCGTGAAGAAAATCCTTATCGCCTCAGGTTTGCGTTATGACTTGGCGATTAAAGACCCTGAATATGTCAAAGAATTGGTCAGTCATCATGTCGGTGGTTACCTAAAGATTGCCCCTGAGCATTCAGAAGAGAACGTTTTATCAAAAATGATGAAGCCGGGTATGGGCAATTATGATAAATTCAAAGCCATGTTTGAGCAGTACAGCCAAGAGGCTGGCAAAGAGCAATATCTGATTCCTTACTTTATCGCTGCCCACCCCGGCACCAAAGATGAAGATATGATGAACCTTGCGCTTTGGCTAAAAAGCCACGGCTACCGCGCTGACCAAGTACAGGCGTTTTATCCAAGCCCGATGGCGACCGCGACCACCATGTATCATACCCATAAAGACCCGCTGCATAAAATCAGCCGTGACGAAGGTGACATGGATATCGTCAAATCTGGCAAGCAACGTAAATTACATAAAGCTTTCTTACGCTATCATGATCCAAAAAACTGGGTACTATTGCGTAAAGCGCTGCAAGATATGGGACGCAGTGACTTGATTGGTAAAAACCGTGGCTGCTTAATTCCGCCATTTAATGCCAGTTTAGAGGGTCGCGATGCGGCGCAAGACAGCTATCAATCGGCACGTAAAAAGAACAGCCGCTTGGGTAATGACTCAGTGAAACGCAGCAATAATAGTCCTAGCGCTGCAAAAAATGCCTCAGGTAAAAACACTTCTGGTAAGAATACCAAGAAAGTGAGCAAAGGTAACTTTCAAACTCAGCATACTGGTCTGCCACCGCGTAAGACTAAATAAATTAAATAGCTGTCAGTTAAATAGCTATTAGTAATTGCTGCTAAATAAGTTAGAAATTTTTAGTTAAGCTCAAACCAAAGCGCCTATCGGCTCAGCAGTCGATAGGCGCTTTTTTATATTCTTGATATTTTATATTTTTGATAAAAGTCGGCTGACTTCTTCGCCTATTTCCATAGCTATATATTTGCCGCTTCACTAATTTAAGCTTAGCTATTTTACAAAGGCTGTTAAGTGCAGCGTTACATTAGTCAGTGTTTTAGTAACTTAGTGAACACGTAACAAACAATTTCTAACATTATGCGGAAAGCCTTTTCGATAACATATGCGCTATATGCTTAACGCATAGTGAAAAAATACATTGTTCAAAAAGCATAGTTTAAAAAAGTATAGGTAAAACGCCTAGTTAAAAATAAATACATTATAAATTATATAATTTTGGAGAAAACCATGAATACATTAACCAAATTCGCTGTTGCCCTACCTACTCTTGCTCTACTAAGCGCATGTGCGACTACCGCGCCTACTACCCCAAATAAAACCCCAGCTTCAGAAAGCGTGACCGATGTCGCTTATGACCGTATGGCGCCAGCACCTTATACTTGTACTGATGGCAGCAAAATCTTGGCAAAACAGTCAATCAATAAAAAACAAGTCATGCTAGACGCGACGTTGCCTAAAGTGAACTGGGCAAATCAGCCAATTATCCTAAATGGTGGCGTCCAAGGTGATACCGCAAGCTATGTCAACGAATCAAACTCTGAAGTCGTCTATGCATGGCATATGAAAGGCGACAAAGGTATCTTTGCGATGAAATGGGCTGACGGTAAAGAATACCAAGTAAACTGCCAAATCTAAGCAGCTGATATAGACATTAAAACTAAAGCATAATAATTATTAAACAGTCATCAAACGGTGGCTGTTTTTTTATGGCTGTAAGCTTAAAAACATCCTTGCCAATACGTTTTTTTTATCCCAGTTGTCTCTCGTTTGATAATAATAAGAAATAGCCTTTTGCAGCATTTAGCTAGAGAAGCACGCTGAAAGCTGTCAAAATAGCCCATCTATAAAAATAGCTTATGACTCATAAATAAAGAGGATAACTCAATGATAAAGCGTTTATTAAGTATGATGATAATGGCTAGTGCGGGTATGTTGGCGCTAACAGGCTGCGATAATAGCGCTGACAATTCTAATAGCACTGATAGCGTTGATAGTTCTGATAAAACTTCTGTAACAGCAGCAACATCTGAGGCGGCAAAAGTTAATACTATCGATTGGTCATTGGTCGCAAGCGGCGAAAAAGCTGTTGACCCTGCCAATTATAAATATCCGTTTGCGCTCGATAGCCAAAACGTACGCGACTATGCGGAATATTTCGATGTGGATAATGCCACCGCGCAGCACAATCTGACGATAAGTATGGCAAGCAATGAAGCGCTGTCAAAGCTGCTCGATCAGCTTAGCGATAGCTATACCTCACATGAAATCATTGATAGTAAAGAGATGAAGCTTGTCATCCATACCACGCCTGATGTCGCTGCCAGTCGCTATGATTATGTACTGTCAGATGACTTTGCGAAAGGGCTAGTATTGCCGATTGAAATTAAGCCAGATGGTAAGAAAAGTGATGTGAAGGGGCATGGAGAGGTGCAAGAATAGTTTAATTTGTAGGGTGCGCCCTGCGCACCGATAAAATATCAAAATTCATACGGCAAATACAAATGTCACAATACATCCGCTCACACACGAAAGGCGCTACTTACTTTTTTACTTTGGTGTCATACAATCGAAGAAACATACTGTGCGAAGATGACTTCTTACAAGCATTTAAGAAAAGTATCAAACAGGTACAACAACAATATCCTTTTGAAATTATTGCATGGGTGCAACTACCCGATCATCTACACTGTATTTGGAGAATGCCTACTGACGAGGCCAATTATAGTATGCGTTGGTCGCAGATCAAACGCTTAACCACCCAAGCTTGTCCGCAATATCATTTACCAATAGATGATTTAAGCCGTTCAAAAGTTAAAAGAAACGAAAGAGGTATTTGGCAACGGCGATTTTATGAGCATCAGATAAAGGATGAAGTTGATTTTATAAGACATATGGATTATCTACATTTCAATCCTGTTAAACATGGATTGGTTGGTAAAGTGTCGGAGTGGCCATACTCAAGCTTTCATCGTTATGTGAAGCAAGGTGACTACTTAGTAGATTGGGGCGACAATGATCTTGAATTTTCATTCAGTTTTGTTGATAGGTTAGAGTGAGCTATATTTAATGGTGCGCTAGGCGCACCCTACACTAACTGCTGCGTGGGGCGAATTATAATCAGCTGTCTCGACTGTAGCCTTAATATTTTGGCTCTACCAATAATAAATCTTTCTCAGGATCGTCGAAACGTCCAAGAGTTAAAGTAGAAGATACCTTTTTCGCATATAAAAAATCTAGAATTTGTTCAGGCATTTGCATTGGTCTTTGACTTTCATATTTCCAACCCTCAGATATAAGTAAGCTCAAATCTTGTGTTATATCATGATTACTGTTTACAAGGTAATATCTGTCAGTAGATATTAAAGTATCAATTAGATCACAATGACGCTGGAGATCAAATTTTAACCAAAAGAACCCATGTATTACATTTTTATCAAGAATATAATTCTCACCCTTATTTGGAATAGTATAATCACTGATAAGTAATTTTAATGCTTCTTCTTCCCATGTTTTATTCTTGAGTAGCCATACTTTGGATTTTCTATTTACTATTTCTGAACGTGAAAATAATAAGTAACTCTGTAATAAATCAGGAGATGCACTTAGGAAGTTTATAAGATATTGCCACAAATGCTTTCTACTATTTCTATGTAACTGATTCGCAAATAAAGTTCCTTTAAAACTTTTTTCTTCATTACAATCAAGGATGAAGTAGTCATTAGATAAACAAATATTGTTTATATGAATAGGCATAACTTTCATTCCAGTATTAATACTATATTTCTTTTTTTGGGTTAGCTTTATCTGGTGCGCTGGATGCACCCTATTTTACTTACAACTGAATCGATGACATATCATTAAAGTTTCTTCATCAGGTTCATACTTATACGTGGTGACTATCACGTTAGGTTTGTTTAGCTTTATTTTGAAAGTATTCATATCGCTACTACCGGTAATTGATGCATTATGAACCACTATATCATTACTTTGAAATAATACTTCGACCGATGGTTGTATTTGATTTTCTAGCTGATTACTAAGTGCTATATTTTGAATATGATCTTCAACATAAAAGTCTACACTTGCATAAGACCATCTTATTAAATAGTGTTCATTTTCACACTCTTTAATGATCATTTGCATAGGTTCATCACCTAAAATCAATATTGGGCGATTATTGACTGATATTTTATCGATGTATTCAGTAATTTCACAGGATTTATCATAGTCTGAATCCGCTTCATCAAATTGTGACCCCTCCGTACCTAACCATTTGTTCAGATACTTTTGATCTTCAATAACAAAAATCTCTCCTATTGGTTGTGACCAAGTCATTTTTTCTCCTTACTTGATGTTTAAGTAGTTGTAGGGTGCGCCCAGCGCACCAATGCATGAATATGAAAAATTGGATTAAATGCAATTATCTACGTAAATTATTTAACGTTCGATTACTCATCATACAATACTTTAAACTCGGAAATCCGTTTCTTAAGGGTGCGCTGGGCGCACCCTACTCAAAAATATAAAAAGTACTTATTCTTGCGCGAATCAGTAAAGCAACCGTAATTCTCTGCTAAAGCTTAAGATGAAAACTGTACGCGAGGGACGAGCGCCGAGTGAACCATTAAAGAAAGACGGCTCATGACCCGCATATTTGCCCACTATTAAAGCAAGCGATGCTGAGGCCATGCTTTTCCGTTTCTGTCTTTTTCCTCTTTTAATGGCAAGGACTTGCCCTACTCCCTAACCAACGCCAAAAACTCTTCTTCACCCACTACTTTCACACCCAATTTTTCAGCTTTAGCCATCTTCGAGCCAGCTTTATCACCTGCCAGCAGCGCAGTGGTTTTTGCTGAGATACTACCTGAGACTTTGGCACCGAGCGCTTGCAGTTTGGCTTTGGCTTCATCACGCGCCATGCTATCAAGCGCGCCCGTAATGACCCACGTTTGCCCATCGAGCGGCAATCCCTCTGACACCACTTGCTCAACCTTATCCCAGTGCACGCCCGCTTCACGTAATGCGGTGATGACTTCGATATTATGCGGCGCGCGGAAGAATTTATAAGCAAGCTCAGCGGTGATTGCGCCAACGTCAGGCGTTTGTAGGAGCTTGTCGATATCTGCTGCCATTAGGCTATCAAGGTCGCCAAATTGCTGCGCCAAATTCTGTGCTGTTGTCTCACCGACACCGCGAATACCGAGCGCATAGATAAAGCGTGCCAGCGTCGTCTGCTTACTCGCTTCAATGGCGCTGAGGATATTTTGTACCGATTTCTCCCCTAGTTTTTCAAGCGTAATCAGCTCGTCTTGATGCTTGTGCAACTGATAGATATCGGCGACGGTCTTGACCAAGCCGTGCTCAAAAAAGCTAATCAGCCAACTTGCGCCTAAGCCATCGATATCCATCGCTCGACGTGAAACAAAATGAATAAGCGCTTCTTGCTGCTGCGCAGGACAAAACAATCCGCCCGTACAACGTGCCAACGCTTCACCTTCAGGCAATACCACAGGCGAGTCGCATACAGGGCAAGTCGATGGCAATTTAACAGATTCTGAATCTGCTGGACGCTGATCTGTCCAAACGCGGGTGACTTTGGGGATGACATCGCCGGCACGGTGGACGCTGACCATATCGCCTGCGCGCACATCTAAGCGCAGAATTTCACCAAAGTTATGCAAGGTAACATTGCTAACGGTAACGCCGCCGACTTTGACTGGCTCTAACTTACCAACTGGGGTGATTTGTCCGGTGCGTCCGACTTGCCATTCGATATCGTTTAGACGCGTCATCACCGTTTCGGCAGGGAATTTATAGGCGGTTGCCCAGCGCGGCTCACGCGATAAAAAACCAAGCTGTTGCTGCAATGCCAAGTTATTAACCTTGATGACCATGCCATCAATTTCAAACGGCAGTTTAGTACGTGTTTCAATCATCGACTCATAATAGGCTTGTGCTTCGCGTGGGTTTTTTACCACTCTCACCGCGCTGACGCTAAAACCAATGTCACCAAGCCAAGCCAATGCGGCTGATTGGGTATCGATAGTCTCAGGTAGACCTTGATTGACTGAATAGCAGTAAAATGCCAGCGGACGGCTAGCAGCAATAGCGGGGTCAAGCTGACGTAAGCTACCAGCGGCGGCATTACGTGGATTGGCAAAGGTTTTATCGCCTTTTTCTTCCGCTAGGCGATTCAGACGCTCAAAGCCGGCTTTTGGCATCAGCACTTCACCACGCACTTCTAACAACGGAATATCGCTTGCCGCAGTAAGCCAAAGCGGCAGATTGCGAATGGTTTTGGCGTTTTGGGTGATATCCTCGCCCGTTTGCCCATCACCGCGCGTCACCGCTTGGGTAAATTGCCCATAAGCATATTTGAGTGACACCGCCAAGCCATCAAGCTTTAGCTCCATCTCATACTCAGGATTTTTCTGCGCGTCATTAAGCCGATCATTGACGCGGCGCATAAAGGTATGCAGCTCGTCATAATCAAAGACGTTGCCCAGTGACAACATCGGAATATCATGGGTAACTTGGGTAAAGGCTGACAGTGGCATATCGCCAACTTGATTGATTGGGCTATCCGGCTGTATTAAATCGGGATACTCTTCTTCAAGCTCTAATAAAGAGCGACGCAACTGATCGTATTCGCTGTCTTCTAAAATCGGATTGTCGAGCACATAATAAGCATAATTATGCGTCTTTAAATTATCAATAAGCGTGCGCATTTGGGTGACGATAGCAGCATCATTGCTTGCAGATTGTGCAGTATTACTGTCTTTATTCATCTCGTTATTCATGTCTTTAGAGGTAAGCGGTGCGATAGGATCAGTCATAGTCGGCGTCTTTTTTTTGCGATTCAAGATGCCGATATGATAGCAATTTTGTAGGATGCTCGGATATGATTTTGTAGAAAACTAATTCTGTTGGAAACCAATTCTGTTGAAAACCAAGTTTATAGAAAATCAGGCGAATGAAACGCTTATAAACCAAAAACTAAAAAAGGCAAATAACGTCAATCGCTATTTGCCTTTAGAAGTAATTTTAACTGTTTAGACTTTAACCTTCATAATCGCGAACTTGGTTACGCAATTGCTGCTTGTATTCAGGGGTGATTGGTTCGTTCTCTTCATCGAGCATAACGGCGTCCAAATCACTTGCCATCATATACGCGATGCTCATCATACTATCGAAGCTACGCAGCGCTTGTGGATGCGGCAAGGATAAGAAAACCACCACGCCGTTATAAGTATTGGTCGCGACGCTATGCGGGTCAAAAGGTGCGATACCACTATCAGTAATGCCCATCATACTAAACCACAGCATGCCAGTGCCGTCTTTTTGCTCATAGCGATGGAACATATTCATCGCGCCATAGCGTAGACCGTATTTATCAATTAACGCTAGTAAATCGCGACCACGGATAATTGCGGCTGGGCGGTCACGGTATTGGTGCGGCAAGATAGTAATATTGATGTTGTCTTTGGCGTTGATTAACGGACCGTTTTGCGCTTCATCAACCGGCTCTGAGAGATGCTGATCGAGTATCGGACTATTATTATCAAAGCTTGGCTCGTCTGCGGTATCAATCACTGGCATCAGGCTGTCGGTTGCAGAGACCAAGCTTGAAAACGCATCTGGCTCTTGTTCGATATTCATCTGCTCAGCAGTAGATACAAACTCGCTATCATCGGCATGCTGCTGCTCATTTTGCCAGCGCGCATAGTCGGCGTCATCTATCACGTCGTTATTAGCGTCATTAACATCATGGCGTTCAGCCGTTAGCTGTGCATCGACATGGGTATGAGACTGGGTCAAAGGTTCTTCTTCAACGACTGCATCCAAATAACTGCGATCAGGGCCGATGCTGGTTTCGCCCGCGACGGTGTCGTCTAAGTCTGGCTGATCAACGATATTGCGCTCGTGGCGCGGTATGATTGGGATACCGTTTTTATCATAATTGACCGCGGCAGCCTCAGCAGTTCTGCGACGCTTAAAGCTGCGAATGACCATAAATAGCCCTGCAAGCACGATAAATGCGGCAATGGCGATTAATATAAACTGGATAGCGGTCATGAGAAATACATCCTAATATATGACAAAAGGGAAGATATAAGAGTGAATAAATGGCAATAGTCTAGCATGGCTGATTAATATCGTCACCATATAGTCATCGTTTATCATTAGCCCGAAATATTTGCGTGACTTTATATTCTAGCCCTAACTATACCACTAGCAATGGCTGCCAGTTATCAATTATTTTATTACTGGGCTGATCTTAATCAGAAAGGTAACGCGCGGCTTCATCGAGCGAGACGCTGACCAAGGTAGAAATACCTGCGCTTGGCATGGTAACACCTTTTAGCTCATCGGCAATCTGCATCGTCAGCTTATTATGACTGATAAAAATAAACTGTAAGTCGTCTGCTAACTCATGAATGAGGCTAGTAAAGCGGGCGACGTTGGCATCATCAAGCGGCGCATCGACTTCATCAAGCACACAAAACGGGGCCGGATGCTGCTTAAATATCGCAAAAATCAAGCTTAGCGCGGTCAAGGTTTTCTCACCACCTGACAGCACAGCAAGGCGACTATTGCGTTTGCCCTTTGGTTGCGCCATTAAAGTCAGCCCTGCCCGCCACTGCTCTGACTTTGGCGCATTAGCAGGCATATCGTCAGTATTGAGCGTTAAGCTTGCTTGCCCGCCACCAAAGACTTTGGCAAATAAATTGGCAAGCTCGCTATTGACCGCCTCAAGCGTCTGCATAAATAGCGTCTTGGTGGTTTCATCAATCGAGGCAATCGCCTCCGTTAACGTCTCCATACTAGCAGCAATGTCTGCTGTCTGCTGCGCGAGTGGCTCTAAGCGCTCATTAACTTCTGCCAATTCTGCTACTGCAGCGAGATTGACCGCGCCAATTTTACTGAGCTGCTGCTCAAGCTTTGCGCGCTCAGATTCTAATTCTGCGATTTTGTCTGGACGCACACGGCGATCATGAGCGATAAAATCCGCCAATAAGTTTGAGACGCTCATCACTTGTTGCTGATGCTGGGGCTGCTGCGCTATATCCGATTGCGCTTTATATTTATGGCTGACTTTATAGTAAGCATCTAGCGCTTCTTGCGTATGAGTACTGGCATCGTCTAAACGCGCCGCACTTAAGGCCAGCTCGGTGGCGAGGCGGGCAAGCTCACTTTGCTGCATTTGCAAGGCGTTTTGCAAACTGTCTAGCTCGACCTGTTGCTGACTATATTCTTGCTTAAGCACCGTTAATGCTGCCTCGCGTGTCGTTAATACTACTTGCTGCTCATCACGTGCTTTCTGTGCTGTTTGCAATGCTGCTTGTAGTGCGGGCAGTTTGTTTTGCTGCTGCTCATGACGCGCTTTTAAACTGTGCTCGCTTTGTAGCGATTTTTCATGCTGCGCAGTTGCCCGTACAAGACTACTCACACTATGTTCTAGACGCATCTCACTTTTTTGAATACGAAGTCGCAATGCTTGCCAAGCGTCATCATCCGTTTGGCGCGCACGATTTAGCTCACTACGCTCAGACTGCAATTGCTGACTTAATGCACGAGCGTCGGCTATTTGCGGCGTCAGCGCTGCTATCTCGCTTTGGATCTGCTGCTGCTCATGATTTAGAGCCTGCTTCTCTTGCTCTAATTCTTGTTGTTCTTGCTCAAGAGCGACTTTATCAGCATTTAGACGCTGGCTGTCCGCTTGGATGCGCTCAGCATTGGCGCGCTTAGTGGTGAGCTGTTGCTGATATTTATGTTTATCGCGGGTTAATTGCTCAGCTTGCGCGCGCGTTTCTTCTAAGCTGACCGTCAGAGCATCATAGTTGCGTTGATTCTCAGCAATAGCCTTTTGCTGATTTTGGATTTTGATCTCAAACTCATCAAGCAGATTTTCTAACGCTTGCAAACGGCTGCGCTGCTGTAAACGCTGGCTTAAGAATTGGCTATTGCTCTCATTTTGACCATTTTGCGCATCAGCAAATTTACTGAGATTAATCGTACCCTGACGACTGATAAGCCAACCGTCCGAGGTTAGTAAAATGGCTGATGATGGCAGTGCTTTTAAAATCTTAGCCAAGTCTTCTAACGTTTGCTGAGTATTCGTTTTAGATTGCACAATATATAAATAGCATTGCTGCCAAAGCGCTAAGTTAGGGGCAGTAATCAGCTCTGATAAAGGCAGTATTTTATCAATTAAAGTATCTGGTAATTCGCTAATAAATAAATGGTCTTTAATCTCGCTTTGCTTAGCAGATAGCCACAAGCTATGACCAGTTTCTACTAGAGGCCTCTTTTTCGTACTACTATGCGCATTTTGCGCAGTCTGATAAGTAAATAAATCTGTTAAGTCATGCTCAAGCACTTGCCATAAGCTGTGCGGTTTCTCAGAATCATCACTCACGTTATCAACGCTTGGCTGCATGGTTTGGTTAGAAACCAGCACATGACTATCCAACCATAATGCCAATACGCTATCGAGTAACTCGGCATGCTGTTGCCCTTTTGCGCTTAGCTCAATCTGCTCACGTAAGGTGGTAATTGCCAATTCGTTATACTCGCTGGCTATTTCGCCCTCTAAATCACTTTTAGCATTAGCAGTCTTTGTATTAACAAGCGGTTGCGATTTTGGGAGTGGTTTAGGATGTAATATCTGATGTAGAGTATCGTACTCACCTGCTAAGACTGCGTGACGTTTCTCATCCTCGCTTAACTCGCGCTGCTGCGTGTTTAGACGCTGCTGTAAATCATGCGCTTGCGGTAGTAGCTCAGACAGGCGTTCATCCACGCTGTCTTGTTGGCGTTCAATCTGTTGCAGCTGTTTATTTAGCTCAGTAACTTGTGTCTCTAATGTGCGCTGTAAATTGTTCGCATCTGTATTACCTTGTAAACCAGCGCTCTTAACTGGTGATAGAAACTGTTGTAATTGCTGCCATAAATCCTGCCAATTTTGCTGGCGACGCTGCCATTTCTCATGGTTTTGCTGCTGGCGTTTTTGCGCTTGGTTATTAATGGCTTGCTGCTGCTCAAGCGTACGCGCATTATCTTGCAGGCGTGATAGCTTATTTTGCGCGTCATGGTAGGCGCGCTGTAATGGTTGCTCGTTGCGTTTATGCGAATCGCGTTTACTATTAAGCTCATCTAGTTGCGGGCGCAGCTCTTCTAGCACATTATGCTGCTCAGCCTGCTCGCTTTTTAAGCGCTCAATCTCAGCCATCGCTTGCTGACGCTGCTGCTCTAAGCTGGCTAGTTGCTGTGCGATAATGTTTAGTTGTAATTTGGCATCGCTAAGCTCATGCTCAGCTTGTTGATAGCTTAGCTGCTGCTGATAATGGCTACTTTGGGCATCGTCTTTGAGCCACTGCTCTTGATTGATATGGGCAGAAAGCTTATCTTGCTTAGCTTTTAGAGTCTCATAGCTGGCTTGTAGTGTGGCGACTTCATTAGCGCTACGCTCATGGGCGATTTTTTGCTGCTGCTGATTATGCTTTGCTTGATATAACTGCTGAATGGCAAGTTGTTGTTTAATATCAGCAAGTGTTAACGCTAACTCTTCGTAACGCTCAGCACTGGCCGCTTGCTTAGATAAGCGTTTTTGTTGGCTGACCAGCTCGCTTTGCATATCATGCAGACGTGCTAAATTGTCCTGCGTCTTCTCTAGCTTTTTTTGCGTCTCGTCACGGCGCGCTTGATAGCGTGAAACCCCTGCCGCCTCTTCGATAAACTCACGCAGCTGCAACGGGCTAGATTCAACAATACGCCCAATCATGCCCTGCTCGATGACCGCATAACTGCGCGCGCCAAGCCCAGTTCCCAAGAATACGTCGACCACATCACGGCGACGACAGCGCGTACCATTGATAAAATAATCCGAGCGCCCCTCCAAATTCACCTGACGGCGGACGGACAGCTCTTGATAGAGATTAAACTCATGGCGAATACCAGTCTGCTCGTCTTGCGTATGCTCAAAGGTCAGCTCAACACTGGCGACACTTTTGGCCGCTTTATCTTGCGTACCGGCAAAGATAACATCACTCATCGCCCCGCCGCGTAATTGCTTGGCGGAAGTTTCGCCCAGCACCCAACGAATGGCATCGATGACGTTGGATTTGCCGCAGCCGTTCGGCCCAACGATGGCGGTGATGCCATGGCGGAAAGTAAAAGTCGTTGGATTGGCAAAGGATTTAAAGCCTGCCAGCTTGAGAGATTTTAGACGCATGAAGGATCAATAAACTTAGCAAAAACAGGCGGCTATTCTACCTCAAATTGTGCTAAATTTTTAGGGTTTGTGACAGATGCTATAATATGGCTTAAAATCAATATCATTAATTTAAACACTAAAAATTAAGAGAATTAAAATGACTGATTATAATCCGCAAGAACTACAACAAAAATATGAAGAATGGTGTGAGCTACATCGTAAACAGCTTGAGGCGCAGCAGCAGTTTTTGCAAGCTGAAACCTTGCTAAATGAGCTGAAAGATTACTATCTAAATCCGCAATGGATGGCGGATCGTGAAGCGGATCTGCCAATTGAACACTCAGGTAAAGAGCACTCTATCTTTAGTGAAGATGCGCTATGGAATATGCTCACTGACCGTGACGAGCTGGCACGACGGTGGATGCGTTTAGGGCTAGATGCTATTGATAAGAAATAGGCAGCTATTTCATCTAAAGTCGTAATGAGCTTTAGAGTTAAAGTCATAAGTGCATAAACGATTTTGATTGAAGACTTTGATTAAATCCTCGCAATAGTTTTTGCTCGACTTGGCAAACCTCATTTTCATTCAAATAATGATTATTAAACTCAATCAGTGACTGCCAAGAGATACTCGCAACTTCTAAATGGGCAACTACTTCCAATAAATCAGGCTGTAATAAGTGTTGGTATTTTTCTGGCTTGCTTTGACACATAGCTATTTCTTGATTAATTAGGCTTTGCTTATCCTCTTTTATAATACTGCCGCCGATAAACAGTAGTAAAAACTTTGCACCTTTATCAATGAAGCCTATTTCTAATAAATACTTGTACATTAAGCAGTATTTTAATATTTGGTCAGCGTTTTTCTTGCCATTAAGCTTCAATTCATTGGCGATCAATATATTCGCCTGATGATTGTAAGACAGATTATCCATGAACATAGCTTTCAGTTCAGTACTAAATTCAAAGATGCCGCTATTGCCGTGTGTTGACCATGAGCCACATTGTTCAAATTTAATGAATTGCCCATAAAATAGGTTTAGATAAATGTCACTACATAAACTGAGAAAAATATCGAACTCTTTATTTAGATAATCCTCAGAAAAGAACTTTACGCGGCGCACCGCTTCCCTAGCATTACAAATACCTATCGTTTGCGTTGAATAAGTCTCTAATTGCTCAGACTCACTCATTTTTTGATTCAAGTTTTTACTAACAGCTTGCTCGATTTCTTGCAAGCTCTTATCTTTCAGCTCTGGAACCATTGTCCATTCAATAATCTGTCTTACATATTGCTTTTTGCTAATACCAAGAACACGTTGCGGTTCCCATACTAAAAACTCTACCATATTAGATAAACCAGTTGTCCATGGTATTTCATCCTTTAGATGGCTGATTGAGCCAAATACACGGCGATATTTTTCTGCAGCTTTCATCCAATAGTATTCCTAAGTTGGCGTTCTAATTTCTATTTGAATTTGAGACTATTAAATCACCCCAATTCCACTTAACAAAAGCTGCCCGCCCGCAAACAATAGCAAAACGCCAAAGGCACGCTTAAGCGTTAGCGCAGGTAATACATGAGCAAGCTTGGCACCAACTTTTGCCATCGCAAAGCTAGCAACGGAAATGCATAAAAATCCTGTGATATGGACAAAGCCTATCGTACCCTGAGGCAAATTGACCACGTCTTGACCGAACCATGCAAAGCCTGCCGCGCCAGCCAACGCAATAGGTAAACCACAAGCAGCTGAAGTGCCGACCGATTGTTTCATCGGTAGCCCTGCCCAATTTAAAAACGGTACGGTCAAACTGCCACCACCAATCCCAAAAATAGACGATGCCATACCAATGCCCGTACCCGCGCCAAACTGCACACCAGCGGACGGTAACGGCTTACCCAACTGCTCTTTGTTAGAGAAGAACAGCATTTTTAACGCGACCAATAACGCGCCGACACCGATAATCGCTTGCAATACCTTACCGTCAATCATATCGGCAATGCCTGCCCCAACCAAACTACCGATAACCAAGCCCAATGCCATTTTGCGCCATACTTCCCAGCGTACACCGCCGCGCTTATTATGCGCAGTTAATGAGCTGATCGAAGTCACTACAATGGTCGCAAGTGATGTGCCAATCGCCAAATGCGTCACCACTTCAGGAGGGAAATGATACGCAGTAAAAATCCATACCAATGCTGGCACGATAATCATGCCGCCGCCGACGCCAAACAAACCTGCGCTGACCCCAGCAAACGCCCCTGCAATGACAAACCACACATACAACATCATAGTACTACCTTTTATAATGGTTATTTTTAGATGATAATAACCAGCGCCTGCGCGTCATTAGTATTTAAGTCGTGACAATTCTGCCGATGGCTGTCATTTTTAAAATTGCCTTAGTATATCAAATGCTATCTTAAAGACTCGATTAAACCTTATATGAACTACAGCGACTAAATTTATGCCGTTATCTATATCTATGCCGTCACCAGTCAATTATTCTGTCCATTTGCCTGAGCTTACCCATCGTCATGTGACCAGCAGCGCTTCTACCAATAGTGAGCTGATAGACGCTGTGCAAGATGCTACGCTTGACGCTACTGAGTTGCATCTATTAACGGCTGAGACCCAAAGCGCAGGGCGTGGACAGCGTGGTCGTTCATGGCAATCACCGCGCGGCAATGTTTATCTGTCGTTATATCATCCAGTACACATGCCCATTAGCGGTTTATTATCGTTAATTATCGGCGTCGAGTTGGCAAAAATGCCTATTATCCAAAGGTTAAATGAACAATTACGCGCGCAAAGTTTAACCCCTATCGGCGTAAAATGGGCCAATGATTTGGGCTTTTATCAAAATTTACCTGAAGCAGATAAAGCTGAACCAGACACACAAATTATTCAACTTAATAAGCTTGCTGGTATTTTAATTGAACCTGTGTGGAAGGCAGGAAAATTGGTCGGCGTGGTCATGGGCGTTGGATTGAATGTACAAGCCACGCCAAAGCTAACCGCACAAACTTGTGAAGGCATGAGCTATCAAGCCATTAGCTTACAAGATATTTATGGAATGCTGGTGTCAGATAACGCGAACAGTCTACCAACCTTACAAACGCTTTATCAACAAATTAGTGAAGCGTTACTGGCGGCTATGTCCCGCTTTGAGCATTTTGATATCGAAAGGCCAACTGGGCATACTTACTATTTAGATAGCTTTTTGCAAGAGTTTGCGACGATGGATGCACTGGCAGGTCTGCGATTACGTGTCAGCCAAGACCATGATGATAATTTGCATGTCATCACTGGTGACGCCTGCAGTATTGATACAAACGGCTGTTTGCAATTGCGTGAAGATAACGGTAAGATTTCTGCGCTTTTTACCGGTCGTATTGATGTGATTCGTGAAGCTTAAACCACATACTTAACGATCACCATATAAAGGGATTTTTATGCTCTGGTTAGATCTTGGCAATACCCGTCTTAAATACTGGCTCACCGATGATATCGGGCAGATAGTCGCGCACGATGCCAAGCAGCATTTGCAAGCGCCTGCCGAATTACTCATGGGTTTGACCGATCGTTTTGAGCGTTATGCGCCCGACTTTATCGGCATATCATCTGTACTGGGTGACGAGTTGAACGTAAAAGTATCAGAGACTTTGAGTCGTCTAGATATTCCGTTTGAGTTTGTCCATGTTGATGCGGCACACCCATTGATGCGTAGCGCCTACAATGACAAGCAGCTCGGCTGCGATCGTTGGCTACAAATGCTGGGCGCAGTTGATAAGAAAAAGCGTCAATGTGTGATTGGTTGCGGTACAGCTGTAACGATTGATTTGATTGATCACGCTGAGCATTTAGGCGGTTATATTTTCCCAAGCATCTATCTGCAACGTGAATCACTATTTTCAGGCACCAAGCAAATCACCATCTCTAACGGTACGTTTGATAGCGTCAGTCAGGGCACCACCACGCAAGATGCGGTCCATCGTGGGATATTATTATCCATCGTTGGTGCCATCAATGAGATCAGTAACCGGCATCCCAACTTTGAGCTCATTATGACTGGTGGTGATGCTCATATCATTGCGCAACATATTAATCGTTCAGTGCGCCTGCGCGATGATTTATTATTAAATGGTTTGGCACGTTATTTTGACCATAGTAAACAGACATAGTGTTTTGAGCGTTTGTATAAATAAAAAAAGCAGTACGTTTTAAGCGTACTGCTTTTTTATTATGGCTTATTTGACTCAAAACCGATATAGAGTGCTAATGGGTTGAGTTTTTCGCAGCCTCTTTCACGCCTGCGAACAGCAAGTAAGAAAAATTTTGCCCATTAGCACGAGGATATTAATGTATCCATTTTATTTCGAATTTACTATCTAACGAACCCTCAATAATTTTTACTTGGTCTCGTTAAACAATTCACGACCGACCAACATACGGCGAATCTCACTGGTACCCGCGCCGATTTCATAGAGCTTAGCATCACGCCAGTAACGACCAAGTGGATACTCGTTGGTATAGCCATTACCACCAAAGATTTGAATGCCCTCGCCTGCCATCCATGTGGCTTTTTCGGCACACCATAAAATCACACTGGCGCAATCTTTACGTACTTCTCTACTATGACCAGCACCGCGTTGATCGAGCATATCCAAATTCTTGCCAACGGTGTATAAGAAGCTACGACCTGCTTGCAGGATGGTATACATGTCCGCGACTTTACCTTGGATGAGTTGGAACTCACCAATCGCTTGACCAAACTGCTTACGATCATGGATGTAAGGAACGACATTGTCCATCACTGCTTGCATAATACCGATAGGACCAGCGGCTAATACTGCGCGCTCATAATCAAGCCCACTCATAAGTACTTTGACGCCTTCGTTTAGACCGCCTAAGATATTCTCTTTAGGGACTTCAACATTATCAAAAGTCATCTCACCAGTATGACTACCGCGCATGCCGAGCTTATCGAGCTTTTGCGCTGTACCAAAGCCTTTCATGCCTTTTTCCACGATAAATGCCGTCATGCCTTTCGCGCCCATTTCGGGATTGGTTTTAGCATAAACCACCATCACGTCCGCATCAGGACCATTGGTAATCCACATTTTGCTACCATTCAACACGTAACTGCCATCTTTTTCTTCGGCTTTTAGCTTCATACTAACGACATCTGATCCCGCACCGGTTTCGCTCATCGCCAGCGCACCAATGAATTCACCACTAATGAGCTTAGGCAGATATTTTTGTTTTTGTTCCTCTGAGCCATTACGTTTGATTTGGTTGATACACAGATTAGAGTGCGCACCATAGCTCAGCGCTACAGAGGCAGAAGCACGGCTAATCTCTTCCATCGCCACCATATGAGCAACGTAACCCATGTTAGAGCCGCCGTACTCTTCAGGAACCGTGATGCCATGTAGACCTAAATCACCCATTTTTTGCCATAAATCCATTGGGAACTCATCGCTGCTGTCAATCTCAGCGGCACGCGGGGCGATTTCTTTTGCTGCAAACTGCTGCACCACATCACGTAATGCGTCGATATCTTCGCCAAGCTGAAAATTCAATCCAGGTAAACTCATAACCATTCCTTGTATTTTGATGTTTTAAATTTTGAATTTTGAATTTTAATCTGTTTTTTTAAAGCCACTGTGTTTTTAATGCAATTGGTTAAGCCTGACGTTTATTGATGATAGCACGCGCTACGCTTGACCCATTGCGGCGACCGAGAAAGTCACTAATACGCTCGCCAGCTACGACAAGTCTATCCAAGTCAATACCGGTGCTAATACCCATACCATGCAGCATATAAACGACGTCTTCAGTTGCGACATTACCCGTTGCGCCTTTGGCATACGGGCAGCCGCCAAGTCCAGCCACTGAGGTATCAAATTCACTGACGCCCATTTGTAAAGCGGCTAAAGTATTACTCACGGCTTGACCATAAGTATCATGGAAATGACCTGATAGCATGCTGATATCAGCGTATTCCAGTGCGGCTTGTAGCGCGCGCTGCACTTTGAGCGGCGTACCAACACCAATGGTATCAGCAATACCGATCTGCTCTGAACCAATCTCAACCAAACGCTTAGTGACATAAGCCACTTGGCTAGGATCAATCTCGCCTTCATAAGGGCAACCGACCGTGCAAGAGATAACGCCTCGCACTTTGATACCTTTTGCTTTTGCAGCAGCGGCAACAGGTGCAAAACGCTCAATACTTTCATCGATACTGCAATTGATGTTTTTTTGGCTAAAGGTTTCACTGGCTGAGCCAAAAATTACGATTTCATCAGGACGATGATTGATCGCATTTTCAAAACCACGCATATTGGGCACGAGTACCGAATAACAAACATCGGCATGGCGTGTGGGCTCTAAAGCTTCGAGCAGTGCGCTATTGTCGCCCATTTGCGGCACCCACTTTGGCGAGACAAAGCTGGTCGCTTCGAGTTTTTTGATGCCTGCTGCGATTAAATCGTTGATCAGCCTTTGTTTAACCGCAGTCGGTACCGTCATTGCTTCGTTTTGCAAGCCATCACGTGGACTGACATCAACGATGGTGACGTGCTCTGGATACGAATGGCTCATGGTTATTATCCTTTCATTGTTCTTATACTTCAGTTGTTAAGCTTCGCTAGCTACTGTGTCAATACGCAGTAACTCATCACCATCAGCAACCGAGTCGCCCGCCGCAAATAACAACTCTGCTACCACGCCATCAGTCGGTGCGGTAATGGTATGTTCGATTTTCATCGCTTCGATAACGGCAAGTGGCTCGCCTTTTTTCACGCTATCGCCGACAGCCACTTTAAAGGCAACGACCTGCCCTGGCATTGGTGACTTCAAACTACCGACCGCTGCAGACTCTTCGCCCACATGTGCCATAATATCAATTAGCGTAATCTCGTCCCGACCGCTATCTGTGAACACATAAACGGTCTCATTATGTACCCAACTTTGAGCACTAATACGTGCGCCTTCTAACCATAAAGTATGATTGTGTGCGTCACTGCTGGCGTAGCTGACTTCACTTTCATAAACACTCTCTGTCTGAGCGGCTACATTGACATTATCTTGAGTGTCGTTACTCGCGATCTCTTTTTCAATGACCAACGTAAAGCTGCTGGTATTTTCAGCACCCTTTTTACTATCAGAATAATGGGCATTGTGCCAATTGCTAATACGTGCTTGGTACGCTTGCTCATCATAAACCAAGCTAAACGATCTTGTGTAATCGCTATAAGCACGGAAACCGGTAGGCTTACTAAATGGATCTGCATCTGCGTCTTGTGCAATCCCTTCACTGGCAAGCTGCTGCGCGATAGCAGTAACAGCAAGCGTCGATAACTGCAGCGGATGCTGATTAAACAGCTCGTCCGCCTCACGCTCTATCAACGCCGTATCGAGATTGGCTTGGCTAAACGACTCAGTATTGAGAATATAGCGCAAAAACGCCACGTTAGTCGGCAAGCCAACAATACGCGTTTGTCCCAATGCGCGATCAAGTTTCGCTAATGCTTGCTCGCGAGTGGGCGCATGAACGATAAGCTTTGCAATCATAGAGTCGTAGAATGGGCTAATCACATCGCCCTCGCGTACCCCATCATCGATACGTACATCGGTACCGCTTTTATTAATAACAAAGGTACTGTGCTCAGGCTTTTGATAAGTAAATAAAGTGCCTGTCGCAGGTAAAAAGCCATTGTCAGGGTTTTCTGCACAGATACGCGCTTCAATCGCATGACCATTAATCGCCAGCTCATCTTGCTGCTTAGGTAATGGCTGACCCGCGGCGACCAAGAGTTGCCACTCGACCAAATCGACACCAGTAATGGCTTCACTAACCGGATGCTCAACTTGCAGACGGGTATTCATCTCCATGAAATAAAAGCTCATAGAACCTTCGCGCTGTTCAACGATAAACTCAACGGTACCTGCACCAAAATAATTGACCGCACGCGCCGCTTCAATTGCCGCTGTGCCCATCGCCTCACGCATGGTAGCGTCAACACCTGGAGCTGGCGCTTCTTCTAATACCTTCTGATGGCGGCGTTGTACCGAGCAATCACGCTCAAACAGATGCACATAGTTACCATGCGTATCACCAAATACTTGAATTTCGATATGGCGTGGTTTTAGGGCGTACTTTTCAATCAATACTTGGTCATTGCCAAAACTGGTAATGGCTTCGCGGCGACATGAGTCCAACAGGTCAATAAAATCGCTGCTCTGCTCAACGATACGCATGCCTTTACCGCCACCGCCCGCACTGGCTTTAATCAGCACAGGATAGCCAATGCTATCAGCTTGCTGTTTTAAAAACTCGGCATCTTGATTGTCACCATGATAACCTGGTATCAGTGGCACACCAGCGGCTTCCATCAAACGCTTGGATTCAGATTTGCCGCCCATCGCGCGAATAGCATCAGCGGATGGACCAATAAAGATCAGTCCTGCATCTTGACAGGCTTGCGCAAAATCGGCGTTTTCACTTAAAAAACCATAACCGGGGTGAATCGCTTGTGCACCAGTCTGTTTAGCAATCGCAATGATAGCGTCGCCTTTAAGATAGCTGTCTTTGGGAGACGATCCGCCCAAATAAACCGCTTCATCACAGACAGCGACATGCTTGGCCTCACGGTCAGCATCAGAATAAACAGCGACGGTGTTTACACCCAGACGCTTGGCAGTCGCTGCAACACGGCAGGCAATTTCACCACGGTTGGCGATTAGAATTTTAGAAAACATAACTATCCCTGTAACTTATCGTTTTTATTTATCGGCTTGACTATCGTTTTTTGCTACTAGTCTGTCGTTAACCAACTTGGTTTACGCTTTTGCAAAAAAGCTTGCACGCCCTCTTTACCTTGCTCTGATGAACGAATATCAGCAATACCTTTGACGGTATCGGCAATCAATTCATCGGTAATGGGTGCGCCCGCTACTTCATGCAATAAGCGTTTGCATGTCTTAACCGCATCGGGGCTGTTTTTGACCACTTTATCGCAAAACGCCGCAACGGCATCGTCAAGCGACTCTTCGCTGACGCGTTCATGGATAAAGCCCAACTGACGCGCCTTTTTAGCATCGAATACTTCCGCACTTAAAAAATAGCGCTGCGAAGCTCGTGCGCCCAATGCCTTGATCACATAAGGGCTAATCGTTGCAGGGGCTAATCCCAAACGCACTTCACTCAAGCAGAAATTGGCGATTCTCACCGCGATTGCTACATCACAAACGGCGACCAAGCCCATACCACCTGCATAGACATCACCTTGTATAGCAGCTATCGTTGGCTTAGGACATTCATAAATGGTCTTAAGCATTTGTGCCAATTTGTCCGCGTCCGCTAGATTTTCCTTATAGCTATAATCCGCCATGGCACGCATCCAATTAAGGTCGGCACCAGCACAAAACGCTTTACCAGCAGCCGCTAACACAATGACTCGGACGTTATTATCAGTGCCAAGCTTGTTAAATACTTCCGTTAGCTCGGTAATCATTTCGTCGTTAAAGGCATTGCGTATCTCAGGGCGATTTAACGTCACTGTAGCCTTGTGCTGATCGATATCGACCAATAGGCTTTTATAATTATCAGACTTTTTATCACTGTCTTTTTTCATAACTTTCTCTATATTTTTTATGTAGGTATCTTTCTATAGGTATTTAATCAAACTTTCAGTCAATCCATAATAATATTAATACAAGGAAACCGAATGCAGATGTACAAATCGTACTTCAAATGAGGATGACGCAGTAGTAAATTATTATGGGCAGACCTTAAAACCCTTACATTCTAAAGACACCAAAACTTGTTTCTTCAATCGGTGCGTTGTGAGCCGCACTAAGCGCTAATGCCAGTACATTACGGGTATCGGCAGGGTCAATCACCCCGTCATCCCAGAGACGTGCTGTCGCGTAGTATGGGTGACCTTGCTCTTCGTACATATCAAGAATCGGCGCTTTAAAGGCAGCTTCATCTTCCGCACTCCATTCCTCACCTTTACGGTCGAAATTGTCACGCTTGACGGTCGCCAGTACCGAGGCGGCTTGCTCACCGCCCATCACCGAGATACGCGCATTTGGCCACATCCATAAGAAACGTGGGCTATAAGCACGGCCGCACATGCCGTAGTTACCGGCACCGAACGAGCCACCGACAATGACGGTAAATTTCGGCACTTTCGCGTTGGCTACTGCCATGACCATTTTGGCGCCATGACGGGCAATCCCTTCGTTTTCGTATTTACGGCCGACCATAAAGCCGGTAATGTTTTGTAGGAATATCAATGGGATTTTACGTTTACAGCACAGCTCAATGAAATGCGTGCCTTTTTGCGCCGACTCACTAAACAAGATGCCATTATTGGCGATGATGCCAACTGGCATACCTTCGATATGAGCAAAACCACAAACCAGTGTCGTACCAAAACGTGCTTTGAATTCATCAAAGGCACTGTCATCGACGATACGAGCGATGATTTCTTTGATATCAAAGGGTTTGCGCTTATCGGTTGGAATAACGCCGTATAACTCTTTGGCATCATAGCGTGGTGGAAGCGGTTTGATTTGATTCGGAATTTGCTTGGCAGGACGATTGAGATGGCTGACGATATTGCGGGCAATCGATAATGCATGAGTGTCGTTCTGCGCCAAATGATCGACCACCCCTGACAGACGGGTATGTACATCGCCGCCGCCCAAATCTTCAGCGGTGACTTCCTCGCCTGTTGCTGCCTTTACGAGTGGTGGACCACCCAAAAAGATGGTGCCTTGATCTTTAACAATAATAGACTCATCACTCATCGCTGGTACGTATGCACCGCCCGCCGTACAGCTACCCATAACCACAGCAATCTGTGGAATGCCTGCAGCACTCATATTGGCCTGATTAAAAAAGATACGGCCAAAGTGCTCTTTATCAGGGAATACGTCATCTTGGTTGGGTAAGTTAGCGCCGCCTGAATCCACCAAATATACACAAGGTAGGTTGTTTTCTTGCGCAATTTCTTGTGCACGTAGGTGTTTTTTGACCGTCATTGGGTAGTAAGTGCCGCCTTTTACCGTGGCATCATTACAGACAATCATACACTCAGTGCCATTAATACGGCCGATACCCGCAATCACGCCAGCCGCTGGAATCTCTTCGCCATACATATCATGCGCTGCCATTGGCGCGACCTCTAAAAATGGCGTACCGACATCAAGCAAACGCTCGACACGCTCACGAGGTAGTAGCTTACCACGTGCTAGATGCTTAGCTCGTGCACGCTCTGAACCGCCTTGAACGACTTTACGCAAGTGCACATATAGGTCATCGACTACCGCTTGCATGGCGGCACTGTTTTGCTGAAATTCAGCAGCGTTTGGACTCAGTTTACTGGTTATGATAGCGCTCATGATATCCCTTTTCTTTGATGCGTAAATGCGAGTAGCTTTTTTATGCGAGTTATTCTAACTGCTATTTATTTTAAGCGTTACTCACATGATTAATCCGTGATTGTCAGGTCTGGTTATTTCATACCTGACAAGCAAGCTTACTATAAGCCTAGCTCTTCTTTCATTTGTTCGATAATTTTATATTTTTGAATTTTGCCAGTGATGGTCATCGGGTATTCGGTCACGAAGCGATAGTAGGTCGGTACTTTATAATGAGCGATATGCTCGCTACAGAACTGGCGCACTTCTTCTTCAGTCAGGCAATCTGGCTCTTTAGGAATAATCCATGCCGCAAGCACCTCACCATAACGCTCATCTGGGATGCCAACGATTTGCACATCACGAATCTTTGGATGACGATAAAGATAGTTTTCAATCTCAACTGGATAAATATTTTCGCCGCCACGAATGACCATGTCTTTACTACGACCAACGATTTTGACATAGCCATCTTCGTCCATGGTGGCCAAATCACCGGTATGCATCCAACCATCTTGAATGGCTTCGCGGGTTTTAAAGCGACTGCCCCAATAGCCTTTCATCACTGAATAACCACGGGTCAGCAGCTCGCCAGTTTCACCTAAAGGTACAATCTCACCCGTTTCGGTATCGACGACCTTAACCTCAAGCGCAGGTTGCACCAAACCAACGGTCGATACTTGCTTCTCAAGTGGCGTATGCTCATTGGTCTGGCAGGAAACGGGACTGGTCTCAGTCATGCCATAAGCAATGGTGACCTCACTCATATGCATCTTATCAATGACACGGCGCATCACTTCAATCGGACAGCTAGAGCCGGCCATAATGCCAGTACGCAAAGTCGATAAATCAAAGTTTTCAAATTCAGGGTGGTCGAGCTCGGCGATAAACATCGTCGGTACGCCATGCAGACCCGTACATTTTTCTTCTTCGACGGCTTGCAGGACTGACAATGGCTCAAAACCGTCGTTCGGATAGACGATACAACCGCCATGCGTCAGAATCGCTAAGTTGCCGAGCACCATACCGAAGCAGTGATATAAAGGTACTGGAATACACAGTCTGTCTTCCTCAGTGAGATTCATGGCCTCACCGATAAAGTAGCCGTTATTGAGGATATTGCGATGGCTTAACGTCGCACCTTTTGGCGTCCCGGTCGTGCCACTGGTAAATTGGACGTTAATAGCATCCGTGTTTTTAAGCTGGGCTTGACGCTCAGCAACCCGTGGATCATTGGCATCGCCTTCCGCCATCCAAGCAGAGAACTTCTGCATAAAACCAAACTCTTCATCAGAGTTTGGCTCATCAATCCAAATGATGCGCTCAATGGTTGGAATCTCGACCAAATCAAGCTGAGTATAATCTTTATGATAAATTTCAGGACACAGCTCACGGATTAGACTGGCATAATCACTGCTTTTGAAATGGCGCATGAGCACGAGTGCTGAGCAGCCCAATTTATTTAAGGCATATTGCAGCTCAAAGGTACGATAGGCAGGATTGATATTGACGAGGATAACGCCGACTTTCGCCGTCGCTAGTTGCATCAAAAGCCATTCAGCATTATTGTGCGACCAGATACCGATGCGATCACCAATCTCAAGACCCATCTCAATCATACTACTAGCCAGCTGATTGACATGCTGTTGTAGCTCACGATACATCCAGCGGATATTTTGATGGCGCACGACCAGTGCTTCGCGCTCAGGATATTTTGATACAATCGCATCAAAGAAATCACCGATGGTTGCCTCAATCAGCGGCACATCAGGGCCCTTGTCATAGCTTTGGGTAAGTGGCGCATTTGCTGAGCGTGCACCCATATTGATGCTGGGGATATTATTTAGAATGGTATCGAAGTCAGAAACTTGAGTCATAACGAGTCCTTTCGTTTTACTTTTTATGTTGCTAATGAGTCGCCTGTCACCCATTCATTGTTCCTTGAACAGGTCTTGACGAGCGTTAGCTACTATACCGCCTTAAATCGAAGGCTGTCAATAATAGTAATACAATATGTATCATTTAATTAGTTACTAAAAATAATCGCTGAGTAAAAGATAGCATAAAAGCATGACAAATATTTGACACAAAAAAGCCAGTTATGCATTTGCTGCATAACTGGTTTTTTGATGAGAGTTAATTTTCAAACCTATTATTAGAATTAGACAACAAACTCTAGATTTAGATAATATTTAGCCCTCTAACGATTAGGCTTTAACCATTGGCGGCGCTTTAATCGTTACCGTCGCGCTGACTGCATTATTCTCATCAAGCAATTCCATAATAAGCTCGTCATCCGTTTCAGTGATTACTTGCCAATTACCAGCAGCCTGCGGTACGCCCGTTGCCATCACCGATATCGCTTTATTTTTTAAGCGAATCATCGGCGGCTTATGCTCATAACCGCCGTGTTCGTGACCCAAGATATCATCAGCAATCGTTGCCGCCTGCGCGCGCAGTGGCGCGACATAACGGCAGGCAACGCCATTGATAGACATACAGTCGCCAATCGCATAGATATTATCAGTATTGGTACGCAGCGTTGGCGCATCGACCACGATACCGGTGCGGCGATTGAACTCAACCCCAGCAGCTGCTGGCAATTTATCATCAACCGTCAGACCCGTACTGGCAATGACATGGTCAACGATTAATGGTTCGAGAGGCTGAGCAATATTACTGTCGGTAGCTGCTGCGACCGGCTCATAGCTGACTTGCAGCTTACCATCATTATTACGCATGACATTAGATACTTGATAACCGCCTAAAAAATTAATGCCCTGCGACTGCACTGCTTTGGCAATACGAGCTGTCGCTTGTGGCGGCAGCATTTGCGATAGCGGCGCGTCATTTAAATCAATCAACGTAACCTTATGACCGGCTTTTAATAAATCTTCGGCAATTTCCGTTCCAACCATACCAGCACCAACGATGGCAACATGCTGACTGCCAGCTGCGAGCTTCTCTTGTAATTGGCCAAAGCGCTCGATATGGTTGACATGCCAAACCAAATCCTCCGGTAAGCTCGATGGAAAGATAGGATGCGCGCCCATCGCCAGTACCAATTTCTCATAGCTGATAGTGGCGTAATTGGTATAAACAGGGTCTGAGCGCAGCGCCGAAATAAGCTGTATGGTTTGAGCAGCAGCGTCAATATCCGTCACTTGCGTATTGGCAAGTAAGGTAATATTCGCCGCCTCTGCGGCATCGCTACCCGTTGCCCGCACCAAATCGGCGGCACTTTTCTGTTGGCTAATTGCCATGGTTAGCATAGGTTTATGATAACGATCGCCATTATCAGAGGTGATTAAGGTAATCGGAACGTCTTTATCCTTTGCACGAATAGCATCAATCACGTGCCATCCTGCCAAGCCTGCACCAATAATCACAATACCTTTAGATGCGTTGCCTGCCGCTATCGATGGATTTTCTACACTCATATTAGCTCCAATATCGTTTATGAATTATTTTAATTTTTGACATATTGACCGTTACTGTATCAGTAAACAGCCATTCACTCACCTATTCCAGTATGTAGCTAGTTCCAGTATGTAGCTAGGTAGCCGCTAATGTAGTCACTTGCATCAACATCATCATCATCATCATCATCATCGAATATATCAATATAGGATATGCTACGGGCATAAAAAAGCGCCTATAAATAGACGCTTTGGATGATGTAAATCTGAATGATATTTTTAATAATACCTTTAATGATTGAGAATTTTAGATAAGAACATCTGCGCGCGGTCACTTTTTGCGCCTTCAAAAAACTCATCTTTACTACAGTTTTCGACGATATGACCTTCATCCATAAAGATAATCCGATTGGCAACTTGACTGGCAAAGCCCATTTCATGGGTCACGCACATCATGGTCATACCATCACGAGTCAGCTCAACCATCACGTCAAGCACTTCTTGAATCATCTCTGGATCAAGCGCGGAGGTTGGCTCGTCAAACAGCATCGCTACTGGATCCATCGCCAGCGCACGCGCAATAGCCACACGCTGCTGCTGACCACCGGACAGCTCAGCCGGATACTTTGCCGCTTGCACCGTCAGCCCGACACGATCTAGATACGCCATAGCTTTTTTCTTAGCTTCGTCTTCTTTACGACCCAATACCTTGATTTGTGCCACCATCAGATTATCAATAATGGTCAGATGCGGAAACAATTCAAAATGCTGGAATACCATCCCAACACTGCTGCGCAATTTGGGTAAATTGGTCTTTGATGCGCCAACCGAGATACCGTTGACCATGATGTTACCTTTTTGAAACGGCTCGAGACCATTGACGGTTTTTATCAAAGTAGATTTACCACTACCCGATGGGCCACAAACCACGACCACATCACCTTTATGCACATGAGCGCTACAGTCAGTTAGCACTTGAAAGTCGCCATACCATTTACTGACATTAGACATCTCAATGACTATCTCATCGCTCGCATGCCCATTATCAGTGACCAGTCCGCCAAATTTATTCATATACGTGTCAGCATTATTTACCACTGGCTCATTCATCACTGGCTCCTAACCACATTACTTTCGATAATATTTATTAAATTAAAGTCTTAATCTTAAAATACTGCGTTAAATTCACCTTAAAATCTGAGGCGTTTTTGCAGTTGCTGCACGCCGATAGAGGCACTTAAGCTAATGATAAAATAAATAGCCCCTGCACCTAAAATATAAGGCGTTAATAGCCCCATCAGCTCACCACGAACGTAAGCGGCGCGGAAGAAATCGGTCAAACCAATGGCAAATACCAACGTCGTATCTTGGAATAAAATAATACATTGCTGCAAAATCAGCGGTAGCATTTTACGAAAGGCTTGCGGCAAGATAACCAAACGCATCGTTTGCCCATAAGTCATACCTAGCGCTTTCGCTGCATTAACCTGCCCGCTACCAATCGATTGGATACCGGCCCGTACCACTTCTGAGAAGTACGCTGCTTCAAACATCATAAAGGCGACGACACACGAGGTAAACGCGGTATCGAGTTGCAGATACTTACCCGCTATCCAAAAATAAATCATCGGTACGGCAAAATAAAACCATAGCAGCACCAATAGTAACGGTACTGAGCGAAAATAATTAACGTATAGTTTGGCAGGAATTTCTAGCGCTTTAATACCTGATAAGCGCATCAAGGCCAGTACCGTTCCTAAGCTGATGCCACCTAAAATAGCGAGAAACAATACCTTTAAAGTGGTCAGCATGCCGCCCATCAAACCGGGATACGCCGTTGCAAGTTCGGTCATCATATTCATTTTTGACCTCCTGCAATCAGCCCGGGCACACGTAATTTACGTTCTATCAAACCCATAATAGCAATCAAGGACAGATTAAAGACCAGATAAATAATGGTCGCATAAGTATAAATCTCGAGGCTGTTTTGGGTGTATTCACTAATGGTTTTGGTTTGGCTAATCAGCTCCATTACCCCAACGAGTGACGCCACTGAAGCATTTTTAAAGCAGTTGGTCAGCTCTGAGCTCAGCGGTGGCAGGATAATTCGAAACGCTTGCGGTAATAGCACTTCCTTATAAGCCTGCGGAATCGTAAAGCCAAGCGCATAAGCCGCATTGACTTGCCCTTCAGGAAGCGATTCGATGCCAGTACGCACTTGCTCGACGATACGCGCCGCAGTAAATAACCCTAGACCGATACTTGCTGACAGCATGGCTGAGGTATTGGGAGATAAGTCTTTATACCACCAGTCCTGTATCGCGGGCGTCAGCCAACCGGGGGCAATATAAAACCAAAAGAATAATTGTACGAGAAGTGGAATATTACGAAAAAACGTCACATAGGCGGTGCCGATGCTACGGGCAGCCTTATTTGGCAAGGTGCGCATAATGCCAAAAATAGTACCAACGACCATGGCTATGGCCCAAGCGATACTGCCAATCAATAACAGCCAGCCTAGACCTGTAATCATCCAATGGATATAAAGCTCGTTACCGATACCGGTCTGCTCAAAGAGCACACCCCAGTTCCAGCTATAATTCATGATTGTCTCTCCAAGCAGCGATTGAAAAGCCGACGCGCCCGATTGACATTGCTATCAATCTGAGCGCGTAAGCAAGCTATGTTGAGGGACAATAATTACTGTGCTGTCGCGACTTTTGGCTGAGCGCTATCATGTGGATTGGCAATCAAAGCTTTTAGATTGTCTGACATCTCAAAGTTTAGATTGACATTTTTTGGTGGGATTGGATTTAAGAACCATTTGTCATAAATGCTATTAATCTCGCCTGAGCTAAAGACATTGGCAAGCGCTTCATCGACCACCGCTTTAAATTCAGGGTCGTCTTTACGCATCATACAACCATAAATCTCAAACGATTGCGGTGTACCAACGATAACCCAGTCATCAGGATTTTTGGCTTTGGCTTTTTCGCCCGCAAGCAAGACATCATCCATCATAAAGGCATCAGCGCGACCATTTTCTAGCATCAAGAAGCCTTCGCCATGGTCTTTTGCTGAGATGATATTGGTATTCATTTTCTTATCATCATTGTACTGACGGATGTAACGCTCTGAGGTCGTACCGGCGGTAGTGACCAAAGTTTTACCTTTTAGGTCTTCAAAATCTTGGATACCTGAGTCTTTTTTGGTCAATAAACGCGTGCCAATTTCAAAGAAGCCGTTTGAGAAGGCCACTTGTTTTTGGCGCTCTTCGTTATTGGTCGTTGAACCACACTCAAAGTCGACCGTGCCGTTTTGTACCAAAGGAATACGAGTTTGCGAGGTGATCAGGTTATAACGAATTTTTAGATCAGGCATATTTAGCTTTTCTTTAACCGCTTCGACCACTTTCATCTCTAAATCGTGGGCATAGCCAATCGGTTGATTTGGGTCATCAGCGATATAAGAGAACGGAATAGAAGAATCACGGTGACCGACCACGATAGTGCCTGAATCTTTGATTTTTTGTAGCGTGCCGTTGGCATTTGCTGCCGTTTCTGTCGTAGTCGCCCCATCTGCTGGCGTCGCTTCAGTGTTGGTTTGATTGCTATTATTACAACCCGCCAAACCAAGTGCCATAAAGGCAGCCAAAGTTAAGGGTTTAGAGATTAAGTAGGTCATGAGATACATCCTTTTATCACATTATCACAAAATTAAGAGGGGACTTTGGCGTTGTGTAAGCCATTGCTCGACTTTATGTTGGTCATTAAATGACTTTTCCGCCATGCATCCATGCTGTTGCTGTTATTTATCACTATGCAACTTAATGTTACTGTACAACAATTTGAGCGGTGGGGGTAAACTTTTTTTAATAAGGGCGACTTGCAAAATACTTAAGCTTATCTATCTTAATAGATAGCCAACAAAACCACCATAAGCGTAGAAAATACTACAGGCTATTTAAGCGCTGAATACGAGCCTTTATTTTTAATAAATAACTTAAAATCAGCAAGCAATCTACACGCTGTGATTGATAAATCATGATCAATCCCCATAAAGCTAACAACTTCTTAATACTACCTATGACCTATGACACAAGATACTCAAGCCCCAAATACTGAGAGCCAAGCGGTTGTTCAGCATCATGATAACGACGTACGCCAACGCTTTTTTATCGAAGATTCACCGGTGCGCGGCGATGTGGTGCGCCTATCACGCAGTTATGCGACCACGATTGCGCAAAAGCCTTACCCTGAAGCGATTAAGCGCTTATTGGGCGAGATGCTAACGGCAGCAAGTTTGCTAATCAGTACCGTTAAAATCAATGGTCGTTTATCGATTCAGTTGCAGTCATCAGATAGTGACAGCTTGCTGAATTGGGCGATGGCTGAATGTGACCAAGACGGTATCATCCGTGCCCTTGCCAGCTGGAAAGGCGACACTGACGAGCAAGTACAAGCGTGGGAAAATATGCTGCACGCCAAAGAAGCGTTTGCGGAATTGGGTGCTGCTGGTCAAGGCGTATTGTTTATTAATATTCAACCTGATGGCGGCGAGCCGTATCAAGGTATCGTTGAGCGTAGCCATGATAATTTGGCGGACTGCTTGGCGCATTATCAAAAGCAATCGGCGCAGATTCCAACGCTGATTAACTTAGCCTCTGATGGTTTGCAAGCAGGCGGTATCTTGGTACAAATGCTGCCTCGTACGGCTGAAGAAACCTATGAAGTCGAGCAAAACCAAGACGCCGGTATCGATGATGATTTATGGACGCGCTTAAGTGTGCTCACGCGTACAGTGAAAGCAGAAGAGCTGACCACGCTTGATACCAACGAGATTCTTTATCGCTTATATAATGAAGAAAAAGTCGTTGCCCCTGACCCTGTGTCTTTATCATTTGGCTGTACCTGCTCACGCGAGAAGTGTGAAATGGCCATCGAGCAAATCGGCGAAACTGAAGTTTTAGATATCGTTGAAGAGCAAGGCGGTACTTTTGAGATGGATTGCGGATTTTGCGGTGAAGTCTATAAATTTAATAAAGATGATGTGGCGGCGATTTTCGCTGAGTAGTTTTTAGTTCTATTTATTTGATTGTCCTTATTTAATTTTGCTTAATTCAAAAAAACCCTCAAGTGTCATGCTTGAGGGTTTTTCGTTTTTGTCATTCCACATTTACGGCTCTAGGCTCATTAAAGGTGATATTAATAATTTAAAAAATGCTTAATCCGCAACTTCATCTATTTCTGGATAAGAGTAAATACGGTCCTCAAGCGCGTACTTTGCTTCATGCGCATCGCCTTGTCTATTGGCTAATAACCAAGCAATGATTTGCTGATGTACCCTATCGTTATAGATTAGATTCATATGATTAACACCATAAAAAATCGCTTTATGGCCCTCTGGCACATTCAATGTATGCTCTTCGGTATACTCGCCAAGCGCCGATTCTACCGAAACCAGCCCATCACCGAGTAAGCTTGTGGTCTTAGATTTATAATGCACTTCAACCATAGCTGCCGCGACCAGATAGGTATTTACATGCAAAGGCAAGCGCGTTGGATGGCGAAATTCTGCGGGCAGCACACTGCGCCCTTCGGCAGATTTCCAGTCTGCATCGCGAATACTACCATAACGTAAATCAATAATACCTGCACTGCGCAGGTCGCCTAGCTTGGCTAATGAGCCTGCAAAAGGCAATTTAGCGATTTTATCTTGAACAAAATGACCAATCTGCTCTAAGCTTGCGCCATGATGTGGCGAGCCTAAAGTGATAAGATTGCCCACGCGTTCGACCCAGCTAAAACCTTGTTCTTTACCATAAAATAGCGCGCTACGACTCAGCAAACCGCCCATGCTATGGCCGATTAAATCAAGCTGGGTGATATCTGGATTATTCTCCACCAAATCTTGCAAAACTTTTGCAAAGCTACGCCCGTTACTCGAGATACGTCGACCGGTATTATAGTTCAAATACAAAACCGTCGTGTTTGGCAGCTTGCTACTCAGCGTTTCAGCCAGATTGCCCTCGTCAGCTACTTGCCAGCTTAAGTGACTCATACAAAGCCCATGACATAAAACAATCACCCGCCCTGACAGTGCATCGCTTTGCACGCGATTGTATTTATCATATAGCACCATCGATACGGCCAATGGATTATGATGGGTGACAAGGTGATCGCCCATGACGCCGTTTAAAATATTAACCACGCGGCGTAAGTTTTTCGGCAACGGCTGTATTTTTTTGGGCTTTAAAACCGTGTTATAAAGCCGCATCCCTGTGGCGATATTATTGCCGACCATTTGCATCGCCTGACGGACCGTGCCATAAATGCGACCGGTGATACCGCGCTGCCAGTGCTCAAGATTGCCTTTATTAAAGCGCCCTAAAGGACGCAATAATATCTCACGGTGGATAGCTTCTACAATATCCGTGACTTCAACCACGCCCATCGTAGCTAGCTGCGCCAAGCCCTCAAAGAAATCTACCAAGGATATGGGCTCATGCGGTTTGCTATAGCTGTTATCGACCGTTTCTGCGCTTAGCTCATCGACATAAATATATTCAAGTTTCGCCAACTCTTCATAGACATCGCCTTGAAAACCTTCGTCAGTATCCAATTTATCAGGGGGACGCCGAGTGGTAGCAAATAAATCATGAATGCTTTCTAAAGGTCTTGGTTTGAGCATAGTTTTGATACATCAAGCAATTAAGGAGATTTGCCATACTAGCCTGTAAATGCCATAAACAGAAGATAATGATTGAACTATCCCGTATCTTTATTGTCATAGCGGTTACAAGCGTATGAGTATAGATGGTACTTATCGTGTTTTTCTTAGTATTTTATTTAGCATTTTTTAAGTTGTTACTAAGCAAAATATATCATCATTATGCTCAGTTTTTAACACAAAAAAACCCCAAATAGTATTTGGGGTTTTGATAGTGAATAGCAGTTTTGGCATTAAGAGATTTGTCATTGAAAGAATGGTCATTAATAAATTTATCATTAACCGCTAACTGATAGCTTACTTAACCTCTGCCTGCCATTCATGAGCGCCCAGTTTTAAGCTCAATTGGTCGCCTGCTTGTAAGGCGCCAACACCACTTGGCGTGCCAGTCATAATCACATCACCTGCTTGCAAGCTAAAGGCGTGACTGATATTTACCAATAACTCATAAACAGGAAATAGCATCAAGGCACTATCACCGTCTTGCTTGAGCGCATCATTAATAGTCAGCTGATAATGGACATCTGTGAAATCGCCAAATACTTGCGGGTCAAGCCAATCGCCAAGCACGCAAGCGCCATCGAAGCATTTAGCGCGCTCCCAAGGATGACCTTTTTCTTTCAGCTCGGCTTGTAGCTCACGCAAGGTCAAATCTAAGCCCAATGTTACGCCACCAATCGCTTGCTTGGCTTCTTCAATCGTTGCCGCTGATAAGTCTGCGGCTAATTGCACGCACAGCTCAGCTTCGTAATGCGTTTCACCATATAGCGCTGGATTTGGACGTACAACGCCTTGACGGATGGACACCACCGAAGATGCTGGCTTCATAAACAATATCGGTGCTTTAGGTACTTCATTGCCTAATTCTTCAGCATGCGCCGCATAGTTGCGACCGACGCAGACCACTTTACCGATAGACGCACGTAAATACTCATTGGCATCGTTAGCACTGTTATCATTAACGCCCGCAGCAATCGCATCGGCTAAAGACATATGTGGTGATTGGCTCATATTAGATTCTCACGGCAATTTATAAACATTTAGGAGTAGATTTTTATCTTATATTTACTATTATTAAGGAATCGTATTGGTAACCACATCGGGTGGTACGTAGCTGGCGTGACGATTCATACGCTTTTCAAACAATCTAAAGCTAAACAAGATAACCCACGATAATAATAGATAAACCACACCGGCGGCAAAGAACAATTCCATCAAGGTATAAGTCCGCGCACTAATCGTACGAGCAACGCCCGTGATATCCATCAAAGCAATGGTTGATGCCAATGCACTACCTTTTAGCATAAAGATAACTTCATTACTGTAGGCTGGAATCACAATACCAAAGGCACGCGGTAAAGTAATGCGCGTCAGCTTCTGCCATTTTGACATGCCAATCGCATCGGCGGCTTCAAGCTCGCCCACAGGAATATTTTGGATAGCACCGCGAATAATTTCTGCCAAATAGGCACTGGTATTGAGGGTAAAGGCAATAATCGCACACCAGTAAGCTTGGCTAAGCACCGGCTCCCATAAGAACGAGTTACGTACCGCTTCAAACTGCCCAAGACCATAATAAATCAGGAATATCTGTACCAGTAGCGGCGTGCCACGGAAAAAGAAGATATATAAAAACGGTAAGACTTGCACTAGCCAATTTTTGGACAACCGCAATAACGCCAAAATCAAACCAAAAAACAAGCCGATAATACCTGAGAACACGACTAGCTGTACGGTCAATACCGCGCCATTAAGTAAATCAGGGATATGGTCAAAAATGACCTGCCAATTCCAATCCATAGTATCTCTCCTCTACCCTATGGTCGATTGACTTTGAGTGGTTTGATGGGGGCTAGTTTGACGGCTAAGCTTTTTGGCATAACGCGCCGCCGGATTGGCGCGCCATTCAAGCCACATCATAAAGCCGGTAATCAACATGGTCAGACCCAAATAAATAATCGCCGCTGCCATATAAAAAGTAAACGGCTGCTGTGTCGACTGCGCCGCACGCGAGGACTGATACATGATGTCTTTAAGACCGACAACCGAGACCAAGGCCGTATCTTTAAGCAATACCAAAAACAAATTGCCCAAACCCGGCAGCGCAATTTGCCATACTTGCGGCAAGGTAATACGATAAAAGGTCTGAAAAGGACGCATCCCGATCGCTTGCGCTGCTTCGCGTTGCCCTATTGGAATCTCTTGAATCGACATGCGAAAAATTTCAGTCGCATACGCACCAAAAGCAATAGACAATGCCATGACGCCGCCCCAAAAAGCGCTAATCTCGACATAGTCGTTATAGCCGAACTTTTTGAGGATGCTCATCAGCACGATAGAGCCACCATAATAGATAAACAGCACCAATAGCAGCTCAGGAATCCCGCGCATCGTGGCGGTATAGACCGTCGCAAGCTTACGCAGCAGCCAGATATTAGACAGCTTTGCTGTGGCACCGAGCAAGCCTAAGAACATGCCGATGATCAGACTGGTCATGGCAAGTTTTATGGTGACGGTAGCGCCGCTTAGTAATAGCGCGCCAAATCCTTGTAAATCAAACACAATTATCCACTCAGTCTCTTTATATTAGCAATTTGCAAAATATGAGTTAAAAGAATCAGCATCAATAGCTGAACGCTGCTGATAATCGTCTGCTAGACCAAATAGATATTAGCCTTTTGCGTCATAGAGTGACGTCAGATAAATACGATTATTGCGGCGGTAATTGACACAGTAGAAATGAGCGCTGATTTTATCATATTCGCTGCCAGCTATGTTAATACTGACGCGTAAAAGCACGGTCTAAATAGGTACTTATCAGCATAAATATCAAATAAATCAGTAAGATTTGATAAAACCCGACTGTTAATCACCCTTAAAACGCAATGATTTGCTATAAAAAGCAAAAAAGACATCGCCATCATGGCAATGTCTTTATGCTTATTAATACAGCATTCATTCAAGATACTAATAGTATCGAACCATATAGTATCAAACCGCTATTGTGCGGTGCTATCTAACGTTGTTGGTGCTGCTGTTGGCGTTGCTGTTGTTGGCGTTGCACTTACTGGTACAGCAAAATACTTTTGATTGATTTTATCATAAGTGCCATTAGACTTTATATTGGCCAATGATTGATTGATTTTTGCTTGCAGGGCTTCATCATTAGGACGCACGGCAATAGCAAAGTTATCATTAATATCAATCTCATCGCCTTTTAGCACATAATCACTACCTGATGCTGAACCGAGCCACTCTAACGCTGGCAGTTTGTCAGATATCATGGCATCGACACGACCGGAACCCAAATCTAAAAAGGCATTACTCAAGGTATCATAAAGCTTCATATTGGCTTTTGGATAAGTATTTTCTAACCACTGCGAAGAGATGGTCGAGCGCTGCGCAGCAATAGAATGCGCATTGATATCGCTGCTATTAGCTGGATCAAAGCTGCTGTCTTTTTTGGCTAAAAATACCAACGCATTGCTAAAGTACGGATCGGTAAAAGCAACTTGCTTTGCGCGCTCAGGCGTTACCGACATTGCCGCGACGATGGCATCGTATTTACCCGCTTTAAGGCCAGGAATAATACCATCCCAATCTTGCGCCATAATCTCACAGGTCATCTGCATATCGTCGCAGATAGCATTGGCAATCTCAACATCGAAGCCGCCAAGCGTTCCATCAGCATTGGTATAGTTAAAGGGTGCATAAGCGCCTTCGGTACCGATACGCAGCACATTGTCATCTGCCGCAGCGGTGTTGTTTTCGGTCGCTTCTGTTGTCTTCGTTGCCTCTGAACTAGCGGTTTCGTTAGTTTCATTTTGACCATTACTGCAACCCGCCAACGCCAATAATGCCGTTAGGGCTAGCATCGGCTTTGCCTTTAAGAAAGGTTTACTGGCGGATGAGGAAATAGCAGACGTACTAAATATGCTGGCTGAGAAAAGATGGTTGCTCATAATCATCCTTGATGTTGTTACTGGGTATTATTAATTAGACTTTTAGACTTAGCATTATCACTTGGCAAAATATTATAAATGGCATAAAGCACGCTTTAGTCAAAACGTGCTTTATTAAAACCAGCGCTTATCTAATAGGCCTTTATGAAAAGTCCTATTAATTAGTCGCCGCTTCTGCTTGTTCTTCTTTGGCAATCACAGCATTGGCATCGACATTACCATCATCAACCACCACCACCTCTTTAACACCCTCAGTCGCTACTGCTTTTTGTGCCGCCGCTGTTGAGCTGGTACCAAAATAGCTACCGGTGATTTGGTCATAAGTGCCGTTGTCTTTAAGTTCAGCCAGTGCTTTATTAAATTTAGCAACTAATGGATCGCCTTTACGGAAGGCAATACCCATCGCATCATCACTGGTGCTGATTTCTTGCCCTTTAACTTCATAGTCTTTACCGGCTTCGGTTTTTAGCCAATCAATACCGGTAACTTTATCAGACATCATGGCACGGACACGACCTGAGGTTAGGTCTAAGTAAGCATTGTCTTGGGTGTCATAAAGTTTGATATCAGAGTCGGCATGTTTTTCTTGCAGATACTGTGACGCCACCGTTGAGCGCTGTGAGGCAATCGGCTGTCCTTTTAGACCTTCTACGCTGATATCATCACCTTTTTTACCGATTAGGATGATGCCAGTATGAAAGTATGGGTCGCTGAACTCTACGACTTCTTTACGCTCAGGCGTGATTGACATACCAGCGATGGCCGCATCAAATTTCTGTGCATTGAGCCCCGGAATTAAGCCATCCCAATCTTGCGAGATAACTTCACACTCGGCTTTCATTTGCGCACATAGAGCGTCGACCAGCTCAATCTCATAGCCGATTAATTTGCCATCAGCGTCGGTATAGCTAAAAGGCTTATAGCTGGATTCTGTAGCGATTTTGATGTTTAAAGGCGCATCAGTAGCGGCATCTGTCTCAGTGCTTTCAGTCGGTGCTGAGCTGTTATTACAAGCCGTAAGCATAAGCATCGCCGCACTAAGTGGGGCAAGCCACAAGGCTTTTTTGCTTATTGATGATGTCATTGAAGTAATCATAGGGTTTATTCCTTAATATATTGACCAGCCGTTTGTTAATCCGCAATGGATCAGTCATTCGTTAATCAACGCTTCTCAAAACAGTCTATTGATTGAAGACTTTTCTCAAAGCGTAGCAAGCAAATTATTGACCGAAGTTTTCCTGTTCAAGACGGGCAAGCTCACCGTTACTACGGATTTCGCTCAGCGCTTTATTAAAGTCGTCTTTGATTGAATCCCCTTTACGAACAGCAATGGCAATATTATCGTCGTTATCAATCTCATCACCCACGATGCCGAAGCCTTCTGGGTTGTCCGCTAACCATGATTTGGCAGAGACTTTTTCAGCAAGTACCGCATCACTACGACCGGACTTTAGGTCCAAATAGGCATTGTCATAATTATCATAAAGCTTAACGGTATTACCGTCTTTGCCTTCATAATTGTCTTGTAAGTACGCACCCGGAGTCGTTGAGCGTTGGCCACCAAGGGTTAGGCTCTTAATTGCTTTAGGATCAAAGCCGCCTTTGGTATCGGTGAGCCAAACCATGGTATTGGCAAAGTACGGCTCACTGAAATCGACCTTTTCTTGACGTTCAGCGGTGATAGACATCCCAGCGATGACGGCATCATATTTCTGCGCCAATAAGCCTGGAATGATACCGTCCCAATCTTGGGCAACGATTTCACATTTGGCTTGCATTTGCGCACATAAGGCATTGGCAACATCGATATCGAAACCCGCCAAGCTGCCATCGGCATTGGTATAGTTAAAAGGAGGGTAAGCGCCCTCGGTGGCGATACGAATGGTCTTGCCAGCCGTTTCTGCGGCAGGGGCATCAGCATTGGTATCAGTAGCTTCGTTAGCAGGCTGACTACAAGCACCAAGCATGAGCGCGGCGGTAACGGTCATCGATGACCACAATAGGCGAGAATTCGACATCATACATTCCTTAAATTCTGATGGATTTTTTAATATAGGGTTCTGATATTTTGTTCTCTGACGTCCCTGCCAGAAAAGCAATTCAATGCACAGAAGACACAGGCAGGCATCATGAGCAACTGCCTGTAAACCTTTTGATAATACCTGACTCAAATATCAAAAACAAACGTTTTGCATACCGACTGTGATTATTGAGTAATAAACACCCTAAGAAAATTACCAATGAGTAATTTTAGCGTTTTAATCGCTTTAAACATTTAAAAACTTAAAATAGCGTCTAAATCAAAACAGTTAAAATTAAAGCCGTTAAAGTTAAAGTCAATAAAATTGAAACGACTAGAATTAAAACAAATGAAAACGCCCTGTTAGTTTTTGCGATGCGATGCCATAAAGTCTTTAACGCGCTCAGATTTCGGGTTATCAAAGACTTGCTCAGGCGTACCAATCTCTTCAATCACACCTTGATGAAGGAATACCACCTTGCTCGATACTTCACGGGCAAAGCGCATCTCATGGGTGACAATCAACATCGTACGCCCCTCTTCAGCCAGCTCGCGCATGACGGCGAGCACTTCATTAACCAGTTCAGGGTCGAGTGCCGAGGTTGGCTCATCAAATAATAACACCTGCGGCTGCATCGCAAGCGCACGCGCAATCGCCACACGCTGACGTTGACCGCCTGATAAATTTGCGGGATACGCATCTTTTTTATCAAGCAAACCGACTTTATCAAGCAGCTTTTCCGCATCACTAATCGCTTGGTCTTTTTTGATTTTTAGGACTTGCGTTGGCCCTTCGATGATATTTTGCAAAATGGTCTTATGCGGCCACAAGTTAAAGCTCTGGAAGACGAATCCCACGCGCGCACGTAAGCTTTCTAGCTGCTTGATATCTGCCGCTTGCAATTCGCCCGACTTAGTAGGTTTGAGTATCAGCTCATCGTTACCGATGATAATACGACCTTGATTGGGCTTTTCGAGCAGATTAATACAGCGCAGCAAGGTCGACTTACCGGAGCCAGACGAGCCTAAAATAGAGATGACGTCGCCATCATAGGCGGTGAGCGACACCCCTTTTAGCACGTCTAATGAGCCATAGCTTTTATGGACGTCTTGTAAATCTAAGGCGATAGGCCGAGTCGGATTCTTTGCAGTATCAAGCATGGTTTAGCAGACTTCCAATAAATATGAGTGAAAACATGAATAAAAAATGCGTTATCTATCAAACAGCTATAGCACTGTGTTAGTCGCATTATTTCGATAACGTTATGATGGGTTCAATAAAGGCGCGATATTGTCGCCTATAATGCAATAAAAAGGCAAACCTTGTCGCTTTTACCTATGAGCTTTTGACCAAGCAATACCCTTTATAAAATGAGGCCCATAACGCACAGTCAGTTATGGGCCTCATTTTATCATCTTAACGCCGTTAGCGCTGTTTTATCTGCGGCATTAGTACGTCGAAACATGCTCTTCGCTTTCAGTACCGTCGAGTACCTCTGCCTCATCGGCCGTTGCGACTGCCACATCATCATTTTCGCCGACTACCATACTTTCGTTAGTGTTGGCAGCACTGTCGTTTGCGCTAGCTACCGCAACATCATCATTGCTGCCTGCTGTAGCAACGCCAGTCGCTTCATCTTCTACCGCTGTCTGAGCATCGGCTGTTGATTCGACGTCCATCGGTGCTTCATCTTTTTTACCACAAGCACTGACACTTAATGCCGCTACCACCAAACCAACCGTTAACCAGTTTTTATAGGTTTTATTTTCAATCGCCATTTTATTCTCCATCATAAGTGTTTTTCATATTAGCGCCCACTATACTCACGATTTATAAGTACTACCTTAGCAGTTACAGCGCAGTTCTGTTAAAAACACGTAACAGCGCCCTGACTTTTAACTGCTTATCTTTTTATTTCTAAATGCTATTTATTATGGATAAAAATTCAAATGCGAGTAAAAACATCAATCCAAACATTTAGTAAATAACCCTAAAAACAAGGTTAAAGAAAACTCTGCAGTGCTTGATAAACGGTCTTTGTTCACAAAATCGACTTTACTATCGTCCTCATCTCCTCTATGTTAAATAGCAGAGAGCCATTAGTTTCTAAAAAGCCATTAGTTTCTAAAAAACCGTCAGGCGCTAAAAAATAAACAAGTGCTAAAAACATATTTTTGTAGATTAGTGATGATAATTAGCAGATTTACTGCTTTTAGGCGGCTTTAGCTGCGTTTCTTTATGCCTGAACCTATATATGAGCGTTTTATAAAATCCAGGATTCATTATTTAGGATTCATCATTACTAATCTGCAAACCCTCTATTGATAACTATAAGGAAGTTAATTTATGAGTCAATCGAATACCACAGATGTTACCGCTTATATGCAACGCGTTGGTCAGCAAGCACGTGCCGCGTCACGAGCGCTAGCGGCGGCCAATACCGGCGATAAGAATTCCGCCTTGATGGCAATCTATGACGAATTAAAAAGCGCCAAAGCCGATATTTTAGCGGCCAATAAAGTCGATATGGATAAGGGTGCAAAAAATAACTTAGACGCCGCCTTACTTGACCGCCTAGAGCTAAACGACGCGCGCTTTGATGGTATGCTGCAAGGTTTAAAAGACGTCTCCGCGCTGCCCGATCCTATCGGCGCAGTCACGGATATGACCTATCAGCCATCAGGTATTCATTTGGGTAAAATGCGCGTGCCACTTGGTGTGGTCGGTATGATTTATGAGTCGCGTCCCAACGTTACCTTGGAGGCGGCTTCGCTTGCGCTAAAATCCGGTAACGCCATTATCTTACGCGGTGGCTCTGAAGCCTTTGAATCCAATCAAGCGATTGCGAAATGTATTTTAAAAGGCTTAAACAAGGTTGGTCTATCTGAGCATAGCGTGCAAGTGTTAGAAACCACTGACCGCGCTGCCGTTGGCGAGCTGATTACCATGACAGAATATGTCGATGTTATCGTGCCACGCGGCGGTAAAGGTTTGATTGAGCGTATCAGCCGTGATGCCCGCGTCCCTGTGATTAAGCATTTAGATGGTAACTGTCATACCTTTATTGATAGCGACGCCGATGCCGACATTGCCATCAAGGTTAGCGTCAATGCCAAAACCCATCGCTACGGTACTTGTAATACTATGGAGACGCTGTTGGTCGATGAATCAGTTGCCAATGAGCTATTACCAAAAATTGCTGAAGCCATCGTAAAAGCTGATGATGCCATGCAACTGCGCCTTGATGATAAAGCACAGGCTATTTTAAATGACAATGCTACCCTTCAAGGGCATTTGTCAGCGGCGACTAGCGCAGACTGGGATACAGAGTATCTTGCACCTATATTAGCGGTGAAAGTGGTATCGGGTATCGATGAAGCGATTGAGCATATCAATACCCACGGCAGCCAGCATACCGACGTTATCATTACCGACAATTATACCAAGTCGCAACGCTTTATCCGTGAAGTCGATTCGGCAAGCGTTATGATTAACGCCTCTAGCCGTTTTGCCGATGGATTTGAATACGGGCTTGGGGCGGAAATCGGTATCTCAACCGATAAAATCCATGCGCGTGGACCGGTTGGACTCGAAGGCTTAACCTCGCAAAAATGGATCGTTTACGGTCATGGCGAAACCCGCGCCTAGCGCATTACTTCTTCACTACAATTTATCGTCTTACCTCGAGTATAATCCATAAAAAACGTCAGCTTAATTGCTGGCGTTTTTTTATTATTGATAAATATGTTATATATGGCACATAAAAATTATTTTGCTGAATAAAAACCGTCGATAGGATAGCGCGCCCATGCAAAGTGGCAAGATTAAACACTGGAATGCTGATAAAGGCTACGGCTTTATTGAGGTAGACAATCAAAGTGAAGATGTCTTCTTTCATATCAGCACCGTACGCTTGTCGCAACCTATAAGCGAAGGTCAGCGCGTCTATTTTAACAGTCAGCGTAATGAAAAAAACCAATTGCGCGCAACTGAAGTCACCTCTAATGAATTGAGTATTTTAGAAACATCAGTATCAAATTCAGCAGCAAGTTCAGCGCATCGCAACCTAGATAATGCGCAGCAGAAAAACAATCGATATAAAAATACTCGTGGTAGCCAAAACAAGAAAAGTGGCTTCTCTACCCTCTTGAGTTTCATCGCCCTTATTGCCGTTGCGGTTTACTTTTTTGGGGATTTAAAATCCAGTTTATTTACAGATAGCACGCCAGCAACTTCTATATCGCAGACGGCCTCTAAAACCAGCAGTTCAGGTTCCGCAGCTATCACAGGTGATGCGCAAATCGACCAGACGCTGGCACTTATTAAGCAAGGCGGTCCTTTTCCTTACCCTAATAAAGATGGCACAACCTTTTATAATCGTGAAGGCAAGCTACCTGCCCAGTCGCAAGGCTACTATCGCGAATATACCGTGCCTACACCGGGGGTTTCCCACCGCGGTGCACGGCGCATTGTCACCGGCGGTCATCCACCGACCATTTATTATTTGACCGTTGACCATTATGATAGCTTCCGACAATTGCAGGTGAGATGATATGAGCCAAGCTATTTACTATGTTAATGAAAACCAGATCAATCAAAGCAACATTAATCAAAACGGCGTTAACCGAAAAAGTATCAATCAAAGCGACTCTGCTCTCATTGACAATATTCCTGAGCAAGCGCTTAACATTCCCATTGGCGATGTTTTGGATAAAGAGACGCTACTGACTAGCTTAGCAAAAGCAGCCAATTTTCCCGACTATTTTGCCCATAATTGGGACAGCGCTTGGGACTGTTTGACCGATAGTGATATTACTCACCTCACACTTTACTTAAATGGGGTAGAGAAAATTAACACTGAGGACTTTAATGTCTTTAAGCGTCTCATTGAGGACGCCTATAAAGATTTTGGTAAACCGCAATTGTGGATTGTTGCGGCGTCAGATGATGCATGTGAATAGCGAGATGACCAGAACCTACATTCGAGATAAAACCAGCTTTATCCCGAATTTAGGTTAATTTATATTTATAGAAAGGATTAACCTATGGAAATCACCCTCAACGGCTACTACACCTTGATATTGGCCACCTTAGTGCTCTTGCTTGGACGCTTTTTAGTCAAACGGATTAAATTTCTAGAAGACTTTAATATTCCAGAGCCAGTGGCCGGTGGTTTGGTTGCAGCGATTATCGTTTACATTCTTAATATCTTTTGGGGTTATAGCTTTAACTTTCATCAAGGACTGCAAACCGCAACCATGCTGATGTTTTTTGCCTCTATCGGACTCAGCGCTGATTTTAGTAGGCTAAAGGCAGGTGGCTCGCCACTATTGATTTTCACCATCGTGGTATCGGTGTTTATCATCTTACAAGATGTCGTGGGCGTGGCGATGGCAAGTGTGCTTGGACTTGACCCACTCCTCGGCTTGGTAACAGGTTCAATTGCCCTAACAGGTGGACACGGTACAGCAGGCGCTTGGGGCATTACTCTAGAAGAGCAGTATGGTGTGGTTGGTGCCACGACACTTGGAATCGCGGTCGCCACTTATGGTTTGGTTGCAGGTGGCGTCATCGGTGGTCCGGTTGCCCGTCATTTGATTAAAAAACTTGGTTTAAAACCAGCGGCGGCTAATCCAAATCCGAGTGAGGTTGAACGACTTGCCGGCGAGCAATCACTCTATAGCACCAAGCATAACGAAGAGGAAGTGCATGCTAATAAGGAGATGTTTGAGAAGCCTGATAACATTCGTCTTATCACCGCCTCCTCTACCATTGAATCCTTGGCATTATTTGCCGCGGCATTGGCTTTCGCTGACATCATGACTTTGTTGGCGCAAGATACGTGGTTTGAGCTACCTACCTTTGTATGGGCGCTGGCTGGCGGTGTGATTCTACGTAATACCTTAACCATGGTATTCAATTTTGATATGTTTGACCGTGCTATCGACGTCATTGGTAACGCTTCTTTGAGTTTGTTCTTAGCGATGGCGCTATTGTCATTGAAACTTTGGCAGTTGACTGACCTCGCAGGACCGGTATTAATTATCTTACTGGTGCAGACGCTACTGATGATTGGTTATGCTTACTTTATTACCTTTAAGGTTATGGGTAAAGACTATGATGCTGCCGTACTATCAGCGGGACATTGTGGTTTTGGTATGGGCGCAACGCCGACGGCGATTGCCAATATGCAGGCGGTCACCGATCGCTACTTGCCATCACATAAGGCGTTTTTGATTGTGCCCATGGTTGGTGCTTTCTTTGTCGATATCGTTAACGCTACTATCTTGCAGATATTTACCAAATTGCCGTTTATGTGATTTGATAAAGTTAAACCCTGATTGAAATCAGCTGTAAAACAAAAAACCGCCTAGCAAAAGCTAAGCGGTTTTTTTATCTCTAAATTATAAAACTAATGAATTAAAACTTACTGATTTTTAGCATAAACAGGAAGCTCTTTACAGATAGCTTCAACTTTACCGCGTACTTCAGCAGCGACTTTTTCATCGCCACGGCTATCTAATACGTCACAAATCCAACCTGCCAAATCACTTGCTTGCGCTTCGTTAAAGCCGCGAGTAGTAATCGCTGGCGTACCGATACGGATACCAGAAGTCACAAATGGAGATTTTGGATCGTTTGGTACGGCGTTTTTATTAACCGTGATGTGCGCATCACCCAACCATTTATCCGCTTCTTTACCGGTCATGTCTTGCTTGACTAGGCTGATCAGCATGAGATGGTTTTCAGTACCGCCAGAGATGATTTCATAACCGCGATCTTGGATGACTTTTGCCATCGCTTGGGCGTTTTTAACCACTTGCTGCTGATAAGTTTTGAAGTTATCTTCTAATGCTTCTTTAAAGCAAACCGCTTTTGCCGCGATGACGTGCATCAACGGACCGCCTTGGTTACCTGGGAATACCGCAGAGTTTAACTTTTTCGCAAGCTTCTCATCACGAGCCAAAATCATACCTGAGCGTGGGCCACGTAGGGTTTTGTGCGTTGTAGTCGTGACCACATCAGCAAATGGTACTGGGCTTGGGTAAACACCGCCAGCGACCAAACCAGCAACGTGTGCCATATCAACAAGCAAATACGCGCCAACTTCATCAGCGATGTCACGGAAACGCTGCCAATCAACGACTTGTGAATATGCTGAGAAACCAGCAATAATCATCTTTGGCTTATGCTCACGCGCAAGAGCATCAACTTGGTCATAATCGATAAGGCCAGTTTCTTCAACCAAACCATACTGTACGGCGTTATAGTTTAGACCTGAGAAGTTGATATGCGCGCCATGCGTCAAGTGACCACCTGCGTCTAGGCTCATGCCTAGCACGGTGTCATTGGCGTCTAATAATGCTAAGAAAACAGCAGAGTTTGCTTGGCTACCTGAGTGTGGCTGGACGTTGACGTACTCAGCACCAAACAACTCTTTTGCACGATCAATGGCCAATTGCTCAACCACATCGACGTGCTCACAACCACCGTAATAACGCTTACCAGGATAGCCTTCAGCGTATTTATTGGTTAGGTCAGTGCCTTGTGCTTCCATCACTGCTTGTGAGCAGTAGTTTTCTGAAGCGATAAGCTCGATGTGGTTTTCTTGACGAACGCTTTCAGCGGCCATGGCTTCAGCAAGTACTGGATCAAACTCTTTGATAGAAATATCTTTAAACATAGTGATGTCCTAGGTAGTGGCTATCGTTAATGGTGGTGCTCATTGAAAAGAGGCGAGTAATAAAAGGAGGTGAAAATGGGCAAGCAAAGGCAATTAACCTGTTATTAACTTGTCCAAATTGGCAATAAAATCGAACGATAAAGGCATCGATATCATCGCTAAAGATTAAGTGTAACATGAAAATTTGTACTGTGAGCGCAAAAAAACCTCACGGAAAGCTGAAGGATTTAAATGACGCCATAATGAGGTTATCAAGCAAATAAATGCGCAATAAAATCATTGTTTTATATTTCTAATTTCTAAGTCTTGCTTGAGTTGTTAGTCAAATAATTATTTGTCGCCCATAAAAAAACAGCCACTCGTAAGGTAACTGTTTTATTTATTGATACATTAGTTAATGCATGCATCGACATCAAGCATCACTAGACAAAAACGCTGCTAAAAAAGTCTCACTAATTAGTATTTTGCGCCCATACCAATCATACAGCGTCTGCCGTTGCCAGCCCTCTGCCGTTTTTTCGATAGAACGTTGATTGGGCAAGGTGCGACTGCGCTTAAATAACACATAGCCAATCGGCGTGCTTTTCAACTGCTGTAAACGGCGAGCGCGCCCTTTTAAACTTGCTAGCGGGAAAATACTTTGTGCTTGCACCCATGGCTGCTCATCATTGCCATATAACTGCGCCTCGCGTACCCACGCTAGTAATGGACGGCTCAGCGCCGCGCCTTTTACACCCAATTGCTTTTTTTGCGCCAAGGACAATAACCGATAACCCTCAAAGCTACGCTTGACACGTAATGGCTGCCCCGCTTTTACCTCCAGCATAGCAGTGAGCGAACCTTCCGTATTGAGAAAATCTAATAGCTCACTGGGAGGCGATAACGGGTCAGAACAACAAAGATTAGAGGTCATAGTTTATGGCTGATAGGAAAGTATTAGATAGAAAGTTATTGAGTAGAGATTACCAAAGAAGATTTATTGTGCATTAATTAGTGTTATCAAAAACCACTGTCATTAAACGTCGGCATATTATCAATATTAAAGGGCAATGCTGCAAAGGCTTGCTCTCGATATTGCGCCATATGCATGCGGTCTTTGGCACAAAAATCGCTAATCGCTGGGACAAAACGCGCATCATAAATACGATGCAACGAATGAGTCTTGGTCGGAATAAAACCACGAATTAATTTATGCTCACCTTGGGTGCCTGGGTCAAAATAGGTGAAACCTTGCTCGATAGCGAACTCGATACCTTGATAATAACACAGCTCAAAGTGCAGGCTATCATACTCACCAAGCGCGCCCCAATAACGACCATACAGCGTTGCATTTTTACTATCAGGCTTATCGTATAAAAATAAACTGCTGGCGATAATATCAGCATTGGCATCAAGCGCTTGCGCGAGCATCAAATGCTTAGGCATGGTAGCTGCCAATCTCTTGAAAAAGTCTAGTGTGAGATAAGGCTGCTGCCCGCGCACGGCGTAGGTCATTACATAACAACGATAAAACGTCTGCCAATCTGCCTCAGTGATAGCATCACCGCATTTGCGCTGACATACAATACCTTGCTCGGCGACTTTGCGCCGCTCCGCACGAATGGTTTTACGTTTTTTGGCTTTTAATGTGGCCAAAAACCCCTCAAAGTCGGCAAATGGCTGACTACCTTCAAATAAATGCTTATTTTGCCATAAAAACTGGCAGCCTTGGCGCTCCAATATCGGTAACTCAATCGGTTTTGTCGCTATCCCATTTGCTTGACTGTTAAGCGCCATTTCTATATCAATATCAGTCGGCAGCGCTGCATGAGCGATAGCCGCCATCTCAGGCGTGACAAACAAGCCATGCCAGCCAGAGGGTTCTACTTGCTGAGCGATATCGTCAACCCCTGCGATAGCTGCCTTTAAAATATCAGCATTTAGCACCTCACCCTCTGCTAGCCATAAACGTTGCCCAGTAATGGGTGTATAAGGTGCGCTGGTCACCAAACGCGGATAATAATCTAGCCCATACTGTGCATAGGCTTGTGCCCACGCATGGTCAAAGACAAACTCGCCTTGATGGTGACCTTTGATAAAAACAGGCATGACTGCAATCGGTTGGCCTATTTGTTCTGAAGATAGCTTTGATGAGGATAGCTTGGTCGAAGTTGGCTTTGATGAAGTTAGGGCTTCCTCAGTTGCATCACCATCTATATCGTTTGGGCGATGAATTAAGATATAAATCGGCAACCAGCCTGCTTTTTCGCCGATTGCGCCAGTATCACTCAGCGCCTGCCAAAACTCAAACGACATAAAAGGCGTATCTGGTGTCTGCCAGTTGGTCAATTGCTGCCAGCTGCTATCGCTGAGTAACGCATATTGCAAATTCATCATCACCACACTCTCACCCTGCTATTTCTTAGACCATTTTTCTTTAGCGTTTAGCCTATCAAACTACCATGCTTTTGCTGTCACAATTTGCAAAAACTCAGCAATTTATCCAATCGCCAAAATAAAAGCACTTTTTTTATGTTTAAAACGTCCTCTTAAAACACCCTTGTCGAAACACCTTTATCGAAAAGTTTTAAAAAAAGCAGCACAAAAAAAGCCATTGTCAGCAAAGCAGCTGACCAAATGGCTTGTTTGTTAATGACTGTTTTATTTTTATGGCTGAAAATTAAGCTTAAGTACAGATTTGGTTTGGGCTGCGATAAACGCTAAAAAACGGCTGCTTTAAAGAACTGTTTTATTGGAGAATAATCACTATAACAAGTCCATTGTTGCAGAAATAAGCTCATGTGTGCAGAAAATAGTATTAAAAGCGTGCAAATTGTCTGCAAAAGATGATATCGACGCTGATGACTGGTAGAATAAGGCTATTACTAGCTTAATATAATTCAGATACATAGGATATGAGCGAAAATAGTATACTTAGTTCAATGTACAAGATTGACATCATATCGAATTTATAGTGGATCGACTATAATATGGCGTCAGTCATACATTCTCAGACCATTTTAGTCTGAGAGCTTTGAAGTAAATGGTCAAGATGACCTTTGAATAATGACCTTTAATAAAATAAGTGCTTGCTACAGCGACTTTTTAACAAAGGCCTACCTAAGAAAGGTCAGTCACTGCTTATGAAAGATTTTTCTAGCAGTCTTGACACTCTAGAATGGCAATAAACGACGACACTTGATGTATTTGAACCAACCCGTAGCCCATTATTGTATGCAGGCTGTATAGAGCTGTTAAATAATACCTCAGCTTTATTGGCCTCATTAATGACAACAAGGAATACTCTACTAACATGTCAAAAATTATTTATACAAAAACTGACGAAGCCCCAGCGCTTGCAACCTTATCATTCTTGCCTATTGTAAAAGCATTTACCCAAACAGCAGGCATCGAAGTCGAAACCAGTGATATCTCTGTTGCGGCGCGTGTGTTGGCTGAATTTCCGGAATATTTAACGGAAGAGCAGCGCGTTCCTAATAACTTAGCTGCGCTTGGTCAATTAACCCAAGATCCAAACGCCAATATCATCAAATTGCCAAATATCAGTGCCTCTGTGGGGCAATTAAAAGCGGCAATTAAAGAGATACAAAGCAAAGGCTACGCGATTCCTGACTTTCCAGATGAGCCACAAACGGAAGAAGAAGAAGAAATCCGTCGTCGCTATGGCAAAAGCCTAGGCAGCTCTGTAAACCCTGTCATACGTGAGGGTAACTCAGATCGCCGTGCGCCAAAAGCAGTGAAAAACTACGCCCGCAAGCACCCGCATTCTATGGGTGAGTGGAAGCAATGGTCACAAACGCACGTTTCACACATGCACAGTGGCGACTTCTATGACGGCGAACAATCGATTACCTTAGATAAAGCCCGCACCGTACGTATGGAGCGCGTGGCTGAAGACGGCACGGTTAATGTCTTCAAATCAGGTATTGCTTTGCTTGATAAAGAAGTCATCGACTTGATGTTTATGAGCAAAAAAGCGCTGCTTGAATTTTATGAGCGTGAAATGGAAGATTGCCGTGAAGCCGGTATCTTATTTTCACTACACGTAAAAGCCACCATGATGAAGGTCTCGCATCCTATTGTCTTTGGACACGCAGTTAAAACCTACTATAAAGATGCCTTTAATAAACATGGCGCGTTATTTGACGAGTTAGGTATTAACGTCAATAACGGCATGGCAAGTTTGTACGAAAAAATTGCTGAATTGCCAGCCAGCTTACGTGAAGAGATTGAGCGCGATTTACATGCTTGCCAAGTACATCGTCCACGTCTAGCGATGGTTGATTCATCAAAAGGTATCACCAACTTCCATTCACCAAGTGATGTGATTGTCGATGCTTCTATGCCTGCTATGATCCGTTCAGGCGGTAAAATGTGGGGCGCTGATGGCAAAATGTATGACTGTAAAGCAGTCATGCCTGAGTCTACTTTTGCGCGCATTTATCAAGAAATGATTAACTTCTGTAAATGGCATGGCAACTTTGACCCAACCACGATGGGTACCGTACCTAACGTTGGCTTGATGGCGCAAAAAGCAGAAGAGTATGGTTCGCACGATAAAACCTTCGAAGCAAGCGATTCGGGCATAGCTCGTATCGTTGACGAAGAAACTAATGAAGTATTGCTTGAGCAGCGTGTTGAAAAAGGTGATATCTGGCGCATGTGTCAGGTCAAAGACGAGCCAATTCAAGATTGGGTGAAGCTTGCCGTACGCCGCGCTCGCGAATCAGATACGCCAGTTATCTTTTGGTTAGACCCTTACCGTCCACATGAGAACGAGCTGATCAAAAAAGTACAAACCTACTTAAAAGATCATGACACTGACGGTCTACATATCGAAATCATGTCTCAAGTTCGTGCGATGCGTTATACCTTAGAGCGCGTTGCTCGTGGTCTAGATACCATTTCTGCTACCGGTAATATTTTACGTGATTACCTAACTGACTTGTTCCCGATTTTAGAATTGGGTACCAGTGCTAAAATGCTGTCAGTTGTCCCACTAATGAAGGGCGGCGGTTTGTTTGAAACAGGCGCAGGTGGTTCAGCACCGAAGCATGTACAACAATTGCTTGAAGAAAACCATCTACGTTGGGATTCTCTCGGTGAGTTCTTAGCCTTGACTGAGTCTTTAGAGCATTTAGCTAAAAACGATGGCAATGCCAAAGCTAAAGTATTGGCCGATACGCTTGATAGAGCTACTGAAACGCTGCTGTTAAATGACAAGTCGCCTTCACGTAAAACGGGCGAATTGGATAACCGTGGTAGCCATTTCTATCTGGCTATGTACTGGGCTCAAGAGCTGGCAGCACAAGATGAGAATAGCGAGCTAAAAGCACAATTTGCGCCATTGGCACAAAAGCTTGAAAGCAATGAAGCTGCTATCATTGAACAGATGAATGCGGTTCAAGGTAAGCCTATGGATCTAAAAGGCTACTATTTGGCAGATGAAGCTTTAGCTGAAAAAGCCATGCGCCCAAGTACTTTATTCAACGAGACGATTGCTTCGTTGTAACTGGCTCTAAACTGAATAGATGGCTCTAAACTGACTTAGTAAACGTTGCTAAGTCAGCATGAATCAAACACCCCAAAGGTCTAGACTTTTGGGGTGTTTTTTATGGCTAAATAAATAGATAACCATAAAAAAGCCACCTAGATTGCAGTAGATGGCTTTTTAAAATATAACTGGGTAAAACTCAGCTAACCAAAGTTTCTTAACTTATTAGCCAGTTAAGCATCCATATGTTTAATAATGGCTTTACCGAACTCAGAGCTGCTGAGCAAAATAGCATCTGGCATCAAACGCTCAAAGTCATAAGTGACGGTTTTGTTTTTAATCGCCCCTTTGATACCATCGATCACAAGGTCGGCAGCTTCTGTCCAACCCATATCGCGTAGCATCATTTCAGCAGATAAAATCAATGAGCCTGGATTAACTTTATCTTGACCAGCATATTTTGGTGCCGTACCGTGAGTTGCTTCATAAACAGAGATTGACCCGCCTTTATTGGCGCCCGGTGCGATACCGATACCGCCTACTTCTGCGGCCAGCGCATCAGAGATATAATCACCGTTTAAATTTAACGTTGCGATAACGGAATAATCAGCAGGACGCATGAGAATCTGCTGCAGGAAAGCATCAGCGATGACGTCTTTAATGACAATCTCATTTCCGGTTTTTGGATTTTTTATCGTCATCCAAGGACCGCCATCGAGCAATTCAGCACCGAAACGCTCAGCGGCAAGCTCATAGCCCCATTCTTTAAACGCGCCTTCTGTAAATTTCATAATATTACCTTTGTGCACGAGGGTGACACTTGGTAAGTCATTATCGATAGCATGTTGGATGGCTTTACGCACCAAACGCTGCGAGCCTTCTTTTGAGACAGGTTTAATACCGATACCGCAGTCATCGGAAAAACGGATTTTGGTCACGCCCATCTCTTCTTTCAAAAACTTGATGACTTTTTTGGCATCATCACTGCCCGCTTTCCACTCGATACCCGCATAGATATCTTCTGAGTTTTCACGGAAAATCACCATGTCTGTCAATTCTGGGCTATGCACAGGGCTTGGCACGCCTTCAAACCAGCGTACTGGACGCTGACAGACGTATAGGTCAAGCTCTTGACGTAGCGCGACGTTTAGCGAACGCATACCGCCGCCAACTGGCGTGGTCAATGGACCTTTGATACTCACCACGTATTCGCGCAGAACTTCGAGTGTTTCGGTCGGTAGATATTCGCCATCATAAATTTTCGAGGCTTTTTCGCCGCAATATACTTCCATCCAAACGATGGACTTTTTGCCTTGATAGGCTTTTGATACCGCGGCATCAACCACTTTAATCATCACTGGCGTGATATCCACACCGATACCATCGCCTTCGATAAAGGGAATAATCGGATGATTGGGTACGTTTAGGGTTAAATCAGCATTAACGGTTACTTTTTCGCCGTCTCTTGGGACGATTACCTTTTCATATGGCATGGGTCAAACTCCTTGATTGTATTTTTATAGTAGATAGCGCAAGCATCATGGCATCATTAGCATTCTGTTATGTTCGCTAGCTATTTATGTTTTGCTTTTGGCTTTAGCTAAGCAGCGTAGCGAGTTAAACGCTAATTATTTGAGCAGCACATATTGAGCAGAACGTACTCAGTAGAATATAGCTAGGCCGACATGCTTGGCGAGGTGATGTATAATAGTTTTAAGAGTAATATTTAAAGATCTTGTTGATGATATGATTAACACTTATTTTTAATAATCATGGAAAAAATCAAAGCTACTGCAAAAATTGCTTGGTCATTTATCGACAAAATCAGATGTTATTACAATAAGTAAAATGACAAAAAAACTTTATAAAAAATGAATGAAATTTTTCAGATTTTGCGAATTAAGTCATACAAAAAACCGCAAGCTGCCTTAGCCATTGTACTAAGATAAAGCGTGCTTGATGATTTTTGTTTTGCATGAGCCATTTTTAGTTATCATTATGATAAATACCACAATCATAACATGGTTATCGATAGTTATAAGAGTAGTCTCATAGCTTGCACGTTTTTTAGCAAGCACTTGCTCTTTTAATACTACTTTTATCTACCCTACATTCAGTTTTTTATCTTTGGGAAACGCTATTTTATGTCGACCTCCAGCCTGATTTTATTCAACAAGCCTTACGGAGTACAAAGTCAATTTCGTGATGACAGCAATAATGATCACAGTACCCTATCACAGTATTTCACCGATAAATCCCTACGTATCGCCGGTCGACTGGATGCCACCTCAGAAGGCTTGTTGATTTTGACCAGTGACGGACGGGTTAATAAAGCCATTACCCAGCCACCCTCTGCCAAGAATTTTGCGCAAAATAAGCAAAAACAAGGTAAAACCTATTTGGTACAAGTAGAAGGTCTGGTAAGTGCTGACCAACTAAAGCAATTGGCTGCTGGAGTCCAGTTAAAAGATGGCAAAACCTTACCGGCAACGGCGCTACTGGTTGATGAAGCGGATTTACCGATTGCGCTATGGCAACGCGACCCACCTATTCGTGAGCGCAAAAGTGTGCCGACTTCATGGCTTATGCTGACCATCTATGAAGGCAAAAATCGCCAAGTCAGGCGTATGACCGCGCATGTAGGTTTGCCATGCTTGCGTCTTATTCGCTGGTCAGTCGCCGGATTCGAGCTTGGGTCGCTCGGCGTTGGTGAATTTGTGCGTATTCATTTAAGTCGTGAGCGTTGTCAGCAATTAGGCGTTATTGATTAGACGTTATTGATTAGGTGCTTAACTTTATAGCTTGTTCACTTCTACTCTTTTTAAGTACTTATTAATTGATTTTGCTGTTGAGCTTGTTAAAGATATTACGACTTGTTAAACATAGCGTCTCGAATGAGCAAGGTTTATCTGCTAAGCTACAAAACCATATTATCTTTGGGCGAAATCTGTATTTAATGTAGCGGATAGCGCCTGCAGCTTGCTTATTGTTTATCTGGTTCGTTATTTTTTATTGATAGTAAGGATATATCATGATTGCTTCTCGTCGTTTTACCTTGTTTGCCACTAGTATCTCTGCGGCATTGCTGCTGAGTGCTTGCCAGCCAAAAATAGAGGATACCGAGGTAACACCGTCAGAAGAAGCTATAACAACCACGACTGAGCCGTCTGAAGCGGCTGACGATATGGACGCCCATGCTGGCCATGATATGTCTGAGAGTGGCGATGTTGTTGAAGAAGCACAAATGACGGATATGCTAAAAGACTATACGAAGTCGATGACCAGTATGCATAATGAGATGATGGTTGGTATGGGTTATAACGATCCCGATACCGCCTTTGCCAAAGGGATGCTCGGTCATCATCGCGGCGCGGTCGATATGGCAAAGATTGAGCTGAAGTATGGGACCGATGAGACCATGCGCAAACTTGCCCAAGACATTATCGACTCACAGCAGATTGAAATCGACACCATGAATAAATGGCTGGCTAGCCACCCTGATGCGCCCAAACCCAAACCCAATACCGAGGCCATGCAAGCAGCTTATGCTAAAGGGATGAATACCATGCATAGTGATATGATGCTTGGTATTGCCGAACCTGAGGCTGATATGGCCTTTGCGCGCGGTATGCTGCCGCATCATATTGGCGCAGTAGATATGGCAAAAGTACAGCTTCAATACGGTACGGATGAAGAGATGCGCAAGCTAGCCCAAGACATTATCGATGCTCAGCAGCCTGAGATTGCGCTGATGCAAAATTGGATTACGGCTCATAAAGCCAATAAAGCTAATAAAGCGATGGTTAATGATGATGCTGAAGCCGTTATTGGATATGAAAAAGAGATTAAAGAGGATACTAAGTCTTAAAGCTAAATATTTAGGGCAGTAACATTTTTACCTAATTTTTGCCTCTAACGATTTAAGCCTTAAAAACATAAAACCCTTGCTAAGCTGCGTCACTTAGCAAGGGTTTTTTAATATCTAAATGTCTAATCGCTTTTAACCTGTCTAGCTACTCTAGCTATTAATTTTTATAGCGCGCTATCGCATTAAGCCAAGCGTTTTCAGTATTTGCATAGTCTGCATAGTCTGCATATTCACCATCGTCTTCGCAATCGGTACTAGCCCTTGCTAGACGTAAGCTGACGCTATGTGGAAATGCTTTTTCATTATCGTCATGCGCGTCTTTATCAGCGAAATCAGATTTAGGCAAAACTTTCACCGTCATCAGCTCATCACGGCGGAATAAATGGCATTCCACAGCGCGCGTGGCCTTACTAAGCGTTGCTAATTGCTTAGTGTCTGCTTTGATACCATCGATTGCGACAATGACATCATGGGCTGAAATGCCAGCCTTAGCAGCGATACTGTCACGTGTCACGCGATTAACCTTTAGACCCAGTGGCGTCTCACTACAGCGCATGCCCCATGGCACATGTTTATCCGCAGTCTCTTTGGTATTAGGGTAAATTTTAATACCATTTGCTGTGAGCAGCGCCTCTAGGGGCAGCTCTTCAACGCCATTAACATAACGGCGCTCAAACTCCTCCCAATCCGCTAATGGCATAAACTGCCCGATAACTGCCCCCATATCAGCACTACTGATACCGATGCGCTTATTATCCTTTTGCTTTGCTTGACTATAAAAGGCTTTGACGACATCAAACAAACGATAACGACCTGCGCTTTTTTCTAGTAAGGTTAAATCTAAGCATAACGCTACCAATGCGCCTTTATTATAGTAGCTAATACCTGCATTGCCAGTGTTTTCATCGTTGCGATACAGCTTAATCCAAGCATCAAAGCTCGACTCGGCAACGCTTTGATGCGCGCGCCCAGAGGTTTGATAATAGCGATTGATTTGTTCAGTGAGTAATTTAAGATAGCTTGCCTTATCGATGACTCCTGACGCTTGCAACATAAAATCATCGATGTAAGAGGTAAAACCTTCAAACACCCATAGCAATGGCGTAAAGGCTTCGCGGCGCAAATCCACATCCAACATTACATCTGGACGGACAGTTTTCACCCACCATGCATGGAAGTATTCATGGCTGCATAGGCCCAAAAAGCGCTGATAATCGGCACTTGGTACTTTTGGCTCATCAGCATTGGGCAAATCGCGACGCGGGGTAATCAAACTGGTCGAGTTGATATGCTCCAGACCACCGTAATCCTGACCACTGGCAAAGGTCATAAAAGTGTAATCATTAAATGGCGCATCGCCAAGCCAATCTAGATAGGTTTGACAGATTTGAGTGACGTCTTGCTGCAAGCGTCCCATATTGGCGCTATGCTTACCGGCAAGATAAAAATGATGGCCAATCGTCTGGTGGCTATTATCTTGAATAATAAAATCAAAGCTATCTTGTTCAGCAATCTCAAACGGATAATCGATAAGCTCGTGATAGCTGTCTGCTTGTAGAGTATATATTCGCAGCTTATCACCTTGTGATTGTACTGCCTCAAGTCCACAGGCCAAGCGCACACGACTGGCATCTTTGTCGGCTAAAAATACCGCTGGCACGATTAAATCAACCTCTACCGCTTTTTGCTCTTGTCCTTCAATCGCTAAAGCAAGCGAGGTAAAATTGCCATATAAACGCTGCTGGTCGACATACGCAGTACGTACCGATAAATCATAACAATACACTTCATAATGGACATGTATGCTCTGCCCTGCGCGCACTTGTGGCAGCTGCCAAGTATTTTTATCTGTTTTTTGCGCGCGGTACGTGTTTGTTTTTTGATTATTGTCCGTGAGTTGACTATCTAATGTTTGATTGTTTAGAGTTTGGCTATCTAAAATTTTATAGTGAACCGCGGTAATATTACGGGCAAATTCGCGCATTAAATAGCTACCCGGTATCCATGCTGGCAACCACAAACTTGGCGCGTCAGTATCAGCGGTAAAGGTCAGCGCTACGTCGACCAAATGCTCTAAAAAGCGTGTAAAGTCGAATTGGTAAGAGATAGGAGCGGCTTGCTGATTTAAAGTGCGGTTCAAAGTACTAGTAGGTAAAGCTTGTGAAGATGCAGTCATCATTTTTTCTTATCCTTATAATTTTCACTATTGTTAGTCATTACTATTTATTCGTTACTATTATTATTGTTATGATCGTCTCTATGGTAGGAGTCATTATGCAAAAACGCAACTGGCAAACCTTACGCTGCTTATATTAAAGAGAGAAGAAATCGCTAAAGAGCGTAAAAATCAGAAAAATCATATTTATTTACATTAATTCGCCGATTAATTGGCATTTTTTATGCTTTTAACCTTGAAACCGATAGGAGGCATCGCAATTAAAGATGCTAACTGCTAAAGTTACCCTAATAAACTGATGATAATTGACTAATGACGTGGCTATTTGGCTGGCTGATTGGCTTTTTTAGGTTTATTCCAACCGTATTTAAATTTTAATATCGACATATTTAGGATAATTTATGACTACTATCGCAAAAGACACTGCCGTCAAGTTCAACTACACTCTAAAAGACGACGAAGGTAACATCCTTGACCAGTCTCCAGAAGGTCAACCGCTTGCTTATTTGCATGGCCATAGCAACATCATCCCAGGTCTTGAGCAACAACTAGAAGGCAAATCTGCTGGCGAAAGAGTCAATGCCGTTGTAGAGCCTGCTGATGGTTACGGCGAATATCAAGAACAAGCGGTACAACATGTACCACGTGAAAACTTCCAAGGCGTTGAGGACATCCAGCCTGGTATGCAGTTTCAGTCAGAAGCTGGCGGTCAAGTTATGCTAGTGACCGTTACTGATGTAAACGACAAAGAAGTGACTGTTGATGCAAACCATCCATTGGCTGGTAAGCGTTTGACGTTTGACGTTGAAATCCAAGAAGTACGTGCAGCAACTGAAGACGAATTAAACCATGGCCATATCCATGGCGCTGGTGGCGTTGAGCACTAATCTCTTTTTGAGCTTAGCGTACCATCGTTAGTATGGTTAACATAGTTAGGCGAATACTTAGTTATGAACGATAGTGTTGTCGTCTAACTAAAAAAGGTCAGTAGAGCAATCTACTGACCTTTTTTTCGCACTACCTTTAATACAATGTTTGCAATACAAGCAATTTTAAAAAAAGCACCCTTACAAGCATTATCAAGATTGCAGACGTAACAAAGCCGCATAACGACAAGCATTATGCGGCTTTTATCACTAACCATCCATGTTAATGTTATTAGATACTTAATCCCGGAGCATCTTATAACGTTCAGGCTTCCAGCCTTATCATCCCTAATCAGCAAACCACCTATCCCTGATGCGACCTTTAAGATACCAATCCCTAGTACCTATGAACCTTTTCGTTCAATCGTGCCGTACAGTTATAATCGCAGATTGACCCAAGGTTAGTAAGAGGTCTAAACGTCAATGCGTGTAAGCATATGCTTACACGCATTTTTAGTGACAACAGAGATAGCCTAAAAGATACTATTTACTATAACTTTTCTTCTGGGCTAGCGAGTACTTTTGCATCAGCGCTAAGCATGATATAAGCGGCTTCATTAATGAAGGCTTCGTCTTCAGGTAGCTCAGGGCGCTCACTTTCTTTCATCTGACTACGCTCTTCAAATTTTGCATCCATCGCGGCTTGATAAGTATTCCAATTGGCATAAGGACGCTCACCTGTTGCGATAAGACGCTTATTTTCAGCTTCCAATGAACGCTTCTCTATCAGCTGCATCTTAGCGCGGCGGCTATTGATATCAAGTGGAATTGGTTTTTTCTCATCTTCCATATTGCGAATATCGTTTAGCGTTGATAGATAAACAAACTGCGGGTTTTTCTGCTGACGGATTTTTGATTGCTGGTTTAGCGTCGCTAACGTATTGGCAGAAAATTTACCTTCAGGCTTATAAGGCGCGGTTTTAATGGTATCCCACGGCAAGGCTTTTTTCTGTGCGCGCTCGCCAAAGGTCGCATCATCATAGATATTGACCAATTCAACATCAGGTACCACGCCTTTATTTTGCGTACTACCACCGGTGATACGATAGAATTTACGCTGCGTTAAAGTGGCTGAACCCAATGCTAGACTATCTAATTGAATTTGCGCAGAGCCTTTACCCGTCGTTGTACTACCGACAACTAGGCCACGACCATAATCCTGAATCGCTGCAGCAAAAATCTCACTGGCAGATGCCGATGCTAAGTTAGTAATAACGACCAGTTTGCCATCATATAACTGCTCGCCGCCATCGTCATCACGATAGACTTGGATATTGCCGCGATTGTCGCGAATTTGTACCAATGGACCGCTCTTGATAAAGAAGCCAAGCATCTTGGCAACTTCATCGAGCGAGCCGCCTGGATTGTTACGTAAATCAACCACTAGACCGTCGATATTTTTCTTATTCAACTCTTTAAGGGCTTTTTCAGTATCAACACTGACGCTACGGTACTCTTCGCCGTTACGACGGGCGCGATAGTTGAGATAAAAACTTGGTATCTCAAGCACACCGATACGTTTTGGCGTTTTATCGATATTAGGACGCTGAACCTCGACGACGCGCTGAGTGACACCAGATTCTTCTTGTTGAATAATGTCACGAACCACGGTTACGTTACGGGCGCTAGCGTCTGGGGTATTTGGTTGACGTACTTTAATAGTCACCGAAGTGCCGCGCTTACCACGAATCAAACCGACAATTTCACGCGTTGACCAGCCAACGACATCGGTCATGGTTTCGCCGTCTTTGGCGATACCGATAATCAAATCATTAGGTTTAATCTGACCAGACTTTGCCGCTGGACCACCGTCAACCAAGGTCACAATGCGAGTATAATCTGGGTTTTTACGGTCAGGGCGAATAGAAACCCCAATGCCTTCTAATTGCAAGCTGGACTGAATTTGCAGCTCATTGGCTTGAATCGGCGCATAATAATTACTGTGCGGATCATAAGTCAGCATCGCCGTATTCAAGATGGTTTCCATGATTTCGTCGTTTTTTAGACGGGTAAACTGCTCTTGCTGGCGTGATAAACGATTGAGCAAAATCTCACTTGGCGTGCGCTCATCATTACGCACCAAATCTTGTCCGCGCGTGATATCAGGATTGTCTAAAAAGACTTTTTCCTTTGCTTTCTCATCTTCTTGACCCAAAGTAATACTCATCAGCTGAAACTTTAACTGACGCGTCCAATAATCACGCTGCTCTTTTTTGGTTTTAAAATGACTGAGCTTTTCGCGGTCAAGCACAATGCTATCTTTACTGGTTAAATCAAGATTTGTGTTTAGCAGCTTCTTTGCCATCGCGAAGTATTCATTAGAGCGTTTACGATAGCGCTCAAAAACTTCTACGCCAGCAGATAAGTCGCCGCGCTTTAAGCGGGCACCAAATTCATCGGCATATTTTTTCTTAAATTCATCGACATCAGATTGCAAAAACAAGGTATGGTTTGGATCAAGGCTATCGATATACATGGATAGAATCTCACTACCCGTTGCACTATCGAGCGGCTGATTAAGATAGTGACTACGATCCAGCAATGCCGCTACCTGACGGGTGGTGACCTGTTGCTCAGGGGTGGCCTTAAAGCCTTCAGTATTACTATCTGCCACTGCGGTGCCATAGCTTTGGGTAAGAATAAGACCAGCGATACCCACTGACGCTGCACTGAGTAACCACTGTGCTGGTTGTTTTTTCATCATATATACCTAATTATTTTAAGTGAAAAGTATGCAAAATATGCTTAGTTGTTATTCATATTAAAAGTTATCTAATAAACGGCTATCCACAAATCTGACTGTTTTTAACTGTATTATATTTACCATTAAACCATGCGATACGCTAGCATTAAAAGCGCGCAAACACATGATAGTTATTTTAGTTTTATCGTTAAAAAATCAATCAATACTAGCATGGCTATAAATACGCTGCTGTCTCAAACTGTATAAATAATCTTACCCGCCATGGCGCTGTCTCTTATGAGCCAACGAACGAACTTTCTATCAAACCTATTTATTGCTCTAACTAAATAAATACCAGATAGCTCATCAACATGAATGTTTTAAATCAATTAAGCCGCGACATTATGCTCATCTTATAATAACTGTCATAATATAACCAACATGGCAATGAACAGCGATAGCGAATAATGACCATAAATCATGCAGCTCATGGCTTAGCGCTTTTGTGAGCTTAAATGTTTTTTTGACCATAAACGATAATATAACAAGGTATAGCCTAATAAGGATCACGCAATGTACGGCGTCTTAATGATTGATATCGATAGTACCGCACTGACTGCTGAAGATGTCAGTTTAATCAAACAGGCACAAGTGGGCGGGGTAATATTATTTGCCCGTAATGTGGCAGACGCGGCGCAAGTGCGCGCCTTATGTGACGATATACGCTATCACAATGCCGATATATTGATTGGCGTTGACCAAGAAGGTGGGCGCGTTGCTAGATTACGTAACGGTTTTACCCCATTGCCTGCAATGGGCAGACTTGGTGAGTTATTTAATCAAGACCCTAGCCGCGCCCTTAGCCGTGCTTACGACTGCGGTTATTTGATGGCGGCCGAAGTATTGGCAGTCGGCATTGATTTGAGCTTTGCGCCCGTGCTCGATAGAGACGGTATCAGTCAAGTTATCGGCGACCGTAGCTTTCATCATGAGCCGCAAGCGATTATTGCCCTAGCCAGCCAATTTATGCGCGGCATGAAAGACGCCGGTATGGCGACCACCGGTAAGCACTTTCCCGGTCATGGTGCCATCGCCCCTGATTCACATGTGGCAGAAGCCATTGATACGCGTAGCTTAGATGAGATTATCAATAGTGATATGCAGCCTTTTGCACAGACACTGCCTTGGCTTGATGCCTTAATGCCAGCGCATGTGATTTTTTCCCAAGTCGATAATAAACCCGCCGGATTTTCAAAAATTTGGCTCAAAGACATCATTCGTGATCAGCTTAATTTTGATGGGGTGTTATTTTCTGATGATTTATCGATGGCAGGGGCACAAGCTGCAGGCGATGTTAGCGCCCGTGTCAAAGCGGCGATTGAAGCAGGCTGCGATATTGCCTTGGTCTGTAATGACCGCGTTGCTGCTCACGAAGCTGCGGCAGCGGCACAAGAGCTGCCCTATCCTGACCAAAAACGCATCAAGACTATGTGTGGACAGATACCTGTTTGGCAAGGTGACCTTGAGGCAACATGCCAGCAGTTTGATTATTGGCAACAAGCAAAAAACAATGTCTTACAGACTTTCTTTCCTGTTCAAACAGAAGTGCAAGCGGTTTTAAAAGACCCCACTGCTTATAAATAATGCAGCTAACAAAACAAAGATAATTTAACAAAATAAAAAAACCGCACCTTATCAAGATGCGGTTTTTTTACTATTCAAATTCCACTTAAAGCTTACTGGTTATCCATAAGCGCGTCTAAAATGATACTAATTACTGGTACTTGCTTGTGGGTCTAATGCCGTACCACGACTGGCATCATCAGCATCAGGCATGAGATCATCATTATCACTGTCTAATGGATTTAAGTCTGGGTCAAGGGCACTGTTACTAATCGCCATGCCATCGTTTGCATTTGCTGTCTCATCATAGACCACAAACTCAATACGGCGGTTACGGAAACGACCTTGCTCAGTGGCATTTTCAGCAATAGGATCGGTCTCACCCATACCTTTAGTCATCAGCTTACTTGGATCAACACCTTGCGTGACCAAATAATCCTTCATAGATTGTGCACGCTCTTCTGACAGCTTCATATTGTAAGCCGCATCAGCAGTTTTATCAGTATGACCAATAATCATCAACTTCATATCTGGCACTTGTTCCATCAGTTTTACAGCGCGGTCTAATAGCGCTTTATTGGCATCAGGAATCACGGCTTTATCTACTTCAAAGTTCACCACCTGTAGGCTGAGCGCACGAGCCACATCTTGCGGGTCAGGATTTTGGCCAAGGTTATCCATCGCCGCTTGAGATGCTGTTAAGCTATTATCAATCTCAGCTTGGGCATCTAATGGCGCTTCTGGCTTGACGGTCATCGCAGGCGCAGCCGCTTGTAAATCTGCAACCAATTTATCTAATGTCGCAGCGTCAGGCGCATTAACGGTAATCGTATCGCCTTTGATTAACATGCTCGCATTCGGTACGTTTTTGACGATAGGTAATATAGACGCAAGCTGAGCGGCAGCAGGCATATCAATTGAGAAGTTATCATCGACATCCGCACGGCAATTATTGGCTTCATCGCCAAATGTGGCGGTCAGAGCGTCCATAACATTGCCCTGTAGCGTCTCATTACCAACGTTCATACGGCAAGCGTATAGCTCACTGTTTTCACCAGTCGCAATACGCAATGACGCAGGTTCGATATCCGCGGCAACCACTGATTGCCCATCATCGTTCACGGCTTGCTGCTCGGTAGCAACAGGCTTGCCGACTGGCTCAGGATTGTCTTGGCAACCTCGTAGTAGCGCCCACGCCAACGCCCCCAAGATAATCAGTCCAATAATCGGTAGCAGCGCTTTCATAAAGCTGCCTTTTTCTTCCTCTTCGCGGCGGATAGGGTCAGTGCTGACCGTATCAGATAGACGAGCACCAGCAGGTGCCCCAGCAATCATACCGGCAGGCAGAACCATACTTGCCCATACCGGGATATGATGTTGATAACTGGCAAGATTGTCATTTAAAAACTGCGGTACAGGCGTCGTTCCTGCCAAGCTTTTGATTTCGTGATAGGCCAGTGGCGCGGCCATCGCAATTAAACCGCGCGCAGCAGTAGCGTCAACATTATGTTTACCAGCAAGCTCACGAGCGATTTGGTCACGGTGCGCGCCATCTGTCCATACCCGATCATAAAATCCTTGATCATCACGGGCGATATTTTCATTAGCAAAACGATTGTAAGTATCGTTATCGGCTAGGCGCGCGGCAAAAATAGCATAAAACTGTTCAAGTAAATTTTTCTTAGCAGGAGTGCGGTCATCTCCTAGCACTGCTGGACTGACCGTCCGCGTTAAGTGACTGATAATATCCATAATGTCATTCCTCAATGAATTGTTATTTTAAATGGCTTGTTTTATATAGCGTGCATTCTCAAAAAGTAGAGCGTTGATATTGATATTTTATGGCTGCTATTTAATATAAGCTCATGCGATTAATATTAAGTTAATAGTATTAGATAGCAGCCATAACTAGATTCAACTTTTGTTATTATAAAAGTATTAAGTATGTGTTCACAATCGACAGGCTGTTGTGCAATTGCTACGATAAGTAATGTTTCGGTTGTTACTCGTAACTGCAATGCTTAGAAAGTACAAATTACTAACATATGAACAGCTAATCGCTTAATTTTCAATGTGGTTAATAAGTTAAATAGAAATTTGCATTAACTGTTTCAGGTATAGTCAGTTCAAAATAAAAACGATGCGTCAATAGTTATGTGCGACTGGTATAAATTTTCCTTGCTTGCTGCTATCACAGAGGCTACGAAAAATTCATCCCAGTCGCACTGTATCTGTTTTTCCAGATCTGTTTTTAAAGTTAATTCACTATAATACTTTTTTATTCTTATGCTCTTTATTTAGCGGCAAATAAAAAAAGAGTGCCGTCAATCATTTATACCGCACTCCTTTTAGCTTTTCATTTTCTACGCGTTTGTTATAAATATTCTATCTATTTTCTAACTTGGGCAGGCTCAGCCACGATAACACTGTTTGCCATATCATCGACTTCCGATACGGAGAAAGGTCCCGGTGGCCTCGTTGATGCTGGGCGGTCGTTATTTATCGGCGCATTATTCATAGCAGTATTATTGCTAGGTTGGTCATACATCGGCGGATTATTGAAGTCATTATTACGGCTAGGCGCTGGCATCACGCTATCCCCCGTATCATCGTCCGCTGCTTGGTAGTCACTATTGCTGTTAATATTGTTATTCGCATCGTACTGATTATTTACGCCATTCATAGCCGCCATATCAGCTGCTCCCATACTGCCATCATTATTAGGCAATGGTAGCGGCGCGGTACTATCAACCATCATCGCCGGTACCAAAGTACGGATATCGGTGGCCAATTTTTGCAGCTGCATACTATCTGGCGCCTCCAAAGTCATGCGGTCATTTTGCAGCTGTAAACGAGCAAATGGAGTCGCTCTTAATAAAGTCAAAATATTGGGTAGCGCCTCGATAGGCATATTGGCAATATTATTGGCCACGCCTTCTTGCACCGTAAATTGACACATCGCCGCCTGCTCACCGAAGCTACTATTAAGCGCTTGTTTCAGCGTACTTTGGAGCGCGGTATCACCGACAGAGGCGCTACAAGTATATAGATTGCCGCCATTATCGACGCCAACGATAAGCGCAACGGGCGTTGATACTTGTGCTGGCGGCTCAGCGACAGGCGGTATGACCGTGGGCGCTGTCACCACTGGTTCTACAGGCGGTGCGTTGTTAGGCCTAATTAAAAACGCCCATACCAGCCCAATCGCTGCCATTGCCGCCAACAATAGAAACACCCGAATCAATAAATCATTGCGTTGGTTGCGGGTACGTACTTTTTCTCGTTTTAGGCTGCTGTTTTCTTCTAGATGATGGGCTGCGGGATTGGCGTGGATAGCACCTGTATCGATAGCCGCTGTACTTAGACTGTTATCAAAACTTTCATTAGCAAGTTCTGCTGCCATATTTGGTTCTGTTATCAAGTTCGCAGAAGGATTTATCCTACTTGCCTCAGTGGCATCATACTTATCTAATAAAACAGGCGTAGCAGCTATCTCAGTTAGCGTGCTTTGAGCATTAAACAATTCATCCTCAGCATGTTGCGCCGCGGTAATCACTGGTGCCGCCCATATCGGCAGATAATGGCGAAATGTAGGTTGCTGGCTTTGCAAAAATGCCGGCAAGAACTGCCCATTTGCCATTATTTTGAGCTCACGATAAACCAGCGGTGCAGCATTCATAATAAGCTTTTTGGTGGTGAGCTCATCAATATGATGAGTAGCCGCAAGCTCTTGAATAATAACTTGGCGCGCGTTCGGTGCTTGCCATAATTGCTCAAATAACGGCGTCTCTATTATATTGTCATTAGCAATCGGCTGATCATCACGCAGTAACTGCGAGTAAACTTGTGGCAACGCCAAACGCGCCGCCAAAATGGCATAAAACTGCTCTAATAAGCTGACATGGGACACACTATTATCAGTTTGATTAGTATGGTCGGCATTACTATAGCCACCCAACACCGCTGAGGTCACCGTTTGTTCTAATTGGTCGATAATATTCATAAATTATTGCCTCTGTCGGCGTTGATTTAGGTTGTATAACGGAGATGTATTTTTTTAATTTAACTTTATATTCTAAAAATTGTAGGAAGCAGAACGCGTAACAAGCAATATTGGTATATAAATTGCCTATCATTTATAACTTTCATTACTTTTTAAATGACTATAAATTGAATAACAATGAATTTGACAACGCTTAATGCCATAAACCTAAACGACTGCCAGACCTTTATTATTAGTTTTTAGGTCTATTATTAACTATTAGGTTTGGTCTTTATGCTGTCGTGAATCGTTACGGTCAGTATACGAAGCATTACTCATTCTGCCTGCTACGCTGTTATATTATTTAATATAAACGATTATTAAAGCACAATTTTGTCGTGTATTGGTTTTTTGCCTCGGCATCGCTGTTATTATTGCTAATATCATGCCTGAATGCTTTATCATTACTCATATTTAGTGGCTACTTATATTAGTAGCTATTTACCGTTTTAGCTTACCGTTTTAGCGTTATTATCATTAATAGTAGTTGTTATTGAGCCAAGACACTTGGGCTTTAAGCGTTACGATTTATATCATTGCCATCTATCAGGCTCGGCCTAAGGATTCCCCTTTGTTTAACCATACGACGCTTATTATTATCATCACCGTTATTGTCAGTTTATTGGCATGGCAAAACAAAGCCGTGTTTAATCGACTTATTTTCTATCCGCCGGCGGTGAAAAATGGTCAATGGGATCGCTTTGTGACGCATGGTTTTATTCATGCTGATGGGATGCATTTGCTGTTTAATATGTTTACCCTATACTTTTTTGGTCGGGCGATCGAAGGCTTATATCAGTCGTTTTTATTCGGTTATGGTTTCGTGGTTTTTTATGTATTGGCTATCGTTGTCGCGATGGTTCCAAGCTATATTAAACATAAAGATAGTGCCAGCTACTTAAGCCTAGGGGCGTCAGGCGGTGTATCGGCGGTCTTATTTGCTTTTATTCTGTTAGCACCATGGGAAAAGATTTATCTATTTGCCGTTGTCCCTATCCCAGCGATATTATTTGCGGTCGCTTACGTCGCTTATAGTATTTATGCGGACAAACGTGGTGGCTCTAATATCAATCATATGGCACATATGTGGGGCGGCGCGTTTGGGGTAATTGCGACGATTATTTTAGAACCTCAGGTACTACCGCACTTTTTAAATGCGCTCTTATCTCCTGGGTTTTAGAGGTGCTATTAAAACCCAGTCATAAAAAGCTCAGTGGTAAAATTAACAAATAAAAATAAAAGCTTAGTTCATTAACGCAGTTTAAATAGCCAAGTAATGCTTCATTTGTATCGCTATTTAGATCGCTTGGTATTGCTTAGTATCTTGCGCAAACTTATATTTAATAAAATATTTAAGAATTTGATAATTATTATGATTATAGATGTTATTGGTGATATTCACGGTTATGCCGACAAGCTGGTCGGACTGCTAAAGCAGTTAGGCTATGTTCATAACGGCACTCATTTTGTACCGCCAGCCGGTCATCGGGCGCTATTTATTGGTGATTTCATTGACCGTGGGCCACAGCAAGTAGCCTCGCTAGAGATAGTCTTTGCTATGCTAGACGCAGGCGTTGCCGATGCGGTGATGGGCAATCATGAATATAATGCGCTCACCTTTGCCATGCTTGACCCAGAGCAACCTGAGCGCTATTTACGCTCGCATAGCGATGTTCATGTGCGCCAGCATGAAACCTTTTTAGCCGAAGTACCGTTTGGCTCAGAAGCGCATCAATATTGGTTGCAGCGCTTTTATGAGATTCCTTTGTGGCTTGAAACTGAATACGCCTGCTTTGTACACGCTTGCTGGGATGTCGATAGCATGGCAGTATTAAAGCCGCTTTTGACTGCCGATAATTGCTTGACGCCTGACGCCGTTGTCGCCACGGCGCAAAAGCATAGCCCTGCTTATGAAGCGCTTGAGCGCGTGCTAAAAGGCGTAGAAACGGCGTTACCCGATGGTTTAGTCATGGTCGATAAAGATGGCGCAGCGCGCTCGCAAGTACGCGTGCGCTGGTGGCTCGATGAGCTTAACAAACGCACTATTCATGAAATTGCCCGTGCGCCAAGCTCAGGATTGGCACAAATTCCAAGCGATGCCCTAGCGGAAAATATCGAATTTGCCCTTAAAACTCATAAACCGGTATTCGTCGGTCATTATTGGCTAACAGGCCCGCCCCAACCCCTTAGCCCGCAGGTTGCTTGTACCGATTATTCGGCAGCGATTGATAGCGGTTATTTAACCTGCTATCAGCTGGATACCGAGCAGCCATTACCGCTTAAAGCCCATAACTTCGTACAGTATCGCCATGATGAAGACCCAAAGATAAAGGCATAAAAAAAGATAAATGTATAAAATCAGCGTTATTTAGCCAGCTTTGCCATTAAACAGCAAACTTGGCTTTACGAAGGCAGCAAAACTTTTGTATGATGGTCCTTTTGAGGATATCAAAGCATGAGCACCCCATCGGCTACCGTTACCCCTGTTGAGCAAAACAGCCCAATCACCTCTCCTGCTGGTCAGCCAAAAGTAGGTATTATCATGGGCTCGCAGTCTGATTGGGCAACCATGAGTGCCGCGGCGCAATTGCTTGCCGACTTTGATATCGCCTTTGAATGTGAAGTGGTGTCAGCGCATCGTACCCCAGATAGATTGTTTGATTATGCCAAAAGCGCTAAAGGCAACGGCTTGCAGGTGATTATCGCTGGGGCTGGTGGTGCCGCGCATCTGCCCGGTATGTGTGCCAGTCAAACGCCGCTACCTGTCTTTGGTGTCCCTGTAAAATCATCAATACTCAGTGGTTGGGATAGCCTGCTTTCTATCGTACAAATGCCAAAAGGCGTAGCTGTTGGAACCTTAGCGATTGGTGCGGCTGGTGCTTATAACGCTGCCCTTCTTGCTATTCAGGTACTTGCCTTGCATGATGAAACAATTGCGACTAAGCTCGATAATATGCGTCAAGCGCAAACCGATACCATTCTTGCCAGCCCAACACCCGGTATTATTAATCAATAAAGTAAGTAAACTCAGCCAGATGGCGTTAAGTTTTGACAAAAAACCATTAGCAGAACTGCAATATTAACCAAGAAACATTAAGCGCAATCATCTGGTTTTTAACTCTCAATATCAAACTTGAATACCAAATCTAACGCTCAATATTCTAAACTTGATATTTTTACTCAGATGCGTTCTACTAAATACAAGGTGCATACAGTGCACCTTTTCCTATTTTAATCGCATAAGTTTTATCCCGTAAGTTTTAGATATTAGTACTCAAACTCCCTTATTCATTTTCAATGTAAAGAGCCTGCCATGACTACAGCGAACGCTTATCCTGTAACCCAAACCATTCGTACCATCGGTATTTTAGGCGGTGGTCAGCTTGGTATGATGCTCGCCGAAGCCGCCATGCCGCTCGGTTATCAGTGCGTATTTTTAGAAGACAATGCCGACTGTCCGGCCAGCCTATACGGAAAAGTTTTTCATAGCGAGCAATTAGAAGCATTTATTGCCGCAGCTGACGTCTTTACCTTAGAGTTTGAAAATACGCCTACTGCTACCGTTGAGCAATTGGCCAGCTTATCAAAATCTGGCAGCAAGCAAGGCATGTTTCCGCCACCGATTGCCCTTGATATCGCTCAAGATCGCTTAAAAGAAAAGCGCATGTTCAATGAGCTTGATATCGCCACCGTACCATTTATGGTGGTTAATTCTGAAGCAGAATTAAAGCAAGCTTGCGACGAGCTAGGATTGCCTATCGTCCTAAAGACCAGCCGTGGCGGTTATGATGGCAAAGGTCAGTTTGTTATTAAAGAAGAAAGTGATATTACCGTTGCTTGGCATGAGCTTAAGGATGCGGTTAGTGGTAAAGGCGCACTAACGCCAACGCCTGCTCCCCTCATTGCAGAAGGCTTTATTAACTTTAGCCGTGAAGTATCTATCATTGCTGCACGCGCCCAAAACGGTCAAGTACGCTGCTATGATTTGGTCGAAAACCATCATCATAACGGTATATTGGCCAAAACGCGCGCGCCTGCCGTTGGTACCAGCCATTTGTTCCAACAAGCAACCGATGCCATTACCACTGTGATGAATCATCTAGGTTATGTTGGTGTGATGGCGCTTGAGCTATTTGTGAGCAAAGATACGCGTGGTAACGACTATCTGCTGGCCAACGAGATTGCCCCACGCGTCCATAACTCTGGACATTGGAGTATCGAAGGCGCGATTACCAGTCAGTTTGAGAATCATATCCGCGCGGTGGTCAATCTACCCTTAGGCGATACTGACAACGTCCACCCAGCGATTATGTTGAATGTGTTGGGTCAATATCCTAATATCAGCGCGGTGCTCAATATCGATGGCGCCCATTATCATAGCTACCATAAGGCTGAGCGCGAGGATCGTAAAATTGCGCATATTACCTTGATGCCAAATGATGTCGCTGACTTAGATATCGCCCTCGCTAAGCTGGTTGCTGTGTTGCCTAATAAAGTCGGTCTTGATAAAAAGTTAGCGCCTACGGTTACCGAGAACCAAGCAAAAACACCAGAGCAAACAGCCAGCACTGAAACTGACCAAGCTGTAGAAGATGCTGCTATCAATGTTAAAGAGAGCCACCCAGAGGATTTAGGAGATATAGAGAAGCTATCAAACGACCAGCTATCAAATACAGATAAGGCTCAGAAATAATGCAGATTTGGGTAGATGCTGATTCGGTGCCTCTGATTGCCAAAGACTTGATTATCAAAACGGCTGAACGCACCCAAACCATGGCGATATTTGTCGCCAATCAGCCAATCAAACTGCGCAAATCACCGCTGCTCGTCATGACAGTGGTGCCATCAGGGTTTGATAAAGCCGATGATTATATCGTTGAGCAAATCCAGCCAGGCGATTTAGCCATCACTAGCGACATTCCCTTAGCCAATGATATTTTAGATAAAGGCGGTATGGTTTTAACCACGCGCGGTATGGTCTATGATAAAAATAACATCAAGCAAAAGCTTAATATGCGCGATTTTATGGATACCATGCGTGGCACGGGCGTGCTCGAGCTGCAAGAAATGAGTGGCCAGAAACCTTATGGCGACCGCGATAAAAAAGCCTTTGCCGATGGTCTTAATCGCTTAGTACGTTAATTGGTGCGTTAATTTTCTTATGCATTATTGGACAGCTACCCTTTCTAACCTTTGTTCTAACTTTCTTATTCTTATGAATAGCAGCTTTTATAAATAACAGGCTTGCAAACCGTATACACTCCATAACCAAACACTATGCAAACGGCACGCTTCATAACGAAGTGTGCTCATCATTCTTGTTACGCTATATGCAGCTTTCAAAACAATCGGTTTTTGAATAATTGGTTTTTAAACGATAAATTTTAAAATAACGATAACGTATATAAAACGCATATAAAAATAGGAATGAATATGAAAATTTTAGTGATTGGCGCCAGTGGTCGAGTGGGTACAGATTTGGTTAAGCAGTTATTAGCAGATAACCATCAAGTGATTGGCACCACCCGTCAGGAAGAAAAACTCTTTACTGATGACAATTATAGCCAGTTAGATTTAGATATCACTGCCGAAAAAGACGCGATTCAGAGCCAAATTGATAAAGATATCGAGGCGGTCTATTTTGTCGCCGGTTCAGGTGGTAAAGATATCTTAGAAGTTGATTTACATGGTGCGGTCAAAACCATGCAAGCAACAGAAGATAAAGGTATAAAACGCTATATCATGCTTAGTACGGTGTTTTCATTAGATACCAGCAAATGGAATCAGCCTGGTATTGCTGACTTAAAAGAATACTATATCTGTAAGCATTACGCCGATCAGTGGTTGGTTAATAATAGCAACCTTGATTATACTATCGTGCAAGCAGGTGCACTAAAAGAGCGTGCAGCAACGGGTAAAATCACTATCAATGATGACAATGCGGGTGAGAACTCAATTGAAGATGTAGCTACGACGTTGGCAGCTGTACTCAATGCTGATAATACCAATAAAAAAGTTTTTAGCATGCACAATGGCGAAACTACCATTGATGCAGCGCTTGCTAAACTGTAAGAAACAAAAGTTATAATAAACAATATACAGCTTTGCAGCATTATTAAAAGCAGTACAGAAATATAAAAGCGCGTAAGCCTTCCGGTTTACGCGCTTTTTTCTGATAGATTGTTTAAAAATTAACGGTTACGTTAAACGATATCAAAGAGCAACTAAGCTAAGCCACTGGGAAAAGGAATCACGTCCTCTAATCTGCTAGCCCCTGTTATAACCATCAGCAACCTATCGATACCAACAGCGATACCGCTGCAAGGTATTAAGTCATCAGACGCTGCTAATAAATGCTCATCGATTGGCATTTGTGGCAAGTTATGATGCTTGCGCAATTGATTATCGCGCTCAAAGCGCGCTCTTAACGCCTGCCCATCTGCCAGCTCATCGTAAGCATTGGCAATCTCAATACCATTAATATAAAGCTCAAAGCGCTTGGCGACTATATTACCGTCTTTATCCTTAGCCGTTTTTGCCAATGCCGCCGTTGCAGGGGGATATTCTATAATCAACGTCGGCAAATCATGACCCAAATTTGGCTCGACGGCATGACTAAATAGTAAATCTAACCAGCTTTGACGAATATCTTCTTCACTATTGGTAGCGCCATTTTCTACACTATTAAAATCAAACCCTGTTAAACCCTTATCTTCGGCCACTGCTTGTAGCGCCGCAATACTGGCCGTTAACGGATGGATACCAACAAAGTCCATAAAGGCATCGACGTAACGGTAATGACTCAGCACAATCGGATAACCATAAAGCGCTTCTAATAGCTCGCCCAATTCAGCAGCCATATCATCTAAGCTGTAGTTCGGCTGATACCATTCGAGCATGGTGAATTCAATATTATGACGCACACCTATTTCATTATCTCGAAATACTGGGCAAATCTGATAAATAGGCACCTGCCAGCTAGCAAGTAGCCGTTTCATGGCGAACTCAGGCGACGTATGCAGATAATAAGTACAAGGTTTATCTTGGTAGGTGACCTGCGCCGCCACTGATTGCAAAAAGGTATCAGTATTGCCTGCTTGCGATAACAAGGGCGTCTGTACTTCGAGCACTTGACGCGTGGCAAAAAACTGCCGAATAGCACTCATAAATTGCGCACGCTTTTGTGCCATTGATACGGTCATGGTCGGCGCATAGCTGGGTTTAGAAAAGGAATTACTTGCTTGAGTCATTATTATTTACTGCAATTTAAGGATAAAGAATAGATTTTAAAACGATGTTTTAAGTTTTAAGGCTACCTGGCTTTTAAAACCAGCTAACTTTTAAAAACGCCTAATTTTTACGATTGCCATTCACGGCGTAAATGATAATCTCGGCGCAATTGATCAAAGTCGGCGCCCTTTACTTGACCATCAGCTAACTTACTTCGTAATGCAGCATCATCTTGCATGATATTATAAAATTTAATCAGTCTCTCCGGATGCGCCTTGAGCTCAGACCATAAAAACATATTGAGCGGCAATAGCGTATGCATAGACTGCGCCGGTGTGACCGCCAATTTTTCACAAAGCGCATCATAGATAATTTGCGTACCTCGCAGCTTACCTTCGACCGTGTAGCCTGCGATATGCGGTGTGGCAATCGCAAGTTTGGACAATAAACTCTCAGAAATCTCTGGCTCATGCTCAAACACATCGAGCACAACTTGGCGACCCGTACGTTCAATATCAGCTACTAAGTCATGCGCATTAATAACCGGTCCGCGCGCGCTATTGATTAATAATGTATCTGCAGGCATCGCATCCAAAGCATTGTTATCGATTAAATACCGGGTTGGATAGTCGCTGCCATTAGGATTAGCATTATCTTTTTTATCGGTTAACGGCACATGCAAGCTGATAATATCACTTTGGCTAATTACCTGCCCAAAGCTGGCATTATTAATATTCGATGCAGGCAGTAGCGGATCGTAACCCAATACCTGCCAACCTAAATCATGAGCATATTGCGCAAGGGTGCTGCCAATATTACCCAGTCCGATAATTCCTAAGGTTACGGGCGGTATCGATGGCTGCCAATACTGCGGGCGTAAGGTTAAGATAGCGGTTAATACATACTGCGCAACCGAATGCTTACTACAGCCAGCGGCGTTGGCAAAGGTTATATTGCGTGCTGCCAAATAATCTTGATCGACATGATCGGTACCGATGGTCGCCGAACCAACAAACTTCACACTATTATTATCTGCCAATAGCGCCGCGCCTACTGGCGTCACCGAACGTATCAATAGCACATCAGGTTGCAACTCTGCGAGCAACTGGGCATTGATATCACGTCCAGCGACGGCAAAAATCTTCACCGTACGCTTCGTCTCTTGCCCAAGCGTTGATGCATTAAAAAACTCATTAAGGCTGGCTATATTGCTATCAGCAACAATGGTCAGAGGACGCATATTATCGTTATTCGTAGTGCTGGCATTAGGCATCTTTAAATATCCCTATTTATAAAGGTTTCTTATCAACCATCGCATCATTAGGACAGTGTGTTTTTTATTATCAAACTTTATGCGCTTCTCTTTTTAACCTTCTGTTTGGTCAGTAGAAACGGTATTTTCGTCTTTATTTTGCTCAGTAGCTTTTTGCTCAGCCATTTTAGGTTGCAGTGGACCGTCAACCAACATCCCTTCTTGCTGGGCAAACAACTCATTCTTATGCTGCGATATCCATTCACGCCATACGGCAAGGCCGATTGCCAATACCACAGGACCAATAAATAAACCAACAAAACCAAACGCAGTTAAACCACCCAATACCCCGATAAAAATAATGATAAAAGGAATTTTGGTGGCGCCACTAATGACGATAGGACGGATAAGGTTATCAACCCAACTGATAACCAGTATACCCCAAAGCGCTAAGCCAATCCCTTCTACGGTATGACCTTGGCTTAATAACCAAATCGATACCGCGCCCCAAACAAATGGCGTACCAAAGGGAATTAAGGCAATGATAAAAGTCACAATGGTGAGTAAGATGGGACTTGGCGCGCCAGCGAAATAGTAACCAATACCCGCGAGCAATGCCTGCGCCAATGCGGTCAAGCCAATACCATAGACGACCGCGCGCGTGGTCGTACCGACCGAATCAATATAACCATCGATACGATTGCCAATGATATTACGCAGCGCTTGACGGATTTGACGTACCAAACTGGTGCCATCGCGATAAAAGAAAAACAACGTCATCAGCGCCATACCAAGCTTAGCAAGACCACTGAAGACGACATCAAAAGCAACTTTGCCATAATACAGGTGCGACTGTACCCAAAGACGAAAAGCCTCTAGCGTCCCCTCAGGGTTTTTATTGATTCTCCACAATACATCTTTGACTTGCTGACCGATGATGGGCAAATCTTTGACAGAATCAGGCACATCTAAATAGCCCACTTTGATGCGATAGACTAAATTACTAATGAGGCTTAACGCTTCTTGCTGCAAAATAAAGATACCAACGACGAGCGGCACACCAATCATAAGCGTGATGCTCACCGTCATAATAGCGGCGCTAAAATTTGAGCTGAATCGAACTCTTTGGTGAAAAAAATTATAAATAGGGAAAGTCACGTAGGCTAAAATCGCTGCCCATAGCGCTGGTACAATAAAAAACTGTACGACTTGGAAACATAATACGAACAGCACCACCAATAAGGTAATGGCCAATAAGCGCTGAATAAGAAATTCTTTTGTCCAGTTTTCAATCATAGCGTATAAACCAAGAGCAGGCAGCAAAAAGCCAATCCGGCTTTGCTGTAACGTTTATAAATAGGTGGATAAAAATCACAGAGCTTGTCCGTTACAGACCATGTCCATTATTGGTATCCCTTAGCGAGTATGTTAAGTGGTAAATATTAGGTAATAGTTAATATTGGGTAATAAGTTTCATCATAACTGCAGTGTAGAAAAATTCCTGACAATACAGCGCGCAATACAGCTACCGTACCATACAGCACCTTTATAAACATCATATTTGGCTAGCAAAACAGCATTAATTTCTAAAAACAATCTTTGCTGATTAGAATAGCGTTAATTTGATATTTAACTGCGCTTAAATGAGGTAACCCGCCGACAGTAACGGTTTATTATGCAATAAAATAAACCCAATAAATAAGACTATGTTGTAATCTTTACTTACATTTATCCGTACGCATTATCAGTGAATATCGGTGCTTGCACGCAAAAATTCCCAAGCAGATTTATCCTTGTAACATAACGGCTATCTAGCGCCTTTTTAGTCAATTATGCTGTGATATCTTGCCAGCTAAATCACTGCTCAGTTCTATTAGTACGGACAATTGATGTTATACTAAAGGGATTAATCTGAACGCTTAAGTGCTGTTAAGTTAGTATGACCTTATAGGTTTTTAGCATTATCAGCCTTGGCGTTTTGAAAATTACTTCTTGCAATCCTCATCTGCCACCCTACTCTAGACTGTCTTAATCACTGGTATTTAGAGCGGCGCTGCATATTTTGGTATTGTCGATAAGCATTATATTGATGCCTATCCAAGCTTGGCGCTCATTATTTCGACTCACTATTCAAGCGTCGTGTTTTGAGTGCCTGATTAAACACTTATATTTTGCGTTACTTTTATAAATTACTTTGATTTGGTTTTATTTGAAACCAAGACGGATTCAACACATTTACACAACCTATTGATAGGAACAATAACAATGTCAAGAGACACTGCAAAAGATACTGATAATCCCAATTCTACTGCCTCAAATGACGCCAATACGGCATCTAAACCGCAAGACAGCGTGACTTTTGCGCTAGCCCAATCGCATTTTTTGGTTGGTGATATCACTGCTAACGCTGAAAAAATGCGCACGCTCGCACTACAAGCACGTGAGCAAGGCGCTGATGTGATTATCTTCCCAGAGTTAGCATTATTGGGCTACCCACCGCAAGATTTATTGCTACGCCCTAGTCTTTCAGGACGTATCAAAAGCGCGCTGTCGTCTTTAAGTGATATCGATGATATCGTGATGATTGTAGGCTATCCGCATGTCGACCATCATGGCACCTTTAACTCGGCTGCGATTTTGCATAATGGCCATCAAAAAGGCTTTTATCATAAACAAATCTTGCCAAATTATGGCGTATTTGATGAGCGCCGTTATTTTGATAAAGGTCGCAACCAAGTATTGTTTGACTATAAAGGTATTACCATCGGTCTGCTTATCTGCGAAGATTTGTGGGAAAAAGGTCCAATTGCTGAGCTTAAAAAACAAGGCGCTGACCTGATTGTGAGCTTAAACGCCTCACCGTTTGAGATTGAAAAACAAGACAACCGTAAAACCATGCTGGCCAAACGTAGTCGCGAAAACAATTTGCCTATGGTTTATCTAAACGCGGTTGGCGGTCAAGATGACTTGGTCTTTGACGGCGGCTCTATGGCCATCCAAGCCGATGGCAGCGTAGCTCACGAAGCCTCACGCTTTATGAATCAGCTCATGCTAGCGACATTTAATGTAAAGACGGCAAAATTTGATACGCAAGCAAAAGCGCCTTTATCATTAAGCCGTGAGTCGGAGATGTACCAAGCGCTGGTCGTTGGTCTACGTGATTACGTCAATCTTTCAGGCTTTACTGGCATCATCGTTGGCTTATCAGGCGGTATCGATTCAGCCTTGACCTTGTGTATTGCCGTCGACGCTCTGGGCGCTGATAAAGTCTATGCGGTGATGATGCCGTACGAATACACTTCACAAATCAGCTTAGAAGATGCACAAGCACAGGCCCGTCGCTTAAATGTTTCTTATACCGTTTGCCCGATTTTTGATGCGGTTGAAGGTATCCGTCATACCTTAGCACCACTATTTAATAAGTCACCTGCTGATACTACCGAAGAGAATATCCAAGCGCGCGCACGCGGTGTGGTGCTGATGGCACTGTCTAATAAATTTGGTCATTTGGTCATCACTACGGGTAATAAATCAGAATTGGCTGTTGGTTATTCAACCTTATACGGTGATATGGCTGGCGGCTTTGATGTGCTAAAAGACGTTTATAAATCACAAGTTTATAAACTTGCTAGCTACCGTAATCGCTTAGAAGATACGCCGGTTATCCCTGAGCGTGTGATTACGCGCCCGCCATCGGCTGAGCTGCGTCCTGATCAAAAAGACCAAGATAGCCTGCCTGACTATGATGTATTAGATGGTATCTTAATGTCGTATATCGATGAAGATATGGGCTATCAAGATATCGTCGATAAAGGCTTTGATGCTGATTTGGTTGCCAAAGTTATTAAAATGGTTGATAACAGCGAGTATAAACGCTCGCAAGCACCGATTGGCACTAAGATTAGCCATAAAGCCTTTGGTCGCGAGCGTCGTTTCCCATTGGTGAATAAATGGTCAATAAAAGGCTAAGCTTTAACTACTGATTTATCATTACAACCTTTTAGATATGCCGTTATTTTTTAGATTAACGTCTATTTAAATGACAAACTAAAAGGTGGGATAGATTTAAGTTTTTATATAACTTTATTCAAGTGTTTTATAATTAGCTGGGTGCTTACCCAGCTTTTTTAGTTTTTATTGATAAATAATTTTCATTATCTGCTACTTGCCCCAAATTTTTATACATAATCTCTTACTTCACCTTATTGCAACTACTGTTTTTAATTTAACTACCCTACCTATTTTTATCCGAGTCCGTCATGAGTTTGATCACCGCTACTATCTTCCTTCTTTTATTACTTACCTTGAGTGCCTTTGTCTCTGCCGCCGAGATTGCCATCGCTGCTGGTCGCAAGATTAAGCTCCAAATCATGGCAAAAGAAGGCGAAGTCCGCGCCCTTGATGTCCTGCATATGCAAGAAAATCCTGGTGGATTTATTACTGTGGTGCAAGTTGTTCTGAACGCCGTCGCCATTTCAGCCGGTGCGGTTGGTGAGTCAGCCATTAGCCCTTATTTGCAGCTGTTGATCAAGCATGAAGCGGCGGCATCTATTATCTCATTCGTGCTTATTACCAGTTTATTTTCCCTACTTGCTGATTTGATGCCTAGGCGCTTGGCGATGTCTAATGCAGAAATTTTTGCTGTGCGACTGGTACGCCCTATGATGGCACTGACTTTTATCTTTAAGCCGGTTATTTGGGTCTTTGATGGCGCCGCGAACCTTATCTTTGAGCTTTTTGACATATCAACCATTCGCCAAGATGACATTACTCCAGAAGATATCTATGCGGTAATGGACGCTGGTGCTGAAGCTGGTGTGCTCAAAAAACAAGAGCACCATTTGATCGAAAACATCTTTGAGATGCAAGAGCGTACCGTCACCTCAGTGATGAATCCGCGTGAGCATATCGTCTATTTCGATAGTAAGACCAGTACAGAAGAAGTGGTCGAGGTGATGATCGCGCAGCCGCACAACAAGTTTTTGGTCTGTGAGGAAGACGATTTAGAACAAATTATCGGTTATGTAGAGTCGCGCAGCTTTTTAGCCTTGGTACTTAACCAGCAAGAGGTTAGCCTAACTGACAAAGCGCTATTAAAACCGGCGTTATTTGTACCCGATACCTTGTCTTTGTTTGAAGTCTTAGAGATGTTTAAATCGACTGGTGCTGACTTTGCGGTTATTGTTAATGAATATGGCTTGGTGGTTGGCGTCATTACCCTACGCGATGTGATGAGTATTGTCATGGGTGAGCTGGTGACGGTTGAAGAGCAACCTATCGTGCAGCGTACTGATAATTCTTGGCTTATCGATGGTATGACGCCGATTGAAGACGTCATTCGGGCGCTAGATATTGTTAATTTGCCGCGCAGTCAGAACTATGAAACCATCAGCGGTTTTATGATGTATATGCTGCGCAAAATTCCTAAAAAAACCGATACCATCGAATACGCCAATTATCGTTTTGAGATTATCGCTACTGATAACCTTAAAATTACGCAGCTACTCGTCACCAAACTTGAAGAGGCGGTGAAGTAAAAAGAGCAGTTCAAATCTGGTATTAACATTTGATGAATTGATTTAGTATTCGCTTAATGGTTTAACAGTCAATTAATAACAAGCTCAAAATTAGGCACGCGCGCCAAATATTGCCGTGCCGACGCGCACCATGGTCGAGCCATTGGCAATGGCTTCACCCATGTCACCACTCATGCCCATGCTCAGCGTATCCCACTGCGGTAACTCTGGATGCTCAATCTTGATATCTTCAAATAATTGCTTGGTTCGAGCAAAGGCATCGGTGTTGGCTTTTGCCGGAATAATCATCAAACCACGCAGTTGCAAGCGCTCGTAATGTTTAATGGCAGATATCAATGCGGGCAATTCGGCTGGCAAACAGCCGGACTTGCTGTCTTCATTATCGATATTGACTTGTATCAGAACATTAAGCGGCGGCAGCTCGGCTGGGCGTTGCTCATTAAGACGCTTGGCAATAATCTCGCGCTCCAGCGTTTGCACCCAATCAAAATACTCAGCAATATCACGGGTCTTATTACGCTGAATGCTGCCAATATAATGCCAAATGATAGATTCGCATTCTGGCTGTTCTCGCAAAACTTGTATTTTTTCAAGCGCTTCTTGCAGATAATTTTCACCAAAATCACGCTGCCCCTGCCGCGCTAATGTCGCAACCATCTCAGCAGGCTTGGTTTTAGATACCGCCAGTAAAGTGACCGCATTATGCTGCCTTGGCGCTTGGGCACACGCCTGCGCCACCTGTTTATTAACCTGCTGCCAACTTTCAATTAGATTTATATTCTCGATGTTATCTTCCTCATTTTGCGTATCAAATGCAGTCACAACAGTAGGAATATTATTTTTATGGGTTTGCTTAGAGATATCGTTCATAAAAGGCTCACAGGGATAAAGGATGCTATTGTCTTAGATCATTATTTTTATAGGTCATTTTAACTTTTGATAAATACTCTTTTTATAGAGAAATAATAAATCAATATTCATAAAACTAAGAATTACTGAACTATTTTTGCATTTTATTTATATAGTAGATGGTTAAATAGCCATAGTCTTGTTATGATATTGTTACATGGTCTAACATTTACTACTAAAGACAGTAGTAATGGTAACAAATACAGCGAAGATCAACATATTTTTAAGATGATTGGCTTAGATGGCGTTATAGAATAAGTATACGTTATACATTCTATACGCTTTTTGGCTCACCCTTATTTATTGATAGGAATATCCGATTATGGCTGAAAAGAATAATTTAAGTATCGAAGACTTGCTGCGCTTTACGGTTAAGCATAAAGCCTCAGATTTACATATTTCAGCCGGTATGCCAGCGATGATTCGTGTCGATGGTGAGATGACCCGTATCAATATGCCAGAGATGAGCCATCAGGTCGTGCATCAGCTGATTTATGACATCATGAATGATAAGCAGCGTGCCGACTTTGAAGAATTTTTTGAGACCGATTTCTCTTTTGAGATTCCAAATTTAGCGCGCTTTCGTGTTAACGCTTTTAACCAAAATCGCGGTGCAGGCGCGGTCTTTCGTACCATTCCTTCTAAAGTCCTTACCATGGAAGACTTGGGTATGGGCGAGGTTTTCAAACGTGTGTCTGACTTTAAACGCGGCGTAGTATTGGTTACAGGTCCGACGGGTTCAGGGAAGTCTACCACGCTGGCGGCCATGATTGACTATATCAATGAAACTCGTAAAGAGCATATTTTAACCATTGAAGACCCGATTGAATTTGTCCACGAGTCTAAAAAGAGCTTGATTAACCAACGTGAAGTCCACCGCGATACCTTAGGTTTCGAGCCTGCGTTGCGTTCTGCGTTACGTGAAGATCCAGACGTTATCCTTGTTGGGGAGCTACGTGACCTTGAGACTATTCGCTTAGCCTTGACCGCCGCAGAAACAGGGCACTTGGTCTTTGGTACTTTGCACACCAGCTCAGCGGCAAAAACCATTGACCGTGTGATTGACGTCTTCCCTGCTGCTGAAAAAGACATGATTCGAGCGATGCTTTCAGAATCATTACAAGCGGTCATCTCACAGACTCTTTTGCGTCGTCAAACCGGCGGACGAATTGCCGCGCATGAGATTATGCTAGGCACGCCTGCTATTCGTAACTTGATACGTGAAAATAAAATCGCTCAGATGTACTCCTCTATTCAGACGGGTGCTGGTGATGGCATGATTACCCTTGACCAAACACTTAAGAACCTTGTCTCAAAAGGTACTATTAGCAAAGATGTTGCACGTCCTTATGCTAAGCAGCCTGAGGCGTTTATTTAGTACTGGTTTTTAGAAGACTAAACCCTTGTAGCACTAAGTTTTGATAACACTAAGTTTTAATAACATTACAAATTGACAATCATAGATTTTTAATCGGCTTTATTCATTTTTAATGGTCGTTATTGGCAGTCTTTAAAAGTTTATTGAAGCACCTTTTAATCTATATATTCCAAGTGTAGGTACGTTATGGACATTGATAAACTTTTACAGTTAATGATCAATAAAAACGGCTCTGACCTTTTTATTACCGCTGACGTTGCGCCATCCATGAAAATTAATGGCAAAATTCTGCCCGTGGGCAAAACGCCATTAACGGCTGAGCAAACCATGAGATTGGTTAAAGGGGTGATGACGCCAAGCCAACAAAAAGAATTCGACGAAACCAATGAGTGTCAGTTTGCGATTACAGACCAAGCTCAGCAAGCGCGTTTTCGGGTTAGTGCCTTTATACAGCGCGACATGGCGGGGATGATTTTACGGAAAATTGAGAATAAAATCCCAACGGTCGAAGAGCTGCGCCTGCCACCAGCATTAAAAGAGCTGGCGATGAAAAAGCGCGGTATTATCTTGCTGGTTGGTGCAACGGGGACGGGTAAATCGACCACCCTTGCGGCAATGATTGGGCACCGTAACCAGAACTCACATGGTCATATTATTACCATCGAAGATCCTATCGAGTTTGTCCATAAGCATCGCGGTTGTATTATTACTCAGCGTGAAGTCGGTATCGACACCCACTCTTTTGAAGCGGGGCTGAAAAACACCTTACGCCAAGCGCCTGATGTTATTTTGATTGGCGAGATTCGTAACCGCGAGGTCATGAGCTATGCGATTCAATATGCTGAGACCGGACATTTGGTCTTTGCCACCTTACACGCCAATAACGCCAACCAAGCGATTGACCGTATTATTCACTTCTTTGAAACCAGTCGCCATAATCAATTGTTTATGGATTTATCGCTGAATTTACAAGCCATTATCGCCCAGCAACTGATTCCAACGCCTGATGGCAAAGGACGCCGCGCTGCTATTGAGATTTTATTAAACTCCCAGCTGATTAGTGACTATATCCGTAAGGGTGAGGTTCATGAAATCAAAGATGTAATGACGCGCTCACGCGAGAGTGGTATGCAGACCTTTGACCAAGCGCTGTTTGACTTATATGAACAGGGCGAAATCACCTATAAAGAAGCCATTCTGCACGCCGACTCTCCTAATGATTTGCGCTTAAAAATCAAATTGAGCAATAAAAATGGCACTGCCAATTTAGATGAAGGCGCTGATAGTTTATCGCTAGATATTACTTAGTTTTATATTACTTAGTTTTATATTACTTAGCTTGATCCTACTTATTAATTTATTCAGTATTTTCCATAAAAAAGCCCTCATCGAATGTGAGGGCTTTTTTATAGCTTTAAAATTAGCAGTATCAGCTATTCTTTTGAAACGCTTATTTTGCGTTGTCTTTACAAGCCTGATTGTCACAAATACCGTAGAGCACTAAAGAATGACCAGATAATTTAAAGCCATGTTCTGCCGCTACTTTGGTCTGCTCTTCTTCGATGATTTCATTATGGAATTCGATAATCTTACCGCAGACATCGCAAACCAGATGGTCGTGATGCTCTTCTTGGGTAATCTCAAATACCGATAGATTGTTTTCAAAGTTATGACGCTCAACGATACCCGCTTGCTCAAACTGCGTCAGCACGCGATAAACGGTGGCGAGACCCACATCCTCACCCTGCTCAATCAGCGCCTTGTACACCTCTTCTGCACTCATATGATGCAGCTCTGCGCTTTCAAGCAGCTCTAAAATTTTGATACGCGGTAACGTTACTTTCAAACCCGCTTTACGTAAATCTTGATTGGTAAAAGAAGCCATAATATCCCTTCTGACTATGAAAGTCTTAGCAAATAAATTCAAAAAACACGAGTTAAAGATCATTAATCATGAGTAATAATAGCGGATAAAAAAATATCAACCATAAAAACCTAGCCACTCTTAGGTGAATTTCTAGAGCAATTTTTTATAAAAATTTGACGCCAAGTCTATGAATTTAAAATATAAATAATAAATACCGCCAGATAGCGTTTGGTAAATAATGTCGTAAGTGGTAGGCAATTGCAAGTAAATGACGTATCATTTGTCCAAGATTGCCTGCAAGACCAGCCTTATCGGTTCTTAGCTGCGCCTAACCCATTTTTTATGAGTCATCTTACCATGATAAAGACATTGAATTTTCGTTCGTTAAGCTCTGCAAGCGCAGTACGCAAGATTGCCATTACCAGTATGCTTAGTGCCGCTGTCGCTATGTCTGGCTGCTCATTACTAAGTGTGTATAAGATTGATTTGCCACAAGGTACCGCCATTACCCAAACCCAAGCACAGAAACTACAAGTGGGTATGAATCAAAATCAGGTACTTTATATTCTTGGCAGTCCGGCAATTAAAGATACATTAGAGCCTAAACGCTGGGATTATATCTACGATTATAAAGCAGGGACAGAAGGTCGCCGCAAAGGTATCGCCGATGTTAAAAATGCCAGCCAGCATTTAATTGTCTATTTTGATGATAATGGTATAGTAACTCGTATCGAAGGTATCGACAGCTTACCGGCATCGTAAATCTGCTCGAAAACCATAACGACTAGCTAGCAAATTATAGCGACTGACGGTTAACCCCGAGATTTATTTTTGCGCTGAGACATAGGATCAGCGCTTAAGCTGCGATATACCTCTACCCGATCAAAAGGCTGCAATATATAATTTAGTGGCTGTTTTTGCGCATATACCCCGACACGCCAACGCTTAGCCGTTGGCGTCGTCATATCAGCCACTTGTTCGCACCATTTTGCCAGCTCTTCGAACTGTGTCAGCCAACCCACTTGCGCCAAAGCCTCATATAGAGTATTACCTTGACTGACTTGGACGGTTAGGTAATGCTGACGCTCTGCTTCTTCGGCATACGCCAGATATACCGTCATCAAATTGCTTTGTTCAGCTTGAGACATATTAATGTTAGCTTCACTGTTGCTAGCTTCACCGTTATCAGCTGCATAATTATTAGCTGCATGGTTATTAGCTGCATGGTTATTAGCAGCGTTCATTAGCTTAACCACTGCATTACCCAACCGATTAACGCTAACAGTAATGCTAGAGGCACAATCAAGCGTATCGCTACCCGCCATAAGTTATAAAAAGCTTCATTGCCAAAGTTTAAAGACTTACGCAAATGGCTGATTTTCATCTGCCAACCGGCAAAAACCGACAGTAATAACACGGCGATACTACTGATAATCACCAAAATACCAACCAGCCAATTGGTCGGTATCGCAATCACTAGCAGCAGGGCTAGCACAAAGGTTAATAGCACACTGACCAATAAGCCAAATTTATACGCCAATTGCTGCGTGCTATAGTGTAGTAAGTAGCTGGCCACAAACAATACGCCGACCCAATATAGCAGCTGCCCAATCGGTGGCAATGCCATACCGCTGATAAATAATGCGACAACACCAACCACCAGCTGTAATATCCAAATCGGTAGGACAAGCTTAGTTGCCCGATATTCTTGCGTAGCATGATGCCGAGAAGGTCTTTGGGCGTTATGATTATCCACCCCGACCGCAGTAACGGCTTGCTTGCTGACTAAATGCTGACCAAACCAATATAAGCCAGTACCTGCACCCACACTGACCAATGCCAAGGCAACAGCACGTGCCCACTCGCTTAAGCTGACATCGGTCATCGCAAAAGCAACATTTGGTAAACCGTTTGCTACTCCTAGCAGTAAGCCAATCAACATTAAGCCCAAGCCAATCGATAAAGGAGCGACGCCCAGTAAGCTTAATAAGACAGCAATGACCATTAAGCCTGACGCAATGGCAAAGCTTGGTACATCAGGCGCGCTATTTAATTCCGTTAGAGCGGCTAAAATACCAGTACTTGCACCAGATATGACCAGTGCTGCAATAATAATAGACACCAATGCGGCGAGCCAACCAAAACCGCGCCATAAAGAGCTGGCATCTGCCTCGCGCGTGAGCTTTTGCATACCCGCTAAAGGCGCCTCGGCACTACGATAGGCCAAGGCAATCTCAGCATAAACGACCGGTAATGAGACCAGCACCATGGCTAACAGCCAAAGCAGCCAGAAATCGATCTCACCTATAGATGCGGGTGCAAACCAACGAAACAGTAATAGCGGTAGCAGCGCGGCGATAAAGTAAGAAGCATAGCGAATCATCATAATTTAAATCCAAGCGATTCAAAGTGAATAACATTTAATGATATAAAGCCCTGATAAGCGCCGATATTTTTTCTATTAGCTTTATATATAGCTGTGTATACGGGCAACTTACCTTGTACAAGCTTTATAAAAGATTATGCAAATTATATAAGGACTGACAGTTATAAAAAAACCCCGAAATCGGGGTTTAATAGCTAAAGCATAACGGCTGCATGAAAGTACATAAGTTAGTATTTCATTTAAACATGCAACAAATTAGTGGATAGCACTCACATAATCTGACAAGATGCGAATATCGCGATCAGACAGTTTTGAAGCAACGGTTTGCATCATACCCATCTCGCCTTCTTTTGCCGCATCGTTGACACGTTTTTGCTCATCGCTGTCGATATCATCTACACGACCAGCCGCACGGAAAAGCTTTAATTGAGTGGCGATATATTCAGCATGCTGTCCACCTAAACGTGGAAATGCAGCCCAAGCATTACCCGCTGCGTCTGGACCATGGCAACCTGCACAACCGATGACACCGCGTGTCTTATCCCCACCTAAAAACAGCTTAGTCGCTTCTTGTGTGGTTGCAGGATTACCGAATGCTACACCCCAAGGTTTTTGGCTCGCATAATATCCTGACACGTTGGCCAAATCTTGCTGAGATAGATTGGCAACTTGTGATTGCATGATACCGTTTTTACGATAGCCCGATTTAAAATCAACCAATTGTTTGTATAAGTACTTCACGTTTTGACCGCCAAGATTTGGCTGGGCTGGTATAGGACTCACACCATTAACACCGTGACAAGCAGCACAGACCGTTTCTGCGACTTGTTTACCAGCGTTAAGATCATATTCAGGAACAGTGATAGCAGCTTGTACGCTGAAACTTGCAACACATAAGCTGGCGGCAGCGATTAACTTTTTCATTGATACAAATCCTACTAACTCGGCGTAAGCATTATCTAGCATGATTGTATTATTTAAAGACGAAAGATATACAGAGCCATCATTTAGCCAGCTAAGCCATATATTCTGCGGTCTTTATCACAAGCAGCCCGAAAGTACTTACTAATATCAGGGTTTATTTTGGATTATTATAGCAAGACTTTTTACTATTTGCCTACTTAATCGTAGCATTGGGGATTTTTTCTATTCATATCCTAATCACCTACTTAATAAAAACAAAAAAGCGCAGCAGGTTTAGCAACCTTGCGCCTTATATATTTTTATAAACAATGATGGATAGCTTTATAACTTAAGCATGACCTATGCACGGGTTGAACGCTATTTACTCATATATTCGATAAGTTTACGGTAATCATCATCGCTGCAATCTGTACACAGTCCACCGGCGGGCATTTGAATCATGCCACTTTTCACCGATTTAATCAGCGCTGGCATGCCCTTTTGTTTGATGAGCTGTTGCCATTTGGCACTGTCGCCTTTTTTAATGGCATTGAGCGCGCCACTATCGTGACAAGCGGCACATGAGTTATTATAGGACGTTGCAATATCAGCCGCACTGGCAGTACTTAGCAGCGCCGTACCAATTATGAGCGCGGTTGCCGTACTGGCTAATAAGCGATAGCTTTTGGCAACTGTTGTGGTGATTGAGAACATGGGACACCTCATATCGTTTTTCATTCGCTTAATCAATAATTTTATTAAACGTCTTTCATTCAATCTGTCTGACTAAAGATTGTAACAATATATGTCGTATTAATATATATAAATATAGTTTAGCTTTGTTAACGGCTGCTCATGAGGCAGAAGACTGCCCTAAGAGCCAATTTACTTGAAAGTCATTTTAAGACTATGTCGCCAATAGGTTGTAATTAATATAAGGGTAATAGCCGTTATTTCAATAACTAAGCGCCGTAATAGTATAGAATAGGCGGTATCCTAAAACCCTTATATGATTGAAGTCTTATTTTTGCCGCGCACCTATTCCATACGCTGCTGTAAGCACTGCTTAATTCAAAAACTTTTATTACCGTATCCAATTTTTCAAGATTAATGAGTCACTTATGAGTACCCCGTTCAAAGATGTCGCCGCTGAACACGCGGATTTTAATACCAAAGCCCGTCAACGCATTCAGCAAACTGAATTTCTCATGTCTGCGCCAACTTTTCGCCTTTGTCCGCCTGATGTTGGGCTAGAGATTGCCTTTGCTGGACGTTCAAACGCTGGTAAATCATCCGCTATTAATGCACTGACCAATCAGCGTCAGTTAGCACGCTCGTCTAAGACGCCTGGCCGTACGCAGATGATTAACTTTTTTAGTATTGGCGATAGTGATAGACGTTTGGTTGATTTGCCCGGTTATGGTTATGCGGCCGTACCGCTTGAGATGAAAAAAGAATGGCAGGTTGAGCTAGAGGAATATCTGGTATCGCGCTCAAGCCTTGCAGGTTTGGTGCTGATGTCAGATATCCGTCATCCACTGAAGTTCTTTGACGAGCAAATGCTGCATTGGGCAAAAGATGGTGAGCTGCCAGTGCATATTTTGCTAACCAAAGCCGATAAGCTTAAATATGGTGCTTCTAAAAACGCGCTGCTGAATACCCGTAAAAGACTGAAGCAATTAGGCTTAAACTGTACCATTCAGCTATTTTCAGCGTTAAGAAAAGAAGGGCTTGATGAATTGGCCGGCGTCATGGGCAACTGGTATGAGTATCAGCTGGATGCTAATAAAATTATTGAATCCTCTTTTGCTTTGCTAGAAGGTGCTGAGCTAGAAGACGCGATTGCAAAGGACGCTGCTCAAACAGGCAATGTTGAGAAAGATAGTGATAGAAAAGATAGTGCTGAACAAGATAATGTTGAAAAGGACAGTACTGAATAAGACGGCAAGTAAACCTCATGGTTTTCTTCGCCAGTCACGGTTTTTGTCAGTTACAGTTTTTAACCAGTCACAGTTTCAGCCAAAAAGGGTTTATCGCTAATAACGATAAACCCTTTTTGATTTTTATGACCCTCTTTTACCATCTAAACGAATGCTTATTTAAGCACACAATAGCTCAGCCAATGCTTGCGGGGTATCTACTTGATAAGTTGGCTGCTCGGCGGCAAGCTCGCTACTCGACGCCGTACCATAATTGACCGCAATACTGGTCATGCCCAAACGGTTGGCCATTTGGATATCATAAATACTGTCACCGATAAATACCGCCTGCGAGATTGGCTGCTTGGTATGGTCTAAAATATCACTCAGCATTTGCGGGTCAGGTTTTGAGCCTGACTCATCAGCGCAGCGCGTGATGGCAAAATAGTGATGGCTATCAGAGCCATCTAATACCCGATCTAAACCCTTTCTTTTCTTACCAGTGGCGACCGCCAGCTGCTTATCTTGCTGTTGCAAGGTTTGCAGCATAGTTTCGATAGGCGCAAAGAACGGCGTACGATGGCTGTTTGGAATATAATAATCCGCATAACTTTGCTGAATCGCTAGCTTTTGCGCAGCGGTTGCTTGCGGATATAAAATCTCAATGCCATTCATTAGACTCAGGCCGATGATTTCTTTGACGGCCTGATCGGTGGTGGTAAAGCCATGCGCCTCGCCTGCGACGTGCATCGACTCAACGATTAAGCCAATCGAATCCATCAAGGTGCCATCCCAATCAAAAATAATCAGCGTTTTATCTGCTAAGTGATGCTCGGCTGCTAATTTAGAAGTATTGGCTGCTGCTAATGTATGAGCGAGTGCTGCTGCTGTCATGGACTAACCCTTAACGATTCATCGTAAATGGCGGATGTGAAAACGTCACGGTCACTTATTTGGCGAAGATATGCCCTTATAAGTCACTGTGACGTTTGTGCTTCATCTTGAATATTAATATAAAAACTGAGAATGGAATATCAGTCCTTTAAGCTTATTCAGGTAGTTTAATGTCAGCTGGCAACCAAGCTACCATCTCATCTGGTAATGGCGCAGTAATGGTTTCATAGCCGGGAATATCTAAACGCCACGCATGTAAGCACAGACGATGCACGCCAGACTTGTCATGCACATTGTATTTATCATCACCTAAGATAGCATGACCAATATGTGCCAAATGCACACGGATTTGATGGGTACGACCGGTCAATGGCTTAGCTTCAATCAAGCTGACTGGCTGATTGGCAAGCATAAAACGACCATGAACGATAATATCTGTCTGGCTTTCTTTAGCTTGCGCATCTTGTGCATCTACTTTTACGCGGCGCTCACCACTAGCCAGTGTATAGCGCAATAATGGCGCATCGATACGCTGCTCGTTCAGTGCAGGCTGACCTTTAGCGATACATAGATAGTGTTTTTGGATGGTTTTGTCGACCAGATGCTGTTGCAGGGCTTTTAGCGCTGAGCGTTTCTTAGAAATCATCAGCAGCCCTGAGGTATCTTTATCGATACGATGAATCAGCTCGAGATATTTTTTGCCCGTCACTTCGCGCATGGCTTCAATAACGCCAAAATCTAGACCACTACCGCCATGAACGGCGATGCCAGAAGGTTTATTCAATACGATTAACCCTTCATCTTCGTAGACCACACGTGCCAATAAACTCTTGGCAAATTCGGTACTGATAATAGGTTTATCACGGGTGGCTAGCTGAACAGGCGCAATACGTACCACGTCTTCACGCTGCAATCTGTCATGCGCTTTACAACGTTTATTATTAACGCGCACTTCGTCCGAGCGAATCATTTTATAGATATGCGGTTTAGGCAAGCCCTTTAGACGATTGAGCAAAAAGTTGTCCAAGCGCTGATCATGCTGATGGCGAGTAACTTCAAGGTAGTTGACCTTTTCAAAGTTACTAATTTCGTCATCTGCACTTTGCGGGCGCGTTTTGCTATTAAAGATAGCCGGAGCTTCGTGGATAGGTTCGTCGTTTGTCATTTTGTCGTTTGTCATTTTTAGTTAGGTATTTACATAAAGATTTGCTATAGTTTAGCATGTTGAGCGCCAATTAAGCAGAGGCTGCGACAATAATTCATTGTTGTTACAGACAGTGTAGCGCCATTTTTACTGCTGGTCAGTACTGGTTAGTTAAGCGCTGCCTGCTATAAAATCTGCCACGCTTGTGTGTTTCATCTGATTTTAAGGGTGTTATATCCCTTGATATACCCTATAATGCCCCATAAATTGTAAGAACAACGCTGACATTTATTAGTACAAAACAGTATTAGTACCAGATAAGTTATCAGCATAAGATTGTTTATCATTACAGAATATTGTGACATTAGACAACATCGCTTTGATAGATTGTTAAAACGATTTTATCAAACGATAACAACATAACATTTACTCACTACCGCATAACCACGACTTGCTTTGATAACTATTTATGATCATAAATAATTATTTATCATCCAGTCCTTTAGGCGCGCAGATGAGCAAGTATGGGTCGTTTAGAGCCAGAATCGAGCATCATTAATGATTGTCGATAGCTGCCTGAGTATTGGTGGTCAAACAGAGGACGATAAGTAGAATAGACAAGAGACACCGTGCCGATAAGCCGGTCATTTATTCTGTTTGCCAAGTACGCCCCGCTGATGACGAAAGCAGCGCCACCTAGCTTTGAGACACCCCAGATATTACTGACGTTATACCCAAAAGAACGATAAATAAAGAATGACCAATTGCTTCACCTAAAAGGATAACCGCTGCACGGCACTATTTTATACGATAACACTTATATAATAGTCCTTAATGACAGCGATATTATTGCTAGACCTTGATTGATTACTGTGACAGCACGATGCTTTTTTAGTACCTGTGACCTCTTGACTCTCAGTCATTATCCACCGCCACCCTTACAACGTGCGCTGACCCTCAAACTGGATAAGATGACTGCTAATAAAAGACCACTAACTTGCTCCTGCATTAATCATTAGAACAAGCCTATTCATAATAACTCTATAGATAGTAGCCTTACACCCTATCTTATCTATATGAATGTTACCGACATTAGCATCCCTTATAGCTAATACATTTTAGGTCAAAAAGCGATTGCGAAAAGCCCGCGCGCTTAACTGCATTTATGCTTTACGTTCTACCGCTCATTAACGTCTGCTCAGGCTAATTGTATTATTAGCCACACTTGCCACCCTGCCCTAAAGCCTGTCTCGTCGTTGTTCTGCGTACTCATAGGATATAAATATGAAACGCATTTTAATCAACGCTACTCAAAACGAAGAAATTCGTGTTGCCCTTTGTAAAGGCAATCATCTTTACGATTTCGATTTAGAAAACCGTACCCGCGAACAAAAAAAATCTAACATTTATAAAGGTCATGTAACCCGTGTCGAGCCATCGCTTGAAGCGGTATTTGTCGAATATGGCTCACAGCGTCAAGGCTTCTTACCGATTCGTGAAATTTCTGCTGAATATTTAAGCGGCAATCCACGCGATGAAAACATCAAAAAACTGATCAAAGAAGGTGACGAACTCATCGTCCAAGTTGAAAAAGAAGAGCGCGGTAATAAAGGCGCGGCTTTATCAACTTATGTGTCACTAGCAGGTCGTTATTTAGTGTTAATGCCAAACAACCCTCGTGGCGGCGGTATCTCACGTCAAATCTCGGGTAAATTGCGCGAAGATATGAAGCGTATGCTGGGCAGTTTGGATTTGCCAAAAGGCATGAGCGTTATCATTCGTACTGCTGGTATTGGCAAAACCCAAGAAGACTTGCAGCATGACTTAAATCACTTGCTTAATATCTGGCAAGCCATCCAAGAACAAAATCAAAAATATCCTTCACCGCGTTTGGTGCATCAAGAAGCAGGCGTCGTGACGCGTGCCGTGCGTGATTATCTGCGCGATGATATTGCTGAGATTTGGATCGATAATGAAAACGCTTATATCGAAGCGGCAGGTTTTATCGACGCGGTGATGCCAAAACAAGCTGAAAAGCTACGTAAATATACCGATTATGAGCCGATGTTTTCGCGCTTTAATATCGAAAAACAAATCGAAACGGCCTATCAGCGTGAAGTACGCCTGCCATCAGGTGGCTCAATCGTTATTGACCAGACTGAAGCACTAGTATCCATCGATATCAACTCAGCCAAGTCGACCAAAGGCTCAGATGTTGCTGAAACCGCTTACCATACCAATCTAGAAGCCGCCGATGAGATTGCCCGTCAATTGCGTTTACGTGATATGGGCGGCTTGATTGTCATTGATTTCATCGATATGAATGACAATAAGCATCAAAAAGAAGTTGAAAAACGTTTAGTCGATGCCACCAAATATGACCGCGCCCGCGTACAGTTCGGTGATATCTCTAAATTTGGTTTGATGGAGATGAGCCGTCAGCGTCTGCGTCCATCACTAGAAGAATCGACTGGTTACATCTGCCCTCGCTGTCATGGTAATGGCATGATTCGTGATTTGCGTTCGCTGTCACTATCTATTATGCGTCAAATTGAGCAAATCGCCTTAAAAGAACGTCAAGGTGAAGTACAGGCAGAAGTACCGACTGATATCGCTGCTTTCTTATTGAATGAAAAGCGCGATGCCTTGGTCTACCTTGAGCAAGACAGTGGTACGCGTATTACCATTTTGCCGCATGCACATTTAGAATCGCCAAACTTTAAGCTGCATTTTAACCGTGACGGCTTTGCCCCATCAAGCTATGAGCGTATTACGGATACAGCCCAAGAACATAGCGATTTGGGTTATGAAGTTGACTGGCAAACCGCTGAAAAAGAGCGTCCTGAGCAGCAGCCGACGCGCCAGCCACGCCAAATAGCCGATAACAGCAGTAATAATAACGGTAATAACAGTCAAGCGAATACGAGCGCCAATACCCAGCAAAGTGCGCCGAGCCAGCAGCAGAATACGACCAGTCATAGCAATGATCATCGTAGCAATAGCAATGTTTCATCAGCACGGGCGCCGCAGACACAAACACAGCCACAAACACAAACACAAGCGCCGACACAAAATACGCCTGCTGTTGCGGCTATATCTGCGCCAGTAGCAACCCAAACCACGCCTGTTGCTGCTGCCCAACCGCAAGCCGTTGCTTGGTTGTCCAATTTATTTGCGCAAGCACCGCAGGCACAGACCACTCATAGCGTCAGTAGTCGTGACGCCGCTGAAGCCATTGAAGCACTGGTCAATACAGGCGCGCAAAGCTTAGGCTCGTTTGGGCAAGTTGATAACAGTGTGCTTACTGATAACAATCAAGCTACAGCTGCGCCGCAAGAGAGCAATCAACAAGCCAATAACCAGCCGTCAAACGCCAATCGTCAGCAGACGTCTAACAACACAGCTGATGACAATAACGATGCTGAAGAAAGAAGAAGACGTAAGCCACGTAAATCACGCCCTTCTAAGACGCGCCAAAGAAAAGAGCCGTCAGATGAAACGAGTGATAACGTCGCTAGCGATACTACAGACAGCAGCATAAGTAGCGCTGATAACAAAGAATCGAACAGCCAAGATAAACGTCAGCAGGATAACAGACGCCCTAACGACCGTAATCGTAATAATCGTCAAGACAGCGCTCGCAATGGTAATGAGAGCAACGAAAATAGCAAAGGCAATGAGCGTCATGAGCGTACCGACGCTGATGACAAAAATGCCAATGCTGCAGACGAGCAAACTCGTGCTAAGCGTAAATCAAATAGCCAACGTCACTCACGCGGCAAACTTGAGCGCGGTGAGACGTTAAGCGCTGATAATGCACAACAAAATGGGCAGCTAAGCACTAAAGAGGCTAATAATGGCAATGGTAGAAGCCAATCAAGCTCACGCCGCAACCAAGACCCTAACGAAGTTATATTACAGGTCAATGAAGCAGCCACGGAACTCAAATCGCCAGAAGTTGTGCATTTATCTTTAGATGACAGTAAATCTGTAGCAGCCACTCGCCAAGCGCCTGAAAAGCAAAGCGCTGAGAAAGCTAGCAATGACGCTGATAAGCAGAAAGCAAGTCAAGAAGACAGCACGCCGAAAAATGCGGATAAGCAGGAAGCCGTTGAGCAAAAGACTGACAGTCAAGCGGCTAAAAACAGCCGTGACTCGGTTGATAACAGTGAAAAAAACAGTAAGCAAGTCGATACAGATAAAGCTGTTGACAGTGATGCAGTTCATCTAGAAGAAGCAAAAATAGCAGAGCCAAAAGTAGACCAAGCACAACCAAGCGCTACTGAAGCTAAAGTGCAAATGTCTGATGCTAAGTCTGTAGACGACAGTAAAATCGCCGCTAAAAAAGTTGCTGCTAAAGAACCAATAGCAGACCAGCAAGCAACATCTAACAGCAGTGATGCCCAGACTGACCGTCCAGCTGATAGCAAAAAGCTAGCGGAAAGTCAAAAGCCAGTAGATGTCACTGCTGAAAATGAAGTAGCTACAGAGAAAGCTCAGGAAACTGCTTCTGATGTTGCCACTGATGTTAACTCTAAGACTGACGATGATGCTAGCAATAGCAAGCAACCAGCGTTTGAGCTTAACCATGACGCCTTGTTTGCTAAGCGCTATGTGACGGCCAATAAGTTTGGTCAAGCCAGCAATGACCCACGTCTGGTACGTCGTCAGCAGGCTCAAACACCGACAACTAAAACATCGGTCGCTGAAATGCCTCAGGCAAATCAGCAAGACAAGCCAACCGCTGTAAATATGCCAGCTATCCGTGGTACGGTTGGTGAATTTATCCGTGCAACGCTACCAGAGGCGCAAGCGCGCTTAGCAGCAGAGGGCGTTATCAACTGCTTTAATGCTGCCATTGCCTTGCATGTTGAACAAGCTCAAGCCGCTACTACTGACGAGGACAAGGTTAAAGTCGATAGCAGTAATGAGCCTAAAGTAGTGACTGGCGAAGCTGCCAATCAAGACTTCAACTTTAGCAACTATGGTTATCAGCCTTTAGCAGCAGATTATATCGCCCGCTTTGAGAAGATGACGCAAGCGGTCAGTCAGTTTGCCGCCGCGCAAGGTAAAACAGCCGTTGAACCACGCGCTATTAGCAAACGGGCAAGCAACGACCCACGCGGTCAGCATCCTGACTATCAGGAAGTAGCTGTAGTTACCACTTCTGAAGCGCCTGCAGATAACGCTTTAGCAGCCGACAGCGACGTCGATGTTCATGTCGATGCTCATAAAGTAGAAGCAAATGCGCTTGCAAATCAAGGTCAGACAAACGATGTCAGCGCCGATAGTGAGCAGCTGTTAAAGGTTGAGCAAGCACTAGAAGAAGGAAACGCGGCGCAATCTGATGTTGAAGCAGCGAAGGCGGAAGAAGTCAAAACAGCAGATGCTGAGGTTAAAGATGCTGATACTGAAACCAGCGTTTCTGATGTTGAGCAAAGCGAAACTGAGCAAGCGCCTGAGCCAACTGAACAAGTATCAGAGCCAGCGACAAAAGAAGAAATTCAGGCGGCGAAGTCAAAAACAACCATCGCCAGTTATAAAAACATGATTGAAAATGTGGCTGAGCAGTTGTTGCCACAAAAAGGCATGTTTAATTTAACCACGCCAAAAGTACCTAAGGCGCGCACGCGTAAGCCGAAGACTGAGCATAAGAAGCCAACACAGGCGGAAAAATCAGAATCTGATGATACTGATAGCGAAAGCTAATCGCCTTTTATAAATAGTCTTTTATAAAATGTAAAAGCCCCAAAGTTCTTAGCAACTTTGGGGCTTTTTTATATCTTGTTTAACATGGCTTTTTGTCAACAGTGCTTATTATAAATACGACCCTTTAGTAGTCAAAACCTTGAAGACTCAGCGTTTTTGAGAATAAGCTTAATGTGCAGAAGACGCGTCTTTATTGCGTATTTTGTTAATCACCGTCAACAGAGCAACGATAGCAGCTCCAATGATAAAGCCAATAACGCCATTTAATAACGCCGTGGTAAAGCTCTCAAAAATGCCCGTTAAATGGGCAATATCTTCAACTTCATGGTGTAAAAAATTAATACCGTGTACCAAGATACCACCACCAACTAAGAACATCGCCAAAGTACCAGCAATCGATAAAAACTTCATCAATTTAGGCGCTGACGCAAATAAAACCTTGCCGACTTTTTGAGTAAACTTGCCGTCTTTCTCCATCATATGTAGGCCCACGTCATCGATTTTAACGATACCGGCGACCAAACCATAAATACCAACGGTAATACCAATGGCTAAAATAGACAGCACTAAGCTGCGCTGTAACAAAGTAGCCGTTGCCGTCGCGCCTAGCGCAATGACGATAATCTCTGCCGATAAAATAAAGTCGGTACGTACCGCCCCTTTGATTTTTTCTTTTTCAAAGGCGACCAAATCGACCGTTTCATCAGCATTGGCTCGCCGGCGCGCATTTTGTTCTTCATCATCAGGTATGGCATGCGGCCAAAAGCGGTGAATAACCTTTTCAGCACCCTCATAAACTAAAAATAGACCACCACACATAAGCAAAAACGTGATTAAAGGCGGGTAAATGGCACTGATAAGGATTGCCGCTGGCACCAAGATAAGCTTATTAATAAACGAGCCTTTGGCGACCGCCCAGACCACTGGCAGTTCACGATTTGCTTTGACGCCGGTGACCTGCTCAGCATTCAATGCCAAATCATCACCCAACACCCCCGCGGTTTTTTTGGCGGCGACCTTAGTCATGACCGACACGTCATCTAATATCACACTGATATCATCAAGTAGGGTTAATAAACTGGCACCTGCCATACGGGCTCCTTAGAAAATTAGAAAGAAAATTAGAAAAATTGTTTTAGTAAATAATTGAGACATAGTTTAATTGAGAGATAGCTTATAAGAAACGGTTATAAATAGTAGCCTACCTAGACATAAGCCGAGATGAAATAGTGCAAATGTATTTTATTTCTCCTCTTGTAACATTTATCAATAAATTGTAGATTTGACAATGCTAAAACTCACCTTTAGTGGTTATTTATAAAAATATGCTAATATGACAGCTATTGCCACTTATCTTTTATTATCAATAAATTGTATATCACCATTGCAATATATCGCCCTGATGACAAAATCTAGTGAATATGCGGCAAGCGTTTACACATTTTTTACTGCCCTTTACTGCCCTCTTTTTTATATCTATATCTTGCTTAGGCACGACTGCCTAAAGGAAACACCCTATGTTTTTACCTTCTTTTTCTAAAACCACTGCTATTCGTGATACATTTTCTCGCAAGCCTTTATCTCGTATGATGATGGGTGCGTTGCTAGTCGTGGTTGCGGCGGGCTGCTCTAATAATGCCGCTGATGCAACCAGTAATACAGGCATCGTCAATAGTGCAGAAGCCAAAGTCAGTACCGCGCAGGTGGCAGCCGATAGTGATTCAGCAGTGGTAAAATCCTTACAAGCAAACCTAAAAGCTTCAGGCATTGAAGAAAACATTCTTTCAGCCGTACCAACGGACATGAAAGATATTTACTGGGTAACGGCATCGGGCTTACCGTCTTTCTTTACCGATAAATCTGGTAAACATATTATCCAAGGGCAAATCATCGCCGTTGGCGCAGAAGCGCCGGTTGATATCAGTGGCGCTTTGGTTGCCAAAACCGCGCAAGAAGCGCTAAAAGCAGTCGACAAAAAAGACATGATTATTTATCCTGCTAAAGGCGAAACCAAATCTGTCGTGTATTCCTTTACCGATGCCGATTGTCCTTATTGCACCAAGCTCCATGAAGAGATAGATGACATCAATGCGCGTGGTATTGAAGTGCGTTATTTGGCATGGCCGCGCAGCGAAGGCAGTATTCCAAAGATGGAAGCCATCTGGTGTAGCGAAGACCGTAATGCGGCGATGGATCAGGCAAAAATGGGCGCTAACGTCCAAGCCCCTAGCTGTAATAGTCCGGTAAAATCGCAAATTGAGCTTGGTATGGCACTGGGCGTTCGTGGTACCCCCGCTATCTTTACCGAGTCTGGACAACAAATCGGTGGTTATTTACCGGCTGCACAATTGGCACAAACAGCGATTGATGCCAGCTAGTCGTTTGCCCTGATATTATTGACTTTGGCGACAGTGAGTTTGGGTAGACGCCACAAGCGCTTGTCGGTATGATACGATAAAGCGCTTGGCGATATTAGTCGTATATTTTTACACCGTTCTTCCTTATATCAGCACTCTTTATATCAACCCTTTTATATCAGCGTTTTTATGTAAGAGCCTGTATAGAAGCATTCTTATCCAACTCTATAATCTCTTGAGGATACTGTGAGCAAATCCATCAAACTAGCGATACTTGGTCTCGGCACCGTCGGAACGGGCGTGATCAACCTAATCAATGATAATTTAGATGAGTTAAAACGCCGTAGCGGACGCGATATTGTGATTACCGAAGTCGGTACCCGTCGTCAGCGCGATGATATTGACCCGAACATTATTCAAAACAGTGACTTGATGGCAGCCGCTGCCAGTGACAATGTCGATATTGTCATCGAAGTGATTGGCGGTACGACGCTGGCTAAAGACGTGATTATGCATGCCATCAAAAACGGCAAACATGTGGTCACCGCCAATAAAGCGCTGCTCGCTGAACACGGCAATGAGATTTTTGCCTTTGCGGAAGCCCATAACGTACATGTCGCTTATGAAGCAGCAGTGGCAGGCGGCATCCCAATTATTAAAGTCATGCGTGAAGGCCTTGCTGCCAATAAAATTGAGTGGTTAGCAGGTATCATTAATGGTACTGGCAACTTTATCATGACCGAAATGCGTGATAAAGGTCGCCCGTTTGCCGATGTATTGACCGAGGCGCAAGAGCTTGGCTATGCTGAAGCCGATCCGACTTTTGATGTTGAAGGCATTGATGCTGCTCATAAGCTCGCCCTACTTGCCTCTATTGCCTTTGGGATTCCGCTACAGTTTGATAAAGTTTACTGTGAAGGGATTACCGCTATTACTTTGCAAGACGTCAACTACGCTGAAGAGCTTGGCTATCGCATCAAGCATCTAGGCTTTGCTGTACGCCGTGAAGGCGATGGCTCAGGTGACAATAGTACGGCGGGTATTGAGCTGCGCGTCCACCCGACGCTTATTCCACAAAATGCTTTACTTGCCAACGTCAATGGCGTAAAAAATGCGGTACTGGTCAATTCTCACCCGCTTGGACAAACGCTCTATTGCGGCGATGGCGCCGGTGCCGGTGCTACCGCTTCTGCGGTGATGGCCGATGTGATGGATTTGGTTCGTGTTCTTGGTAGTAAAGATAGCAACAATGAAAGCACGAATGGTCATCATGTGCCACATCTAGCCTTTATTCCTGAGCAATTATCAGACACGCCTATCTTGCGCGCTGAGCAAATGATTACCGGTTATTATCTGCGTGTACATGCGCATGACAATCCTGGGGTATTGGCTGATATCACGCGCATCTTAAGCGACGCGGGTATCAATATCGATGCCATTTTACAAAAACCTGCCCATAAACTTGGTCAAGTGCCGGTAATTATCTTGACGCTGCCTGTGGTTGAAAGTCAGATGAATATTGCCATTGAAAAAATCGAAAAGCTCGATACTATTACTGATAAAGTAGTACGTATCCGCTTAGATGAGCTGGCGTAATTTATCCAGCGCTTAAGCTGTATAACTCATTAAGCCAGACCGCTATTAGTCACTAAGCGGATGGCTTTAGCTTAACTGTTTTATTTTAATGATGAAAAATAGCACTTTCGTTTCAAAACCTAAAAGGGAAGAAGAATAATGTCAAATGATGCAATTGTAATTTTAAACGGCGCACGTACTCCAATGGGCGGCTTTCAAGGCGCACTTAAAGACATGAGCGCCACAGAATTGGGCGCTGCTGCTATTAAAGCCGCTGTTGAGCGTTCAGGCGTAAGCGTTGATAATATTGATGAAGTCATCATGGGCTGTATCTTGACCGCCGGTCTAGGCCAAGGCCCTGCTCGTCAAGCCATGCGTAAAGCAGGTCTAAATGATGCAACGGGCGCCGTTACCATTAATAAACTTTGTGGTTCAGGTCTAAAAGCGGTCATGCAAGCGCACGATGGTATTAAAGCGGGCAGCTTTAACGTGGCAGTTGCAGGTGGCATGGAATCAATGACCAACGCTCCTTATATCATGCCAGGGTCGCGCGGCGGCTATCGCATGGGACATAAAGAAGTCAAAGACCATATGTTCTTAGACGGTCTAGAAGACGCTGAAACAGGTAAGCTGATGGGTCAATTTGCCCAAGAAATGGCCAATGAAAAAGGCTATACGCGTGAGCAAATGGATGATTTTGCCATTGAGTCGCTTAACCGTGCGTTGACAGCCATTAAAGACGGTCATTTTAAAGATGAAGTCACCCCAGTTACTTTCAAAACTCGTAAAGGCGAGCAAAGCGTCGATACTGATGAGCAGCCTGCCCTTGCCAATGCGGAGCGTATTCCTACCCTACGCCCAGCTTTCGCTAAAGACGGTACGATTACCGCGGCAAACGCCAGCTCAATCTCAGACGGCGCTGCAGCTGTTGTGATGATGAAAGAGTCACAAGCAAAAGAGGAAGGCTTAGATTATCAAGCACGTATCGTAGCCGCTGCTTCTAACTCACGTCATCCAAGCGAATTTACCATTGCTCCAGTTGGCGCGATTGAAAAAGTATTGGACAAAGCAGGATGGTCAGTTGCTGATGTCGACCTATGGGAAATCAACGAAGCATTTGCGATGGTAACGATGGCTGCGATGGATGAGCTCAACATCGAGCACGCTAAAGTCAACGTCGAAGGCGGCGCTTGTGCCCTTGGTCATCCAGTCGGCTGTTCAGGTGCGCGTATCTTAGTGACGCTTATCAACTCGCTAAAACGTACGGGCGGCAAAAAAGGCGTCGCAACCTTATGTATCGGTGGTGGTGAAGCGGTTGCCGTGGCAATTGAACTGGCTTAGTTTTAGGCTATTTGAACTTTTAACTTCTTAAATTTTAGCTTCTTAAAAAAGTTTGAGACATTAATATTAAGTTAATAGTTCTAAGCGTTAACTGATCTTATTGTTATTTAAAAACCGCATGGCATTTGGCTATGCGGTTTTTTTATGTGTGAAATTTACAAATCACGAAAATTTGTTTATTGCTGTAAGAAAGCCTTAACTTAAATTTATATAGTGATAGTGAGTTTTACAGCCTATTACACGCACTTACCTCAAGCGCACACTTTGCTACCTTGCTCATATATCTCATTGAAAACTGCACTGTTACGATATTAACAAGTTGATGGAAAGGCTATTTACTAGAATTGTTAATTAAATTAACAATCTAGCTATCCACTAGAGCCATCTTGGCTTAAGACAACAACTTACCAGTTTCTCAGTAATGCGAGTGTTTATCGCATTTTATTTTAAAAAAATAATTACTAATTTATTTAAATAAAATTTACTCATATAAAAGGAAGATAATAATGAGCCAACTAATTCGTTTAAGAGATATCCAAGCGACTCACCGCGACCTTATCGGTGATGACTATTATGACCCAACAGGCAAAACAGCATATGGCGTCAATGAAGAAAAAATCGGTAAAATTGAAGGCGCTTTAGTAGAAGATACCACCGGTCGCATCCGTTATTTAATCGTTGATGCAGGCGGTTGGTTTAGCTCAAAAGAAGTATTGGTACCAGCAGGTCTAGCGCGTATCGTTGGTGATGACGTATTTTTCGATAGCCTGACGCAAGCGCAAGTCGAAGCGATGGAAGTATACGATCACGACTATCAATACAGCTATAAAGAGCAGTATGAAAAAGATCGCCAATCATTTGTGGCTGATAGCATTCCAGAAGCCGAGCGTATGGAAATTGCAGACCATGCCTACAATGCCCCAAATACGCTAGAGCTGCTAGAAGAGCGCTTGACAGTCAATAAAGACCGCATCGTAGCGGGTTTGGTTAAAGTCGGCAAGCATGTGGTGACTGAAGAGCGTAATATTGACGTCGAGCTAGAAGAAGAGCACGCTAATATCCAGCGTACCAATGTAGATCGCCCAACAGACCGCCGTATCGGTGATATTGATGGCAACCAAACCGTGGAAGTTGAGCTAGAAGCGGAACGTGCCCGCGTTAATAAAGAAACTTATGTGTCTGAAGAAGTAAATGTCGGTAAGACAACTGAGCGTCATACTGAAACGATTGCTGAAACCATTCAACGTGAAGAGTTAGATATCGATGGTGATGGTAACGTGGTTGACCGCGATGGTAATCTTTTTGACCGCGATGATATCACTGCCGAAGATGTACGCCGCGCTCGTGGTATGTAATAAGCAATTCTTTCGCATAGTTCCACCATCTTTGATAAGCAATTCTTCATAAGATGAATACCTACTATGTGACCGTAATTAGCAGCTGAGTGTTATGCTCAGTAGATAAGACCAGAGCTCGCCTCTGGTCTTTTTTTATACCTATTTATTATATCTGCCCATAAGGAATATGACCATGAATGCCGACGACAATGACATGAAACAGCAGCAAATTAAGCAAGATGCACACTTAGCAACAACGAATGCTTCTTCTTTAGATAGAATAGCCAACCATAGTGGTGAGAATAAATTACCCCCGCCTGATGTAGCTGCATCTACCTTATCTACTTCCTCACCTACTTCTAAGCCCAATCAGCAGCAAGCACTAATGGGCAGTGGGCAAGATGGTTTATCCAATAATTCAGCAAACAATTTGACAAATAATCTAGAAGACACGAAAAACGGTGGTTATCTAGAACTATTAGAAGAACGTCCTGTCATTAACAAAGAACGCTTGGATGTCGGCAAGGTAACGGTCACTAAGCATACGCGCACAAAAACCATCGACGTACCTATTGAATTGGTAGAAGAATATATTACTGTACGCACTGATTATTATGATGCAGAAAGTCAGGATTTATTATCAGGTAAGTACGATGATAAAGACATATTACGTCACGTTGAGCCATCGTTAGATAGCAGAGCTGTTATAACCATTAATGGTAAACAGATTGAGATGGGCGCTGAGCCAATTGAGATTATTTTATCGCGTCAAGTGGCGACGATTACCAAAGACACTCATGTGATTCAAGAAGTAGAGATTAATAAAACTACCCATACGCATACCGACAGCATTCAAGTAGAAGTTAAGCATGAAGAGCTAGATGTTACCGAAGAAGGTTTTTTAGCCCATGAACGTGAACATAGTACATCGTATAAAGAGTAGAGTTATATAAAATCGAGCATTTATTCTAAGAGCTTCAAAAGTTAGACCAAAAAAAGCAACGTCAGCGTTGCTTTTTTTATAAGGTTTTATCTAAATTTAATCAGAAAAAACCTCATTTTATAAATCTACTTTTATACTGCGTCTTCTACAGTTGCAGTATCTTCGGCTTTCTTACACTCATACGTGCTGACGTTGGTTGCATCTGCACCCGCCGTACGCATCACACCTGTTTCGCGCTCTTTATGAGCCACGCGCCACTGTATAAAGCCTTCACCACCATCGATGGCAGTTTTTGCTTCAAACACTTCAGGGTTAGTCGCATCGTTGGTTTTCGTTAAAGTCGCTGTACCTTGGGCAGTCGCAAGAATGACCTGATTCTCAGTATCTTTATACGTCGCTTCAACGGCGAGCGCAGGTGAACATGAATAACTTATTTGATTGACGCCGGTATTAACAGAAGCAATCGTATCATCTTCTACGTCGCTGGCAGGCGCATCTACCACCACATCACTAGGCTCGGCAGGATCAGCGGACATGGGTACAGACTGCTCTTCACTGATACTGTCTTCTAGGCTTGGCTCTGTCTCTTGCTGTTGTTGACAAGCGCTAAGCGTCATGGCACCCGCCAGTAAACTGGTTAGGACGATAGAGGTACGCAATTTTTTTAATAATTCTACATTCATCACACTCTCCCAAATAAAGATGTTAAACACTATAGCGCGCCCGTAAATTCACGCCTATGTTGAATTTGTAATTAATCGCCAAAAAGACACTGATACTTTTATAATCGTAACTCTCATACTGATATCAATTATTCGATATAAGTACTAAGGCTATATCTATAAAAAAAGCCCCTATCTATTTTAGATAGGGACTTTTTATCATAACTTAACAATGGTTGATTATCAATGTTTAGATTTTACCATGGCATTGTTTATACTTCAGTCCTGAGCCACAAGGACACGGGGCGTTACGGCTGATATTCATACCAGCGTATGGGTCTGGACCCGCCACAGCGCCTGCTGCGGTCGCACCAGCAAGATTGCGGTTTTGTGCAGCGGCTCTATCAGCTCCGCTGTCCATGTTATCAATATCGCTGTGCTCAAACTGCATTTGCATCTGTGCTGCATTTTCACGCTGCTGCGCTTCTAATGCTGCAAGCTCTTCTTTGGTCGGGATATGTACGCGTGATAAATCTTGTACCGTCTCAGATTTAATTGCCCCAAGCATCATTTGGAATAATTCAAACGACTCACGCTTATATTCTTGCTCAGGGTTTTTTTGTGCATAACCGCGCAGATGAATACCTTTACGCAGCTGATCCATTTGGGTTAAATGCTCTTTCCAATGCTTATCTAAGCTTTGCAGCATAAAATGACGCTCAAGCTGGGCGGCATCTTTTTCGCCCATTTGCTCACGGCGGCTATGATAACGATCCAATGCCGTTTGGATGATTTTAGCACGTAAGCCTTCTTCATCTAGGCGGCGATCTTCATCAAGCCAATCGTTAATTGGCATCGCAATCTTGAATTCGTCCTCAAGCTCGTCCTCTAAACCGTCGATATTCCACTGGTCATCGATAGAGCCCGGCGGGATAAACTGGTTAATCATGGCATTATAAACTTCATGATGCATGACTTCGATGGCCTCTAACAAATCTAACTCTGCCAATAAATCATCACGCTGACTATAGATGACTTTACGCTGCTCATTGGCGACGTCATCGTATTTCAACAGATTTTTACGGGCATCAAAATCGCGGCTTTCTACTTTACCTTGGGCGTTTTCAATCGATTTAGAAACCATTTTATGTTCAATGGCTTCATCTTCTTTAAGACCCATGGCGCGCATCATATTGACGACGCGATCACCGGCAAAGATACGCATCAAATCATCTTCAAGCGATAAGAAGAAGCGCGACATCCCAGGGTCACCTTGACGACCAGCACGACCACGCAGCTGGTTATCAATACGGCGTGATTCATGACGCTCAGAGCCGATAATATGTAGACCGCCAGCGGCAACGACTTGGTCGTGCTTAACTTGCCATTGGGCTTTTAGGCGCGCCATTTCTTCCGGACTAACCGAATCAATATCTTCGATAAATGATTGCCAGTTACCACCAAGGATAATGTCGGTACCACGACCAGCCATGTTGGTCGCAATCGTCACAGCCTTTGGACTACCCGCCTGAGCGATGATTTCTGCTTCACGCTCATGTTGCTTGGCGTTTAGGACGTTATGCTTGACGCCTTCTTGATCGAGCAAGTAGGACAACTCTTCACTGGCTTCAATCGTCGCCGTACCAACCAATACTGGGGCGCCTTTGGCTTGAATTTCTTTAATCTCGCGGATGATACCTTTATATTTCCCTAACTTGGTTAAGAAAATCTGGTCATCCATATCGATACGCGCAATCGGCTCATGCGTTGGAATCACAATGACATCTAAATCATAAGTGGATTTAAATTCTGCCGCTTCGGTATCAGCTGTACCCGTCATACCAGATAATTTGTCATACAAACGGAAATAGTTCTGGAAAGTCGTCGTCGCAAGCGTTTGGTTCTCTGCTTGAATCTCGACGTTTTCTTTGGCTTCTACCGCTTGGTGCAAGCCTTCTGACCAGCGGCGACCCGGCATAGTACGACCAGTGTTTTCATCTACGATAATCACTTCGCCGTCGTCAACGATATAATGGACGTTTTTGACAAACACATGATGGGCACGAATGGCCGCTTGGACGTGAGCCAATAGTGGCAAACGGCTCGGGCTATATAAACTTTCGTTTTCGCCAAGCTCACCCACTTCGATTAAGAAGCGTTCAATTTTCTCATAGCCTTTTTCGCTGATTTCGATTTGACGATTTTTTTCATCAATCCAAAAATCTTCGTCTTCGTTATTCTTATTGGCTTCTTCGTCCTTTGAACGAATAAGCACCGGAATAATGGTGTTAATCAGCGCATACATACGTGATGAGTCTTCGGCTTGACCCGAGATAATCAGTGGCGTACGCGCCTCATCGATTAAGATAGAGTCAATTTCATCAATAATGCAATAGTTTAGCGGACGCTGTTTTTTCTCAGCTAAGCTAAACACCATGTTATCGCGTAGATAATCAAAACCGTATTCGTTGTTGGTACCATAAGTGATATCTGCTTGATAAGCGTCAATCTTTTCTTGCGGCGGCTGCTGCGAATAAATAACGCCAACCGTCATACCCAAAAAGCCAAACAATGGACGGTTTAACTCGGCATCACGCGCCGCCAAATAATCATTGACCGTTACCAAATGCACGCCTTTGCCACTGATGGCATTGAGGTACATAGCCAAGGTACCCATCAAGGTTTTACCTTCACCGGTTTTCATCTCAGCAATTTTGCCTTCGTGCAAGGTGATACCACCGATCAGCTGCACATCATAGTGACGCATGCCATTGACGCGTAGCGACGCTTCGCGGCAGACGGCAAACGCTTCTGGTAATAAGGCATCTAAGCTTTCACCGTTTTGGTGTCTTGCTTTAAACTCTTCGGTTTTTTGTTGTAATTGCTCATCAGACAGGGCTTGTATCGTAGCCTCATGTGCGTTAATTTTGCTGACCACTTTACGCATGCGCTTTAATTCGCGTTCATTTTTGGTGCCAACGACACTGCCTATAATCTTTGATAACATAATTTTTGACCTATGGAAATATTCGATAATTAGTGCGCATTCGCTAAGGCTTTATATATTGCTGCCTGGTCATTACAATGCTGACAATCATCACTGACTAAATACCTTTTAATAACTTACTGATTAATAACGCACTGATTGTCAAAGTATTGATTAACAAAGCACGCAATAATAAGGTACTGACTAATGATGAGTCGCTTAATGAAGTATCGCCCAATTAAGTGTGACGTCATTATATATGGTTATGACGCCGATGGATACAAGGGCAATGAGTAGATATTTGCCGACGTAAAAACCTAGTAGGACGTGTTAAAATAGCGCTTATAGTCTTAATCTTTCAAGCTTTTACCTACTCCCTTTAACAGGATAATTTACTAACCTTCAACCGTTATTTATTCTTATAAAAATCAGCATTTCGCCCCACGTAAACCCATTTAAGCATCATAAGAGATCCTGCATGACCGTTAATCCGTCCGCTCAAAATCCTCATTCAGCTGAACCGTTAGTCATAGGTGACGCCGTTTATCACTTGGCAGACCATACGCCGATGATGGTGCAATATCTAACCATGAAAGCCAATTATCCACAAGCGCTACTGCTGTACCGGATGGGTGATTTTTATGAGTTATTTTTTGATGATGCCAAGCGCGCGGCGCAGATACTCGATATTACGCTCACTCGCCGTGGTACGGATAAAGCAGGCAATACCATTGCGATGGCAGGCGTCCCCTTTCATGCGGCTGACAGCTATATGGCACGGCTGATTGCGGCTGGGCAGACAGTGGTCGTTTGTGAGCAAATTGACGAGTCGGCTACTGGCACTAGCAGTCCGTCCAATACACCTACAATGGGCGATAAGCAAAAAAAAGATAAAAGTAAATCGACAGCCGGTACTATCATGCGCCGTGAAGTAGTTAAAACCCTGACCGCTGGTACGATTACTGATGACGCCCTAATTGCACCCAACCACACCCCGACTGTCGTTGCCATTGATATCGAAACTCCTAAATCGAACAGCAAACAACCTATGCAAGCTGCTATTAGCCAAATGGATTTAGCCGCTGGAACCCTAACGACGCAAACACTAAGCGCAAACCATGATGATATTGAAGGGCTGCAAACTCAAATGCTGACGGTGCTGGCACGTTTTGCGCCGAGTGAATGTATTATTAGCGAAGCGCTTGGTGATAACATTGGCAGTACCGATACAGATTGGCTGCTATGGCTACGGCAAAATCTTGACTGCCCTATTATCGAAGTTGCGGCCAATGACTTTCACCGTGAGCATGCCAGCGCAACCCTTTGCCAGCAGTTTGACGTCCAACGCCTTGATGGACTTGGTATTAGTGATGCGCCACTTGCCCAATCTAGCTGCGCCGCACTAATCCATTATGCACGGCAAACCCAGCAACGCCATGTGCCACAAGTTAACCAGCTTGTTGTTGAATATAATGATGACTATTTAATCATTGATGCCAATAGTCAGCAAAACCTAGAGCTGTTTACCCCCGTTAGCAGCAATGGTACATCATTGATATCGGTGCTTAATCATTGTCAAACGCCAATGGGACGCCGCTTACTCATGCAGCAAATGAAGCGCCCGCTGCGCCAGCATACACGTATTAATTTGCGTTTAGATGCAATCACTAGCCTTTTGCAGACAGACAATAATTTTGGCGAAAATAAGCAGGTTAATGAAAATTTAGAAAATAATTCATTGGTCAGCAGTTTACGTGAAACCTTAAATGCTATCGGTGATATTGAACGTATCAGTAGCCGTATCGGGCTGATGAGTGCCAAGCCGCGTGACTTGCGTAAATTGGCTGATGGTATTGCTAGTAGCACCCAACTTACTACTCTACTGATAAATGTAGGTATTAGCCATGAGCAAGCAGGCTTGCTGCCCATGCTGATGCAGCAATTACCTGCCCAACTACCTGCCGTACAATCCGTGGCCGAGCTAATCGAGCGCGCTATTATTGCAGAGCCACCAGCGCATATTCGTGATGGTGGTATGCTAGCCGCAGGCTACGATGCAGAGTTTGATCGTCTTACCCATCTGCATGACAATATCCAAGTAACGTTAGACAAGATGGTAGAGCGTGCGCGTCAAGAGAGTCAATTACCCAGTCTAAAAGTGGGTTTTAATAAAGTCAGCGGCTTTTATTTCGAATTACCCAAAATGCAGGCAAAGAATGCACCGGCGCATTTTATCCGTCGGCAAACGCTTAAAAGTAGCGAGCGCTTTATTACTGATGAGCTAAAAGAAGTCGAGACCGAATATCTAAGCGCACAGACATTAGCATTGACTCGTGAAAAGCAGCTATATCACGAACTATTGACCATATTAGGTAGCCATTTAGCCGAACTACAACAGCTTAGCGCAGCTATCGCGCAAATAGATGTGCTTAGCAATTGGGCACAGCTTGCCATAATTTATAACTGGCAACGACCAGTCATGAGTAACGACTCAAAAAATGACAGTTATGCAAAAATTGCTAGCCAAACCAGTATCGATATTAAAGCAGGTCGTCATGTCGTTGTCGAAGCGGCGTTAAATCCAAATAATACTGCCATTCAAAGCAAAACAACCAAACACAGCAGCCATTTCGTTGCCAATGATTGCGCATTGGGCAGTTATGAAAATTCTGAAAGACTGTTAATGATTACCGGTCCTAATATGGGCGGTAAATCGACCTATATGCGCCAAACCGCGCTGATTGTTCTACTCACCCATTGTGGCAGCTTTGTGCCAGCAGCCAGCGCTCATATCGGTGATATCGATCGCATTTTTACTCGTATTGGCTCAGCTGATGATTTAGCGGGTGGCAAATCTACCTTTATGGTTGAGATGATTGAGACCGCTAACATCCTTAACCAAGCGACCAATAAATCATTGGTGCTGATGGATGAAGTCGGACGCGGTACGGCTACTACTGATGGCTTAGCAATCGCCCATGCTTGCGTCAATCGACTGGTCGAGATTGGCTGCCTGACATTATTTGCCACCCATTACTTTGAGTTGACAAAATTGGCGGAAAACAACATAGAAAATAATGCAAGCAATCATGCCAATATCCGCAATGTGCATGTCGCTGCCAGTGAAGTCGATGGTCAATTATTATTACTCCATCAAATCAAAGATGGTGCTGCAAGCTCTAGCTTTGGATTGCATGTGGCAAAGATGGCTGGTATTCCTACTCAGGTATTAAATGATGCTAAACGTTATTTAATAGACAATTTAAAAGCGGAAAAAGAAAACAACATTGATGATAAAAATGAATTAGCTAAGTCGTTAAACGATAAACAGCAACAGAATCATGAGAGTAAAGTAGAAGATGTAAGTATCAGTAACATTACTCAAACTCAAAAATCAGGTGACAATTCAAAACAAAATCAGTTATTTAGCCTACAAGATGAGCTAAGTGCGATTAATCCTGATAACCTAACGCCAAAGCAAGCACATGACTTACTTTATCATCTAAAGGAAATCATTAGTCATTAAAGGGAATTGTCAATTAGTGGTAAAAGCGCTAAAATGTGCCTTATTTTTAATCTATTCTATTTTGCCCAATCAAATAACAGGTAGACAGTACTATGACCTTTGTCGTTACAGAGAACTGCATTCTTTGCAAATACACCGACTGTGTGGAAGTCTGTCCTGTAGACTGCTTTTATGAAGGACCGAACTTCCTCGTCATCGACCCTGATGAGTGTATCGACTGCGCGCTATGCGAGCCTGAATGTCCTGCCAATGCGATCTTCTCAGAAGACGAAGTACCAAAAGGGCAAGAGGTGTTCACCCAGCTAAATGAAGAGCTGGCACAAAAATGGCCAAATATCACTGAGATGAAAGGTCAATTGCCAGAAGCTGAAAAGTGGGATGGCGTGGAAGGTAAGATTCAATATTTAGAGAAGTAGTTGATTCTTTAAAACACAGCAATATATTTAGATCATAAAAAACCACCTAATAGCCATTTTATAAAAAGGGCCATTAGGTGGTTTTTTATTGCTGCCTATAAACTTGCATCATAGGCGCATGAATTGGGTAAATAAAGAGCCTCTATATTACTACTACAGCTCCAAGAGCCAGTACTGCTACGTAACCATTTTATTTTTTTACCCGCCAATCTTGGGTTGACTTGGGTCGATACAGTGGCAGTAATACTGGTTGTTAATATAAGCGGATTACTCAGCTGTGCAACGCCCATATTATTGGGCAATACCACGCCCACTTGTGAGCCGCCTATGATTAGGTTGGAGCCTGATGCACGCGGATCGCACTTATGAGTACCCAAACCAATGACTGTTCGACCCGTCTGTATACATTCCTCTACCGTCAGCCGTAACTGCCCAAGCTCACTAATAACTCTCGTTGCTTGGGTTTTACCGATATAAATTTGGTATTGTGGAATAGCTATCGCTGCCAAGATGCCAATAACAGCCACCACAATCATCAGCTCAATCAAAGTAAAGCCAGATTGGGTAAATGAATGACATTTTTGAGTCTTTTTTAGGAGTTGGGGCGTGGTCATGGCGGTCACATCACAGTCAATAAGGTTACCCCTATAGTGCACATCCTATGCCATCATTGATACTTATCTACAATCCCTTGCCATATTAATATTCTGTAATCATATTATTATCGGTGATAATACGAGGTGTACGACCTGATTCTGTCATGTCGATATTTCTATAAAGCAATAATGGATTACTCATAATCAGTTCATCTGCTTATGTAGACTCTTGTTGATTAGTAAAAACAAGCTGTTTTGTCTTATAGTTTTTTAATTGACACAAGTTATTTTCAATCATTGTCTTATTAATGATGACTGGATTATGTGATGCCAATACAAAGAATTTATATTTATAGACATAATCATACACGCTCTGAGCCATATAATAAGCATCCAATGATTGAGTCGTATTGTAATAAACCACGCCATCAGATAATCAAAGTAATCGACGTTAGATCCACACCAAAGCCAGTAAATAATAGCCGCTGCCAACTAACTTGATACACCAGTGCGCTGAACCCCGATATAAAAAATATAGCGGCTAGATTGGCAAGTAATTGCTGTTGTTTTGAAGATATAGTATTCATTTTACTTCTCTACAGCTGCCTTGCTGCTCACTACGGTCATAATCCCTACCGCCTAATACTAAGCGTGGATAAGGCATTAAGTTGCCCAATACGCTACGGTTTAATGAATAGTTTGGAATCGTAATATCGGCAGCATCTATTAAGGTTGGGAATATGGAAGTATGATTAATGGGTTTGGTGGCGTTCGCCTGCAACTGTTGCACCTTATCAGCATGATTAGCAGCAAAGCGTGGCGAATACCATGCTAGGCTCGCTATCTCAAAGTTATGTGCTGTCTCGTTAGCATGTCCGCTTTTATCACATTGACCATCGAACAAGTCTTCGCCATGGTCTGAGCTATAAAGCAAAAACGACTCCGTCTGAGCTTGCGCTTGCATACTATTTATCAGATCATTAATCACATAATCAGTGTATAAAATAGAGTTGTCATAGCTATTAATGAGTGGCTGCTTATATTTTTTTTCTTGTATGCTATAGCCGTCCAACTCATTTAATGACGGTTTAAATCTATCAAAAGAGGCCGGATAACGGTGTGCATAATCAAAATGACTACCTAGCGTATGAATGACCACCAAGGTTTTTTGCGATTGGTTTGCCAATATCTGTTCAAAGATAGGCAGCACTACGCCGTCAGTTTCACCTTTATTGGTATAGTTGGTTTTATTTAAAAATATAATATTATCAGCTTCTTTGGCATAAACGGAAGTACTGGTATCATGGGCGCCAAATTTTTGCTGTGTGGATAGCCAATAGGTAGCAAAGCCCGCTTCTTTAAAAGCAGAAATCACCGACTTCTCTGGGAAATTATAGTTATTTACTAACCTTGAAGGTTTTCGGGTCAGTAGCATAGGAATCGAGCTACGGGTCATGCTAGATATACTGAGCATATCGGTAAAGTTCACCACATTGGCTTGGGTGGATAATAAAGGATTGGTCGGCCTTGAATAGCCATTTAATTGCCAATTAGCACGGCGGCTGGTCTCACCAATCACTAGCACGACAAGCTGTTTATTATTAGCATTGTCAGACGCTGTCGCATTAAAAGAAAACTGCTGGTTTTTAGCAAATGCTTTATTAATTTTGCTTTGCTCATGATACAAATCATAAAAAGAAACAAATAATCCTATTGGATAGCTTTGCTTTAGCTCTTTTAAGAAAAAGCTCTTATCCTCATCTACCAAAAATTGAGTAGATGGCTTTATATAATTATCATCTGTCTCAGATACCGATGCCAAGGCGTAATTAGCTGCTACACTGATTATAGCAATACTGCTCACACTAATAATAACCCACCAGCGACTACGATGCATCCATCGTATTGGAGCATGCCTATTTTGCCAAAAAAGAGCAGACACTACAGCTACCCAAACAATCACTATAACGAAATAAAAGTAAATCTTACTACCTAAAAAGCTCAATGCTTCTTGCCGATTGGTCTCAAGTATAATGCTTAAGACTTCCTCATTAATACTACTATCATAATAATAAGTATAAAATATAACAAAGGGAACTATAACGACAATAGGATAAAAAATTATTAAGTACCGACTGTCTTTAACCAATGCAAAAAGATAAATTATAAATATTATATTTAATAAAAAATTATTGAAACCTAAATTTACCCCTTTACTATATAAATATAAGTTAGGCAGCAACAATAGTAATTGCAATACAAAAATAGTTAAACCGTGCATACTACTTTATCCTATCGTTACTTTTAAATGCTCATAGATCATCATTTTTACCTTATTACTACCCTTTACATCATTATTTGGCATGCCATTACTCAATAATGCCACCACCCCGCCACGCTCATCTATAGCGACTAATGAAGATAACCCCAATAAACCCCCATCTCGATAATGCATCATGGACAAATTTGGCTGTGACTGATACGGCACCATCGCATAGCCATAGCACTCTGCTATCTGTGTAGTATCACACGCAACTTTAGGGCTATTAGTAAGTATGTTTGGCGCAGGCTTAGCTGCCATGACGTGTACTTGCTTGGCTAAATCTAGCGCATTACCTGACAGCCCTGCCGCTGATGCAAGTGCCTCATAATCAAAAGCGGTATAAATATCAGCGTGCCCTGTCAATCCCGTTTCGACATAGTTATAGCTCACCTCATCCGCCATGGGCTTATTGGCGATAAATTTTAAAGTACTATCAGCAAAACCATACTGCTGAGCGATAATGTCAGTATAAGGTTTGTCATTATTTAATCGGCTAACTACTTCACCTAATAGACAATAACCCAAATTAGAATAGCTGGTCTTACTATCAGGCTCAAAGCCTAGGGCAATGTTATTTAGCTCATTAATATGGTTGGGGCAAATGTCCTTGCCAATACCAAACATATCCTGACCAAAGATGCTATAACGGTCAAATCCGGCTCGGTGCAATAATAGCTGCTCAATAGTAATATCATTCACGCGCATATCTACTGGCGTATCAATCTCGCTGATGATATCTACTAACGATGTGTCAAGTGTCAGCCTGCCCTCTTTGACCAGCTCTAAAATGGCATCTGCTGTCCACAGCTTAGTGACGCTAGCATAGCGAAAACGTGTTTGCTCAGTGACGCTGTCTGATAGTATAGGATACTTACCCATATATCCGTTTTCACAATGATGTAATTTACCGTTTGGCTCGATATAGGCAATTTGATTGGCAGGGGCGTTATTGTGTTTGGATTGATACCATAATATATCGGCAAGCCATACGGGGCTATCATCACTACAACTGACGTGACGAGCGGATAACTCGGCACGGATGGGGTAAGTTTGTTGCCATAACATATTACGGGCTTGATTATTGACATAGAAGTATCCAGTGATAGTTATCATAGTCATTAGAGCCAATAAAGTAATAATATCTTTTAAGGTCGTTTTCTTAAACATGATTTTTTTCTTCTAGGTAAATATTATAAATTTTTTTGATTAATTGATTATGTGTTGTCAGCCAAGCAGCACTATCCTCAGAACTAGAAAGAAAAGCCAACACCCCGCCATCACTATCAATCGTCACCAATGCGCTTGCTTTTGGCAGTCTTCCATCTCGCCAATATAGTGTTAGTTTTTTATCAGCTGAATATTCATAACCCGAAAATCCATGGCAACCACGAACGTATGTGACCTCACAATTTATTCCGTTAGAACGACTGGTTACATTAGGATAGCTAACTCTGTCCATCTCATGAATATAGCGAACCAGCTCATTACTATTGCCTGTCAAGGCTCCCACAGAGGCTAATGCATAAAAGTCTAAATTAATTAAATAGGCACTTTTATTCATATCAGGAATTTTTCTTTGGTCAGCTCTATTGGACTGTATAAAACGAATACCGCTATTATCAAAGTTAAAATAATCTAGGCTTACCTCGGTATAACTTTTGGCATAAACGTTTTCAATGACTTTTGCAAGCAGACAGTAGCCTATATTTGAATAGACATTTTTACTATTAGGGTCAAAATCTAAAGTAATGCCTTGTAATTGTTTTATGTCATAGGGGCACCATGGCAATGTGCTCACCATGGTGTCATTGGTTATATTTCCATCAAACCCTGCTCGATGCGAAAGTAAGTCAGATATCGTTATATCAGCAACTCTAGCATCGTTAAGATTGTCAGTATTTATTTTAGGCAAAAAATTAACCAACTTATCATTCAGACTTATTTTTTGCTGTCTGACTAAGTCCAAGATCAACTCAGAGGTAAAAACCTTAGTCACACTCGCAAAGTTCAATAGCGTATCTTGAGTGACTTTATGGCTAACATATGGCAATCCCTCCCAGCCAGCCGTACACGCTGACGTATTACCCTCACTATCCATATAAGACAACTGTAAGTTTAGATACTCTAACTCTTTAATACTATAATTTGCGACTTGTGCTAACCAGCTTTTTCTCTTACCCTCACACTTTATGCTATGTAAAACCAATGCTTTTTTGGCTTTGACTTGCATTGACTCTATAACTGCGAAATCCATTAGGTAAATTAGGATAACAACCAAAACAATCAAAACAATCAATAAGTAGGATGGATTTTTAGCCAACGGAATATTCCCTTTTTATTTATTTCATCACAATACTGGCGATACTCAGGGAACTTCATTAAATGGCGCTCTTCACTTTTGGCACGACCGTAATATATGAGACTAACAAAGGTTAATCCCAAAATATTTTTCCACCATTCGGCACTTACGAATGCCACACCCATAAACGGTAAAGTATGTAACCACCAATAAATATTTTTTGCTATATAAGCAGGATGCTTGGTATAGCGATAGACCCCTTTATCAATCAGGTGACGATAGCTTAGGTTAGAAAACGTCATGCCAAACTCAAAGGTCGCGAGCCAATAAACTACCCAAGTGAGATTGATAATAACGAACATCAGCCAAAATATAACGCTATTATGCGGTAGGATATCACTCCATATCAGGCTGTCTTGTTGGTCATTCACTTGGCGCATAATCCACACCAAAGGCGGATAACATAAAAGTGCAAAAATCCATCCTGACAGATTACTGTTTGTATCTATAATTTGATTGTTAATAATAGCTGAGCTAAACAAATAACCAAAAATCCCAATCAACATATCGATACTGATACCAAAATTAAATAGCAGTAAAGTGATAGCATCCGCATTGAATTGCCATGCGCTATTAAGTAATATACTTAAATTACCTAAAAACCCACTATACATAAAAGGTACGAACACAATTTTTACCGCAGTTTTTAACCCAAAGCGCTTTAAAATAGCAGTGTCAATCGGGATACGTTTATTAAGCATTGCTCCTATCTGAGCATAATCATCTTCTGGCTCCATTAAACGTCTATCTACAAAACAAACATAGCCGATAATTAGGATAAGAATAACAGGAAAAGCGATAAACAGGTCATTAACAAAGGCGGCATATTCAGCCAATCCCATTTGCGTTACGAAAAAAGCATATATATATATGCATATGAATTGTAATAGCAGTACAATAATTTTACTTTTGATACGAGCGCCATTAATTGGATTTAGGCAGTGTTTATTTCTTTTATTAGTGTTTTGGAGATAAGCGATTAGTAGCAAGGGCATAGCGCAGATAAGCAGCCACAGCCTGACTAAATACTCTATAGAAAAAGACTCTATTAGAAATAGCTTTAATAACAAATAACCCGCAAAAAAACTAAGCGCCAATACTAAAGACGCTAGTCTGGGTGATGCCTGTACAGAAATAGCCATAGCAACTACTTATCCAGTAATATTAAGACAAAAAAAGAGACATAACCTGTATGTCTCTTTTTATTAGTTTTGCCATTTACTGAAGTTGTATTAACCGCCAGTAGAAGAAGAACCAGCTGCAGCTGCAGCTGGGCAAGCAGATGAGTTATATTTAGCAGGAGCGGTAGATACACAACTCCAAGTACCTGCTGCAGTACGTGACCAAGTGATCCCTGTAGCGGTATCTTTTAGAGCTGCAGAAGCATCACCACCAAACGTACCTGCAATAGTAGCGGTAGAAGTAAGAGCCGCAGTGTTAGTAACCGCTGTAGTAGGTTTCGCTTTAGCTGCAACTGTGGCAGGAGCAGTTAGACCAATAACAGTTGAACCAGTAAAGCCAAGATCACACTGCCCTGCACCAGTTTGTCCGTCATTTAGACACGTTTCAACAGCTGTTTTAAGAGCACCTAGCTCAGCTACACCACGAGTAACTTGTGACTTAGCGATATAGTTCTGATACTGAGGAATAGCGATCGCAGCTAGGATACCGATAATAGCAACAACGATCATTAGTTCGATTAAAGTAAAACCTTTTTGAGCAGTGTTCATATGAACTCCTTTTGGGGGTATATAAAGATAAGTAGCTGTTGTTAATACAATCGCATTCTATCTTTAGGGATATAATGTATTTTTCTCTTACCATAAATATTGCAGTTACTATGCCAACATAATAAATAGCAAAGATTTTCTTATTTATTAGATTTTTAAAACCGATTTTTAGCAGCCTGCCAATTTTCGACTTTTCAAACGTGACATTAAGTAGCCAATGTTACGCCTAAGCTGCTAAAAAACGTCAGTATACTGATTTTTGTTATTAACAGATAATGGATTTTGACAATTTTTGTCAGCTATTTGCAGACTCATCAGTTTTCTAGTCATTCCAATCGTCATTAGTGCCGCAAACATTAGCTCGACATTTATTATTCTGATAGTTAAGGCTGAGTATGCCGTCATTAGCCATTTGACTGTTAGGATTTGGTGTGGCGATGATACGCCACTCTGAGGTAAGCGGATTGGGAGTGAAACTGATGGTATAAAGCGCTGGGCCTTGCCTAGGAAAGTTACCCCCTAGTCCCGTAATTAAATCATTACTATAACTACCCTGCACTAACTTGCGACTTTGAATCTCAGCTGCGATATTATGCATCTCACTCATCATGTCAGTTCGTTTACTTTTGATCACGTAGCGTTGATAGTTTGGATAAGCAATAGCAGCAAGCACAGCAACAATTGCAACGACTATCATGACTTCTACGAGCGTAAAGCCTTGATGTTTGGCAGACTTATTTGTAATTAAATCATACTTATCGAAAGCTGCTTTCATTACCAAGTTTCCTCACCCGTACCGCAGTTATTGTCTTTAATAGCGATACTATTCGTTTTATGCTGACAGCGTATACCGCTACTGCTAAGCATAATAGTACTACCACCCTTAGCAGGTCCTGAAGTATTGGGTGTGGCCAACATCTTCCATGTCCTACCAGTAATGATAGAGAACCCACTAGGTACTAGCGATTTGCTAGTGTCACCGCCATCGACGAGAGTAATTTTATATCGATAGTTGGTTGCATCGCTGCCATCAGGTACATAAATAGTCTTGTTGGTTGGACTATCCGCATAACTATAGGTTTTAGCATTGGTTGTACCATTAATCACTTGCGGCTGAAAACCTTGGTAACTCAATGCTTTGGAGCGCCAGCCCTCAAGCTGTATCTGCAACTGTAACATTTTTTCTTGTGTTTCACGTTCAGCATTAAGTATGACGTAACGGCGATAGCTTGGGACAGCGATAGCGGCCAGTATCGATATAATAAAGATGACAATCATTAGCTCTATAAGCGTAAAGCCGCGAGTAACCTTAGCTGTACTTGTATTTCTCGTCTGAGTCATGTGCGACATCCCGTTATCGAATGATAAATATGTCACACTACCTACTCTGCGTAGTGCGACTATATCCATATACTGCTATTAGTGCTGTGTTACTCTCGGCGAATGGCGATGACCAAATGATGTACCTTTAGGATACATAGCACCTTCTATCGCCATTATCACTGCTACTTACGTTCATACCATACACGCGGCTGCATCGTATAACGTTCATTAAAGATATACTCACCAGCAGTACCATCACCACCGACCTGTGTAGGACGGCTATCCTCACCCGGATATAGATCTTTGATATTGCTATTATTTTTCAAAGGATCTATACCATATCCTGTTCGGTTGGCTTCTAATGCACGCTCAGTGATAGTGGTGTTGCCAATGAGAACCTTAAGGTCAGTATTTTTAGCATTATATGCACCCAATGTTAGCTCTTGGATACCTTGTCCAGCGGGTAAGTAACCACCTGTCCCTGTTTTTGAGCTAGACTCCATACAAATGCCATAAGGTAGGCAATATAGCTGACGCTCTGAACCACCTGATATCTTCGCAGAACAGCTAGAAACCGTCCCATAGAGCTTATCTGGGTTATAAACAGTGGTATATAGCAAGTTATTAATGACAACACTGTCACCAACGCCTTTATTGTACCGAACATTATTATAGCCATCAAAACGAGTCAACGGATAGTACCAGCCTTGCTTGCTACCTTCTATCATTGCTGACTTTGCTGCATTTTTTGCTGCTTCATTTGGCGCACTACCCAAGGCAGTTGCTAGATTAGTGAGCTTGCTTTCAGTTAAATCTTTTACCGTAGTGGTAAAGCCACTTTTATAGAGCTCTGCATCAGTCACATCATTATCAATAATGCCATATAGACGGTTGGCATAAGAGTTCTCACTGCGTAACGTCGACAGAGGTGCACTACGATTGCCTGATATTACATTAACAAGTGCAAATAATTTACCATTATTCGTACCAGTGCTTTGGTTGCGATAGAAGCTAACCACTGGACGCTCATAAAAACGATACGCAGGTTTGCCACTGGTAGAGCTATTTAATACGCGGACTACACCCTTGTTTGAAAATTTATCAACAGCTTCAAAACCATACTTTTTAGGACGAGCATTTTCAAAATCTGCACGGAAAACTTGACCACCAAGATCAGCGGCGTATATATGATCGACCAGTCCATCGTTATCACGATCTAATACTGTAATCTCACCAGTGATACTATGAATCATGTCCGCTGTTTTGGTATTGACACTACCGCCAGCTTCACCACTGGTTGACCATAGTAACTTACCATCACTTGCATCAATCATATAAACAGCATTGCCTTTGGCTGGTGCATCTGTAGTAGCCATATATTCATCGTCTTCGTAAGCGATATCATAACCACCACCAAATATAAGGACATTGGTAGGTTTATCATCTTTCCCAATGCGGATTTTAGCGGCAGTAGGCTTACTCCAGATTTGACCTAGACGTGAAAAGTTACTGTTTGATGTGGTGTTGTTACGACCTTCTGGAGTAAAAGTAAACATGACTTTAGGGTTTTCTTTATCGGTGATATCCATACCGTAGAATGCTTCACCGCCCATACGTAGACCACCATAGGCAAACATTCCTTTGCCAGATGATTGATCAACCTTCACCTTCTTGCTCTTCAAATCATAATCGTAATCGGTAGTTACCAACCAAGGCGCATCTACACCAAAGTATGGTTCACCAACCTTTGCTTTAGTTGAGTTATCAACCAAAGCTGTAGGTTGATTTTCTAACATCTTCTTAGGGATGATTGCGTATGTTTCTTCACCTTTATCTGCATCGACTAAGTGCAATGCTCCGTCCATAGAACCGAATAACACATAATCGTCACGCGTATCAGTTATACGACCGTTATCATCTAAAGTCGCACTATAAGAAATTGCGGCAGGTTTTGAATGGACAACCCCGCCCAACACTTTAACTTCTTTAGTAGGCTCGGTAAGCGTTAAGCTTTCCACATCTTTATCATCTACTGCTTGTCCATCATTCGTTAAGACTTCATCAAATCCTAAAAAACTGAGTAGACGGCGTTTATTTATTTGCGTATAAGTATCTGTATCTATCAGCTGATCGAACCCTTGCGGCTTACCGTCACCATCAACCCAAACTTTACGCAAGGTGGGCTTTATACTATCACTTGAGGTATGGTCTTCAACATAAAGGGTGCGCAAACTACTGAAACCTGAATTTGGTGCTTTTAATCTAGCATAGACACCACCAGCATTAATATCATTGTTGGCTGTAACTCCATCTACCGTAAAGTCAGAGCTTTGCCATAAATCCTGAGTTTCTTTATCTAGATTACCCGCAACGTCTTTGTACAGCAGCTTACTGTTATTACCAAATAAAGTACCTTGATTTAATTTATACTTCTTAAGATTTCCATCCCAGATACTAGAGCCTGACGCAATATCAGGATCTAACATAGGCAAATAAGCATAAGCTAATTGATTAGCAGTGCGATAAGGATCGTCAGGAATAGTTATGGTACCTGATGGCGCAGTATTAATAATCTGTACTAAACCTGAGGCAAAATCAATAATACTATTCGCAATATCCTCAGACTCTTCAGTATAGTAGAAGCCGCCATCACCAAATGTTTTAGGCTCGGCATCAGCTTTTCGTTCGCCAAGTTTACATAAATTACGGGTGTTTTGATTTACTTTACCTGTGCCACTAGTGGGCCCACTATCACAATCAATCACTTCTTTTATTTTGCCATTGACTATAATCTCTTTTTTACCCGTCAGCCCTGCAAAGTCTTTACCGAAACCGACAGTAGCAGTCTTGATAGGCAGTTTGAGCGGATTATTGGTAGGGTTACGCAATAATGCAGCATATTCTGCCATACAACCCCACGCTCCAGTACTACTGCCACCTGTTAAGCCACTACAGCTGCTCACTGATAATGCTGGATTGTATTCTAACGACGCATTCATCACTGCTTTGGCTCTATCATCACTACTACTATTTGGTTCACCATCGGTCAGTATATAAATACCATTACCACTACATTCTTTAGGGTTTAACGGAGAGAGATATCTGTTTAGAGCACCTCTTTTGGTCGTAGGCTCTGAATCAATAAAGCCACTATCTGAGTTAATGGTATATTGATAATAATTACGCCCATTACTACCCACACCAGTCTCTGTGCCAGCTCCAGTATTAATATAAGTATTATAGCTTGATATTTTACTACTCGTCGTCCAGTCACCCCAACTGCTACAAGCATAAACATATTTATTCGTATACTCATCTAGCGAGAGTAAGTCTTCATTAGAGTTACAACTTCGGTAATAGGTAGTTAACCTATTCTTACTATTATACTGAGACTCACGTTGAGCAACCAGGTTAATATAGTTTTCTGTATCTGTAGTCGTACCCATCATATAGGCACCAGACTCTGCCAAAGCTTGAGCAGTGGGCGTACCACCTTTAGCAATTAAATCCTTAGTTTTTTTAATTAAATCTACCCGCTGTTCAGTATCTAGTGCTTTTGTAGGTACCAAAGTCACGCCTGACTTGCCATTACCATTATAACTATAGTTACCTAGACCTATCTCGTAGTCATCTTGTAAAGAGCCCGTAACTTTTAGACTGTCATCTACTTTGAAAACGTCATCTGCTAATAATTCAATAAGCGCTATCTGTAGACGTACCAATCTAGAATATTTAGTTACTCCACTAACCGTACAACCTGAAGGAGTAAACTCTACTTCTTTGGGAGTTTTATCTAGATCTTTAATCTGTACCAGCTTGCCATCTTCATCTCTGAACAACTCGCCTGTTATGGTAGTTTTATACTTACGCTCATAAACGACTGCCCTAATCTTTTCGGAAGTCACATCATTTGCTTTACAATTAGTAAAATCTAATCCGGTGGCCTTATTGTAATCATCCTTTATAAAACCATCACCCATACTTCCTGACGTATCTAGCATCATAAAGATAGTTGCCGTACCTTGCTTCGCTGGTGAATAGATTTCTAAATCGCCGATGGGCTTACGCTCGACATTAGCAGCTTGTACGATAGTGCCAGTCATACCGATAACGACTGCAGCCGCTAGAGCTTTGATAGGCCATGACTGTCTATTAATTTCAGGATTTGGTAGGTTTTTCATGACTGACTCCTTGAACGGATTGAGTTATCGAGCGAATAATCATTAGCAGTCATTTAATTGCCATTTAACAATTAGTTACTTACTATTTAAGTGTGCTCTAATAACCTTAATAACCTTAATAACAATACTAGTTAAATTATCTTACCTATACTTGAATACAGTGGGTGCTAGCTAGTAGGAAGCGTACAAACGACACCAGCACCTTTACCAAAATCGACACAGTTTTTCCGCATTGATAGGTTTTCTACGTTTGCCATTTCATATAGCACAGTACTGGGAACACCCTCTTCTATCATACAGCCGCCAATAGCATCTTCATCATCTTCAACTGTTCCTACACGACTTGTCTTTTTGAAGCAATCCTTGGCAGCATCTGCTTTACCAGAATAGGCGGGTAGTATTGCCGTACTATTGATATCAAACATAAAAGCTTGGCTCGATATCTCACTACTATCTTGTCCGACAGTATAACTACTAAAAACTTCATTATTGGCACTTGGTGCAGTCAGTGAAATATTTACTTGGGTCATGCTTGCATTACGATCACTAATATAATCAGCTGCTGTCGAAGGATTACAGTAGCCAATATCATTGCCTAGGATATTGCCATCTTTTGTATTAATAGTAGTTTTATTAATATCGAAAAAACGACCACGTGGTCGAAAACAAAATACGTATTCATGTTCAGTACTGTTGGTATCTAAAATAAAATGCCCAAAAGGTCCTGTACGTGACAGCATATCTGTATAGACATCTGCATCGCTACTACCATTAACGCCCTGCTCGATATTCTGATTGGCATTGTCTGCTGACTGTAATAATAAGGTGTTAATTTGATCACTGGTTGCTAATCGCAAATCAGTCGTACTTTGTTTAACAGCAATAACACCGACCAAAATAATCAATACCAAAAACAGCAGCACTACAATTAATACAGCACCTTTTTGTGTTGATATAGAGCCATTTAATGACTGATAACGAGGTGTATTTGACATATTGTCCTCTTTTTTTGATGTAGTGCTAATTGCTATTAGTTGGCATGCCGGTCACTGACATGACACGAGCATTGCGCAATAAGTTTGTTGACTCATAGCTGCGTCGATAGTATTTAGCTGTTTCGGCTTTTAATGTATTATCTGCTCCAAATACATTGAAGCTATTTTTGTCTACACTACTAATCATTGGAGTACTACTGCGAATGATGACACCTAATTTAATCGTTGTAATGGCAGGCTTTTCTCCAACCAAAGGTTTATCAACATCGAGATATATGCTTGAAGGTAGATAGGTCAAGTTATCCACATCTGATAACGTCCCTAATAGAACTTTAAACTGGTCTATAGCAGGTATCATAACTTCACCATTATCACCTAGAGCTGTAACAGCTCCTGCACTGGTCAAACGACCTGCATCACACGCCAATACCAATTTTTGTGAGCCTGCTACTGGAGTGTTACCTGTCACTGGGCGAACAAAATAGCGCTCAATAACCCAGTCACTGCTACCAGCACCGATCTCTTTGCCTTCGCAGTCAAACAAAGGATTTGGGGTTATATTTCTGTATTGAATGGTTAATTGATCGCTTGCAATATTAGTGTTCGAGATTCCCGTCCAACCATTGGCACCTTTTGTACCTGTCTGACCCGCACTGACAGTCAGATAGCCAGTATTTGCATAACTGTTGTTGCCTATATTATTACCTGTTAAAACGATGCCGCCATTTCTTGTATTATCATTAATATTAGTAATCGGATTACCTAGATTAGCAATACGAATTCGATCTTCTAATGATTGTAACGCAAATATCGTACTGTCTTGAACTTCTGAAGCACCCTGTTGTACTGTGATCGTGCGAGTACTAATGATGTAAACTTGTATCACTGCCGCTGATATCAGTAGACCTAAGACTAACGATATCATCAGCTCAATGAGGGTAAATCCTGCAACATCAACAGATGAGACAGTAGAGGGATAACTTTTAGCATGGTAACTTTCCATTAATATGCCTCCGATATCAAACATTGACTACCCGTTTTATAAACTCCTTTACTACTGGCACAGGCTTTGTCATCTGTATCATCTAATAGTGCTTTAGTATCATTCCAAGCGGTAACGATACACATTTGCCGTTGAATAGCCTGTATTGTTGTTCCTGGGCAAGTAACGACAGCAAGCTTAATATCTTCATCTTTTGCTAATTTTTTAATCATTAACGCTTCACGAGTGGCAAGCTGATTAATATTGCATAGCTTATTTGGGATTTTTTTACTATTAGCACCTACGGTTGTTGCTGTTGATAGACAATTATTATCACCATTACGTGTGATGACTTTTGTATCTACAGTGATACTATCTATTGCATTGCTGCTGATAATTGCTTGGATAGTTGATACCGCTTTATTTACTACCGGATCTGCTCCCCCTACTGCTGGAGTTTCGACAGTTTCTGTAGGCGCTGCACTAGTAAAACTACTTCCAGAACCAATTACATAAGATTCAGGATAGGCCCGCATAACCTCCGCTAGGTTGCGTACAACAGTCAGTGATTTAGTACGTACCAGACTTTCGTCAGTAGCACTAACCGCTCTTATTTGTAGAGCGCTGAAGCCTAGTATAGCTATAGATAGTAACAAAACGGCGACCAACACCTCGATCAAACCCACACCATGCTGATTACTCTGGCTTTTCATGGGCATGTTCCTCCTGGCTGATCACTAATATTAGCAAGCTTACTGACACTGACCTGCCTTGGACTTGCAGTAACATTGATGTCACAAATAGTATAAGTAATTGCAGTATCTACATGCTTATTCGAATCAAAGCTAATAGTACTTTTAGATTCAGAATCTTTTATTCTACTTTTAGCGCTATAGCTATAGCTTGAAATATTTGCAATATCAATACTTCCTGCATTCGTACCATTATTATTATATGAAAAATTAACGTCTTGACGACGGAGTATACTTTCTACTTTCGCTTCTTTTAATGCATTTTCTAGAGTAGCTGTTGTTGATTTGACGCGCTGATTAGCCAATTGAGTACTAATATTAGGCGCAGCAATACTAACAATAATAGCAAGCACGGCAATCGTTACCATCAGCTCAATCAGCGTAAACCCTGAGCTGCTCATTCGTAATTTTTGTGCTACTTTATTTGCAGATGCGTTCACATCAAATCCCTATCTATAGCTGTCACTATCTTTGATAAATGCTAGGTCTGTCATAGTAATAATTACCGTACCTAGCCCTTCTAAAACCTATTCTCAGCTTATTATTTTTTTAACTATATTCATTATAATACATGCAATTTTTGTTCCAATAGAAACAATCGTCATACAGTAACGATACTTTTGTTCAATGTATTTTTTGATTTAAGCGTTTAAAACGTGAATCGGAGTTATGGCATTTTATTTAAACGATAAAAATCGAAATATGTAGGTAAAATGTGTCAATAATATAACGTTAAGGCAACATATTAGCAACATAATAGTTATTATAAATGAATAGAAGTAATTTTTGATAGGAACAGATTTTACGATTGACTGCCGTGCGCTAACGCATAGGCTGATAGATGATATTGATGAGAGTTCTTAGAATTAATGACTGACAAGCCTGTAAATTGACTGCTTAAAGCATGACCTAATGCTTGTAGGCTCGCGCCTGTAGTCGCGACATCATCAAATAATAATAAGCGTTTAACCGGAGGATTTTCGCTTAAAGCAAAGGCATTTTCTAAGTTGGTTAAGCGCTCGGCACGTGTCAGCCCTTGTTGACTGATAGTATCATCGATACGTTCTACTCCTTGCCAAAGTGGAATATGCCAATGCTTAGACAATTGCGCGGCTAAAATACTAACCGGGTCAAAACCTCGTTTAACAAGGCGTTGCTCTGTCGTTGGCATCGCAACAATGACACTATTATCCTGATGGCAGCCGTGCGGCCTAGGCAATTGACGCAATACATGCACTAATAACGGCAACTTGGTCATATCTTCATGATGCTTAAAAGCACGAATCGCCTGTCGTATTGGATAATCGTAATAGGTCGCTGCTTGAATAGAGAGAACAGTACCCGCAGCGATATCAACCTCAAAGAGTTTGGGTAGCCATGCGATACTGTGATGACAATGTGAGCAGAGCAAGCCGCTATTAAAACGGTTATTAACTTGCTGGCGCAGTTTGGCAAAAAATGAATGCTTATTTGGCGGACTTGATGAGGAATGAGTTGGTAGGTGTTGTAATTGCGGTGTACTGCGATAAATACGGCATAACTGGCAGCGTATGTCTCCATACTCTGCCAGCCATAGTCCGCTTTGATAAGGCGCTAAATGGCGCATCGGACGATGTCTATAGACGCGCTTATATTAGAAACCTTTCCAATCGTTAAGCATGATACCAAAACCAATAGAGGTGTTTTCATGATTATAATCAATAATGGATTCGCCATAACCTTGGAATAGCTGTACATAGGCATTGACGTTTTTGCTTAATGGATAGACATAGTCGACTTGCGCCGCGCCTTTATTGGTGCTTGGGTTATAGCGCAAGGTACCGCTGATACTCTGTTGCGCAGGCAAGTCATATAAGAATTTGATATCACCATAACCCATGTAATCTTCAATATCTGGATTGTCTTCACTGCTAGAGCTCTCGTTATTAACGCGGGCCCATAGACGCGGTATAACCGACAGCTTGCCCCACTCTGCCCCTGCCATGAGATACGCACGATTCCACGAGCGTGATAATGGCTCATCTTGCCCATTAGAGTGGTGGATTGCCCCCGCACCCAACATGCGTAAACGGCCACCAAAAGGCAAGTCGGCTGACACTGGCTGAGTCAAAAATATCTCAGGCTGATAGTCGGTCGCGCGAAATGGTCGCGAGTTGTCTTCATTATAAACTTGCCAGTGCGACTCTTGGGTATAACCAAACCACAAATCTGCGCTGGTATCGAACAAATCTTCCATGACCTTGGTCTTCAAAGACAGCTGGAACTTTAGCTCAGTATTGCGCGTGTCGTTAGACGTTAAAGGCTCTGTAGGTAGAGACGGTGTATTTGGGCCTAAATTGGGATCAAAGGTATAAAATAGCGGTAGTATATAGGTCGGTCGGTACGGTCTAGCGGTCCACTTCCCGCGCTCACTGTTTTTATCCAAATCATAAGACAAGCTTAGTGGGGTGAATTTTTCGATGTCCGTTTGGGTTACACCCACGCTTTCTAATACCTCAGCTTCTCTTTGCGTCAGTCCAACAGTATCTAAGCTTTCTGTATCCGCAGGCTGACTGTCTGCCGCACCATTGTCTGCCGCATTGCCATTCGTCATGACGGTGCTATTTTCTTCTACAAGGACAACTTGTGGATTACCGGCAAGCGTGCTTTGAAAGGTTTTTGCCAAATCTACTGGCTGCTTAGTGGTGGTATAGCTTGGCTTTTTGCCTTCTTCCGCCACTTTATCAAAACAGGCCAAACGGGCCGCACTGGTCTGAACTTGGGTACATTCATAAAATAATCGTGCTTGCTGCGCGACAAAATCTTTGCTTATGACTTTATCGCTTTGTGCGGCTGCATTCGAATTTACAACGCGCTTATTGACACTTTTTGAGGACTTATCCACTTCAGCCTCAAATGCGATATCCTCTACAGGCAAATCCTCATAAATTTCACCGCCATTTGCCGCATGGCCTTGCAGCGTAAAACAAGTAAGCGCCATACCGACCGCTATCGTTAAATAGCGTTTAGGCATCTGAGAGTTGGTGTTTTCTCGCGCTTTAATAAAGGGCAAAGAGGTGTGCTGCGGAGTAATATGGAAAAGCATAAGTGTCCTTTATCTAACTGACATCATCGTCAGCAGAGTATATGAGATAATTAATATAGCCATTAGCATTAACGCTAAAATAGAATAAGAACTAAAAGAAAATCAATAAATTGGGACATAAAAGGCAGCCATCACGTAAGGTAATGCTCCTTCGGCAATGTTGCTTTATTGTAATGAAAATATGTGTACTATACTAGCGTTATCGCTGCATTATACCAGTATAAATAATAAGCTAAATAAGAATAAGTGCCGCGAAACCAAGACTTTAGCGCATAAACTAAACACGCCATTTAATAAAAGTAAAAAAGCCAACGCCCTATTATTAAAGGACATTGGCTTTTTTCTATTAAGAATAAAGAAAGACTTATCTAAATGGCGTTATTGGTTTAGTGCCGTTAAGGTTTGCTCAAACTCAGAGCGACCAATTTCACCGACTTGCTGATTGGTCAATTGACCGTCTTGATAATACAGCAATGCTGGCGGACCAAATAGTTTATAACGCGCTAATATAGCTTTAGAATCGGCTGTGGTTTCTGTGATATCAAGTCGCACCAACTGCCAATCTTGCATCTGCGCTGGACGATTATGAAATAAATTCTTATCCATAATCCGGCATTCAACACACCAGTCGGCGGTCAAATCGACAATAACTTTGGGGTTGGCGGCGATAATCGTATCGAGCTCAGCAAGGGTGGTGATATGTTCGTCTGTCGCATTATTATTGGCCATTGGCTGACCTGACGTCGTTTGCATCATTGGCGCAGCACTTAATGACGCCAGCGGATGTAAGCTATCATCATTGCCCAATGCTGCACCAATAATTAAACAAGCTGCCCAAATACCGGCAATCAGCCCTAGCGCTTGGGTCAGCATACGACCTTTACCCAACCAGCTCCACGCCCACATTGCAACGACCATAAACCATAGTGCCCACACCATCAGCATCACAGGTGAGATAAAGACACGCTCAATTAATAACAGTGCAACGGCAAAAAGCAATAAAGCAAAACCTTGCTTAACCCAATTCATCCACTCGCCAGCTTTGGGCATGATTTTACCTTGGGTGGCACCGATTAAGATAAGCGGCGCTGATAAACCAAAACCTAGCATAAATAAGGCGGCAAACCCAAGTAGCGGGCTACCAATTGTCGATACTGCAAGCAGCGCACCAAATAATGGCGCAGAAACACACGGCGATACCACTAAAGCAGATAAGAAACCGGCGATTAAGCTACCGCCCGTACTACCAAGTTTGCTATCCCCTGCTTGGCTTAAGCCCTGCATTTTACGGCTAATAAAACTTGGCAGACGAATGCTAAACACACCTAGCATATATAACGCCAGCAGGACAAAGACAATGGCAAAGCTAATCAAGATAATAGGGTTTTGCAGCCAACCAATAATGCCTAAGGATTCGCCAAACACAGCGATAACCGCACCCAAAATACCATAAGCCGTTGCGACACCGATAGCATAACTGCTGGTCAAAATAACACCGCGTTTCACCGTTGGGTTATCTTCGCGAGCAACGATATTGGCGACAATCGGTAGCATCGGCAACACGCATGGTGTCAATGCCAAGCCTAACCCTGCCAAAAATAATAACACCAATGCCAACCACGGATGCGAGGCCAAGCCAAAAGGATCGCTATCGACCGCATTATTGCCAGTTACTGTATTTTTATCTGTTGCAGCAGCATTATTTATTGCAGCGCCCTTGTTTGTAGGCTCACTTGTGACATTGCCACCTATCACCTGTTCATCGGCACCAGAAATGGTATTGCTAGCACCAAGCTCTGCCTCCAAAGCCTCATCATCTAACAAGGCATAATCAATCACTTCATCATCTGACGAGTTTTGCTCTACAGCAGCATTATTGGCATCAGTTGCACTTGTAGATAACTGAGCACTGTCTGCAACGCTACCATTCGTTGCAGAATTTGTAGCGGAAGTGCTGGCGCTATTTGCGGCAGGCTGTGGCGTTGCTGCAGCAATATTAACCGTGGTGCTGATTTTTTCAGGTGGATAGCACAGCCCTGCTTTGGCGCAGCCTTGCCAACCAATCGTCACAGCAGCATTATCCAAGCTCTTGCCATTACTATTGTTCAAAATGGTGCTGGCAACCATATTGGTTTGATCAAATACCGGTACGCGCCCGAAAGTTGGATCATCGATTGAAATTGGCTTTTGGCTAAAGGTTAAAGGTGCAGCGCTCACGCCAGCAGGCAGCGTTAGCTTAATTTGGTCTTTATAAACATAATGCTCAGGCGTGATGTCAAAATTAATCGCTAAGCGGGTGCCATTATTGGCAGGTTTGCTACTAATGCTGACCTGAAAAGCTTGATCAACTGACAAAAACTTCGGTTGGGCAGCACTTTTATTACCGAATAAATCACCCAGTCCTGCCGCTTGCGTGGACATGGAGGTCGCGCTCACTCCAGTAGCAACTAGCGCAGTCAGTCCCGTCGGTAAAAGCCCAGTAAACAATGAGCCACTGGCGATAGTAAATGCTAAGAGATACGACTTTTTGGAAGCACGAGTCGTGGTTTGCGATGAAGTTTTTTCTGCTGTCTTAATGGACATGAAACGCTACCTATTGATGACTAATATGCTATGTATTACCTATGCTTGCTTGAATTGAAGCGCTATCTATTTACGTGATTATTTGCTGACGGAATTATTTATTTACGTACCGTAGCAATATTTACCGTGGTTTTTATTTTCTCTGGTGGATAGCATAGCCCCGCTTTGGAGCAGCCTTGCCAGCCAATGATAACTGGTACATTTTTGGCGCCTTTACCATTATTGGTGGTCAACGTGGTGGTTGCGACCATATTTTTTTGCGTAAAGACAGGCACTTTACCAAAGGTTGGATCATCAATAGACACTGGCGACTGACTGAAGCTAAACGGCGCGGCACTGATACCCTTAGGAAAACTGACAGTAAGCTTGTCTTTATAAACGTAATGCCCAGGCGTAATATCAAAAGTAATCGATAACTGCGTACCTTTAGAGGTCGCTTTGGTAATACTGCCCACTTGAAAGGCTTTATCGACCGGCAAAAACTTCGATTGCGCTGCATTATTATTGCCAAACAGCTCACCTAGACCTGCTGCCTGCGCGCTCATCGATGTCATTGATAATCCTGTCAGCAATGAGCTGCTCATAAGAGCAAGTGCCAGTAAGTGAGATTTTCGAGAAGCGCGTTTGTTAATATCGGTTGCTGTTAAAGTTGCTGTTTTTATAGACATAAATAATACCTCTGATGACGGACTTTAATTATCGCTTGTTATAACCGCTTGCAATAAGCGCTGATTAAACCCTGACTGTTTTGGCGATAGTATGAACATCAGAGCATACAGTAATGATATTGCTGCTTAGAATCTGTACTGATACTTATTTTAGTTTTAATAAAAAATATCAACCAATAAAGCCTTATTGGTTGATATTTAGAGAGTATTAATACGGTCTTAACCTATAAAACTCAATTATTAGCGAATAACTGACGGCTTATTTCTAATAATGCTTCAAGCTAACTTTATAACTGAGCATAAATATCCGCATCTTGCCCTTCACCGCCCTGCTGCCCATCTGCACCCAACGAAAATAGATCATAAGGACGGCCTTCACTACCCGGCGCTACATACTGCATCTCATTTTCCCAACCATCGGTCGGATAGCCACCTTTGATATAACCACCATCAGGATAGTTTTTGGCATCGGCGGGCGGTGTGGTCAGTGCTTCTAGACCTTGGGCAGTGGTTGGATAACGTGAATTATCAACCTTGTACATATCAAGGGCATTGGATACCGTAGCAAGCGCCGTTTCAGTGGTTTTGACGCGGGCTTTATCACTTTGCCCGACCACTTTTGGCACCACCAAACCTGCAAGGATAGCCAAAATCACAATCACCACCATAATCTCAATGAGGGTAAATCCAGACTGGCTACTGCGCATTGGCTGATGGCCGCGCATCGTGGTTTTGCTATCATCATTCATAATAGCGTCAGGTGTTTGGGCGTTATTAATAGCAGTCTGCGGCATTATATTTACTTGGTTTTTTTTAGTCATAATCATCGCTTTTATCGTCACAGTTATATAAGTGGTCAGGAGCGCTCAGGTAATATTAGCGGGGTCTTAGTGAATATTGAATCGATTATCACTATAGACCATGCTTTTATTTTTATCCAGCGCTGCGATTAGATTATCCTTACGGTTAATGGTTTTGCCAATGTAAACCTGATAAAAGCGGCAAATCTCATATGAGCAGATAATAAATAATATAAAACCTTTAGAATACAAAGTGAAAGTCAAAGCGGATTGACGCTAGCTACTATAACCCAATGCCTAAGCGGACTGAAGCATATAGCCCGCGTCTTCAACAATGTACAACAGTGAGCAAAGCTTAAGAAAGCTAGCGCAGGATTTGGTAAGGTAGATAAAAAGAATGTTTAAGTCGGATAAGAGTAAATCAAGTAAGTTCAAGCGATTTAGATATATAAGAAACAGTGTTTACTAGCCTGCCAAGTCATTCATATTAACAATCGGCAGCATCACCGCCATCACAATAATCATCACCACCACACCCATAAGTACTAGCATCAACGGCTCAAGTAACGACAGCAAGGTGCTGATAAAATTGGTCGCTTCCGCTTCTTGCATATTAGCCGCGCGGCTGAGCATGTTTTCAAGCTCACCTGAATTTTCACCACTTTTAATCATTTGTACCATCATCGGCGGAAAGTAGGTAGATTTTTCTAATTGACTTGATAAGCTTGAGCCTTCTGTCACCCTATCAGCTGCGGTGATAATGGTTTTTTGAATGTGTAAATTGGTCGTCACCGCCGCCCCTATATGCAGCGCTTCAATCAGCGGCACACCTGAGCGCACCAATATCGCAAGCGTACTGGCAAAGCGTGCGGCATTAAGCCCTTTTGATAAGCGCGCCAATATCGGTAGCCTGAGCACAATGCTATCTATCGCTAATTTACCCGCTTGGGTTTGGGCAAAGCGATAAAACAAAAACGCCGCTCCTGCCAATACCAAAAGCATCAACCACCACCACTGGGTAATGATATTCGATAAGCTCAGGACAATTTGGGTAATCAGCGGTAGCGCTTGCTCAGATTGCTCAAAAACTTTGACAATTTTTGGCACCACAAAGCTCATCAAGCCCATAATTACCCCGACTGCCATTACCATCAGCACAATCGGATAGACCATCGCCCCTTGGATTTTCTTTTGTAGGGCAAAACGGTTTTCGGTGTAATCTGCCAATTGATTGAGGATTAAATCTAAGTGACCTGACTTTTCCCCTGCCGCAATGGTGGCAATATAAAGCGGCGGAAAACTGGCCGCTTGTTGCAACGCCCGCGCTAAGCTTAAACCTTCTAGCACATGCGAGCGCACCGCAAGCATCAATGATTTGATGTGGGTTTTTGGTGATTGCTTAGCAACTGCTGCTAAGGTTTCTTCGAGTGGAATACCGGCGGCAAGTAATACTGATAATTGACGGGTCAGCAATGCTAACTCATAAGCAGACGGTTTTTTATAGCGGTTTTTATTTTGGCTTTGTCTATCATTGACAGCTGTGACTTCAACGGGCGTCCATTGTTTATCACGCAGCTGCTGGCGCACTTGCCGCGCAGAATCGCCTTCAAGTAAGCCTTTTTGGACACTGCCATGATCGTCTAACGCTTTATAATGATAAGCGGGCATAGCAGTCAATATCCTAAGGTGGTCAGTTAAAAAGGGTAATAAATCGACGTTGTAATGTAAATGACAGAGGGTTGATAATTTAGAAAAGCGGCGTAGAATCACTGCTATCGGGCATTAAACCTTGTAATAATAAAACATCTAAATGCTGTTGTTGTAGCTTTTTATCGAAATCATTGACCTCAGCAATCAGCATTCGCTCGATACGCTTGTCACTGGCAAATACGCTCAACCTTGCACAAATAACCGCCAATTGATAAATACGTTTTTTACAATAACCATCTAAGCCTTGCAGTAATCTCACCATATGCGGCGTCTCTAAACTGGCGTATTCATAGTCACTCACAACCTGCGGGCCCAGCGCTGTAACCCCATAACTGATAGACAAATGGGCGCAGAAGTAACAGCTAAATAAGTAACCAACCACATGACCAATATAATAACCGCGGTCATAAGTAAAGCTGCTAACCCCAAAGTGCCCGAGGACATAGCTATTTAAACTACCTTGATCTAAGATAGGCTTGCCATGTTTGAGCTTACCGATGGTAGCAAAGCGTAGTGGATTGTGCCCATCTTGCGTCGTTAACTGCCAACCGGCGGGCTGCTGCGCGGGCATATGACGCACAATATCTTCGATAATATCATCAACCACATGCAGCTGCTGCCATAGCCGCTCTAGCCCATCGGTATCCATAAGACCACGTTTATCCAGCTGCTGCGCCAGTAAATATTGCTGATACTCTGCAAACTGTGTTTTTAGCGTTTGCACCAGATAAGTAGGACGGGTAGCAGCAGACGCCATATAAAGTTGGCGCGTGCGCTCATGCTGAGCACGATAAAGCGCCACTCGCTGAGCGGCGACATTGATCTCTGTGTTGGCAGTACTTAGGGTTTGATGGGCAGCTAGTTGGTTAGTATATATTTGATTAGCAGGTATTTCGTTGTCACTATTCACGCCAGCTTGTTCAAGCGGTAATTGTTTAGATGCTGATTTTTCAGCGGCTAGATTTTCGCCTGATAATTCGTCAGAGTTATGCTCAGCATTTGGCAAAGTAAATAATGCTAATAATGCAGCTTTATCAAGCGCAGCCGTCACTTGACCTTTTTGCTTATTTTTTACCGTTCGCTGATTGTTTTTTACCTTACTTTTAACGTCTTTTTGATTAACGCTTTTTTTATTAACGTCGTCTGTATGATTAGTAGGCATAGTAGCGCCTTGAGAATCATTTAAAGTTACGGTTGGTTTAGCGGTCGGTTCAGTCATAAAATACCATCAGCTGCAAAAAATCAACATTACCCAAGTCCTATTAGCTATCACCATCGCATGGCTGTCATACCATGAGATTGAGATATTACCTGCTAAAAAATTAACGCATCAACGCGCATCAGTACATCTAGTCTTGGGCAACTCATGATTCTATAGTACCTGAACCTCAGTACATTGTCAGCTGTCCATCACCGAAATACTAGGCATCAAACTCAGTGATAAAGGGTCTGTTAAGCAGTAAAAACATCCAATCCATAATGAGTATTGAATAAAAAAAGCGCTCAGGCACATAAATAGCCGGAGCGCTTTTTAAAGATACACGACAGTTAAGAGCTGACTAAGCAAGCGTTTGCTGCTGATACTGCTGGCGATAGGCTTTTGGCGAAACACCATAAACACGCTTAAAGGCTTGGCTAAAGGTTGAGTCTGAAGCATAACCGACCAATTCACTGATACGGCTAATACTATTTTGCTGCAAACGCAGATAGCGGGCGGCTAAGCGCAGGCGATAATCCATCAAATAGGTCAATGGTGGTATGCCGACCACTTCTTTAAAACGCTGTGCAAAGCTTGAACGTGACATTCCTGCCACCTCAGCAAGCTTATGAATCGTCCAATTTTTGCTTGGCGACTCATGCATCGCTACCAGCGCTTTGGTCAAAAACGGGTCTTTCATGGCGATGAGCCAATTATCAGTCGCTTCAGGTAGACTTTCAATATATACCCGCAGGCACTCAATCATCATGATACTTGCCCAATGATTGATGACCGCAGCTTTGCCCATACGCTCGTGTTCAGTCTCTAACGTCAGCAGCCGAATCTCGACATCAATGACTTCAAACCGCCCATCAGCTTCTTCGCTGATTTCAGGCAATATCGCTGGCAAGACGGACAATAAAGGCCGAATCATCGCCTTATCGTACTTACATTCAATCAGTATCAGCGACGAATTGGGTTCACCGTCAACCTCACCCTGAAGATCCAGTGTATGCTTTTGACAATTTGCCAATGACTCATCTAACGATGCAGCATTATCACCATGATGATTTAGCGCGTAACTGACATGCTTATGGGCACTTGGAACCATAATCATGTCGCCAGCATGCACTTCTCGCGGACCATTGCTGACATCAATAACAAAACCACCCGACATCACCAAATAAAATAAAATCGTATCCTGTCTTGTGATTGAATAAGACCAATGACCAGCGCCATTTAAACGATAATATTTCGTTTCGAATAAATGCACATTTTGTAGCAACACGCTCAGTGCGTCCATCCATCACTTCCTCAGTAATATGTACGTAATAGCCATCAGATTTAAAAAGAGACAAAGCGCTTATCACTGCAAAATCTCTTAAAGTATTCAAGGTGCAATTTTTATTTTCTATAAAGGATTCACTTTAAAACCGATACAGTGCGATTGGGGTGAATGTTGCGTGTTGCGTGGCCGCTATGATAGCCGCAAGCAAGGAGGATTTATACCCGTCGCATCGCCCATCACTATTAACGTATCAATTTTATTTTGAACTAACGATAAAAGTTTTATTTTTAATAAAGTCGAAGCAAAAAAACGTCTAAAAACACCTAGAAACATCAAGCAAATAATTTGATTTAGCAGCTGGATTTAAGAACGGCTATCAAACATTTATTTGAAAACCCTAGCAAGTCAGCAAAAACATCTATCATAAGAAAAAAAGCGAAAAAAGGCTAGCAGGCGCTTAGATAATTAAATGCCTAGGAAGTTTATAACTTATAAGAATTAAAACAGCAGATTGACATACTCCTCCACTTTCGCCAAGCTCAAGCGGGGGATTCTAGAAGCAAACGCTCTTAGGCGACATTCTCACGAGTATCACAAGTTTTCTGCTTCATCGGGCGACCTTTACTGCGTG